>SFBI01000135.1 GCA_007095845.1 Microcystis aeruginosa Ma_MB_S_20031200_S102
TGATTTTAGTGCATTAAAGAGGGCAAGAATGTATGCTCCTGTGGGGACAACCCTTGATGAAATTATTCGTACTTATTGTGTCGCCTAGTGTCTCGTTCTTATTTGAAATAACTATAATTTGCCGTCTTTAGGGCAGCAAGCTCTGATAGACGATCTAGAGTAGTAAGTATAAATACCGCACCTAATTTTACCTAGTCACGCCAGCTATCTAACTCATCTATTTCACTTCCGCACAGAGTTAAAACGTCCTTTGTTACGTTCTGAGAGGCAAAAAAATGACTACTCAACTACAACAAAAAGCCGAACTTGAAATCGTCACCTTGAACCCTGTTTACGGAGTTAACTATAACAAGGGTTACATCGGTTTTACCTATGACGGAACAAATCCAGTCGGTCGGGGGATTGCTTATTTTACTAAGTGGGATAAAATCAGCAATATTTCTGCTACTCACGCTCTCATCGTTACGGGTGAAAATACCTGTATTGAAGCGAATGCTGGCACGAATATGGTGGAAGAAAATCCTCTGTATCCCTATTTTGAACCTTCTGATTGCCAAATTTTCTTCCGCAAACCCAAAGATTTAACTGATGAGATTGCAGAGCGTATTGTTGAGATTCTCAAACCAGAAGTAGGTAAAAAATATGACTATAAACTAATCCTAGCTCATGCCTTTTCTGGAAGTTTACCCGGTCAGATACTCAATCTTTTATCACGGCAAAAAGTCAAAAAATTACTGTCTGAAGCTCTCAATTGTCCTGATAAATGGATTTGTAGTGAGTTAGCGGCTTACGCTTTGGATGAGCAACCTGAATACCGAGATATCGGAGTTCTGATCAATCCTAATTCTACCATTAATCCTCAAAATTTATGGCTCTACCGAACCTGTCATGTAAAACTATTAACAACTTATGCTTGTAAAGCTTGTATAGTAAAGCTTTGAGTTTTTGTTAGATTGATATTTATCAACTTTAGAGCATTGCTGATTTGAAGATGATCTGATTTTTCAGGCTTGGGAAAATCAGGTTGCAGCAAAGTTTAAAGATTTAATCACTGGGACAACAGTAATTGCTTAAATGATCGAAAAACACTTTTGATTAGAAAGGAGAATCAATTATGGCTTATTTACTCTTTAAAATGGATTTGCCAACATCACGAACTAATCAGTTCCGTCAAGGCAAACTTCATGTCATGGAAGGAAACACTTCCATTAAATCTTGGACAGCAACATCAGGATATGCTCCGTATCAATGCCTCAATGATCAATCTACAAGGGCTAAAGGACCGATTCCATCCTGCAGCAAGGTTGGCATAACCAATTATTCTGTTAGTACCTCTCCAATTAATCATACCAATACACCTGGAATCCGTAGCAATTTTTATCATATTCTCAATTCGCGATGGTCTGAGGGAAGGATATTTGTTAATGGTATTGCAAGAAGTCAATTTGGTATTCATTTTGATGATCGCAGTCCTGGTTCTGCTGGTTGTATTGTCATCCGAACTCGTTCTGAGTGGAATGATTACGATCAATATCTTAAAGCCTATCGTCAACGAGGACATAATCGTATTGACTTAATTGTTCAGTACAACGGTAGTTCTCCGCTGCTACCTCAATCTCAAGTTTTCACCGTACAGCAACCCACTTCAGGTCAAAACCAACCTGTTAATACCTCTATTACCTTTTCAGGAACGGCAAAACCAGAAGTCTCAAAAATCATCGCCTTAGTCGGTCCCGGTGGTCCTTTCAAAATTGCTGAACTGACCAGTGCAGGTGCAACATGGCGTTTTGATTACAAGTTTTTAAACCGTGGAGTCAATCGTCCTTTCACTTTTCAAGCCTACAATTCGTCTGGCCGTTTACTGCAAACAATTTCATTCAGACTCACCATTATCTAGATTTATTTCGAGTGAAAATTGTGCCTAATTTACCTATTTCTAGGAGGATAATATTATGAGTTGGCTACGGTTTACGATGAATTTGAATGACGATCCCTCATCTTTAGAGGAGATACATGATAGTTATCAGACCTTAGTGAAAGGTCAATTGGCGATTATGGAAAAAGATGAAGCAAAAAATATTTATGAGGCAACATCAGGGTTTCCTCTCTATCAGTTTATCTCTGCTCAAAGCTTGATTGGTCGGGGTCCGATTCCCTGCTGTGGTAAAGTGGGTATTCCTGCTTATACTGTTTCGACCCTACCTTTTGACTTAACTTCAGAAGCCAAGAGTGAGGAAAACTTTTATTTGATTGAGCCAAATACTGTAGATGCAGATGGTGTTAAACGGGGAAGTTTTGCCATTCAATTTGATGATGATCCTCCTGGTTCTGCTGGATCGATTGGCTTAATTAATGCTCAAGATTGGCAAAAACTTCAAGCATTTATGGCTGACTATCATCAGCAAGGATTTGAATCAATTGATTTAATTGTTGAATACAATAATATTGCAAAACCTGCGCCAATATCCTTATCAGAATCTGTTTTTACAGTAGAGTACCCAACCCCTGAAACGGTTCATAATATTAGTAAGCCGCTTACTTTTTCAGGGATGGCAAATGCTTCTGTCACCAAGATTATTACGACTGTTAGTGGAGAGGTAATGTTCATTATCGGGGAAGTTGAACCGATGGATGGACAATGGAAATTTGAGATTCAACTGGATAGTACAGAGGAGAATTTATTCAAATTCCGTGCTTTAGATCGAGATGGAAATCTCTTACAAACTATCGAATTTAGTTTGATTTTAGATGAGGATTAATTACTCTCATTTCAATAATTAAATTTTTCCCATTTCAACCATTTACTAAATTGGAGGAAGTCATCATGATTACTATTACCAGTGTTCCCGAAACAATCGAAACTAATCAGAATTTTGTCATTAAAGGAACAGCATCAGATGATCTACGAGAAAAACCCGTTGAATTAATCATTGATTATCAGTATAAAGTCTCAGGGGGAAACGTTGCAGATGACGGAACTTGGCAAATTAACTTAGTCTTTCTGTCTGCGGGTGATCGCCGCTTAAAAATTGTCATTGGCGATCCCACAGATAATACAGCATACGCCAATATTCAAGTAGTGGAAGCTGTTGCCACTATTCGCATCACCCATCTACCTACAACTATCAAAACATCAGAACCTTTTGTCATTAAGGGAGAAGTCGATAACCTTGCTAATGGTGAAGAATTGCTAATTCGTATTGATGGGCAATTTGATGTGGCTAAACCCATCGTTGAAGGGGGGAAGTGGGATGCACAGATTGTCCTTTCTCAAGGTGGACGGCGATTGCTAGAAGTCATTGCATCAGATCAAGAAAAGCTCCAAAAAGAGATCGATATTCAAGAAAGTTCTCCTACCCTTAACATTATCACTCGTCAAGTTTGGGGCGCACCGCCTACTCCTTCTAGCCTTCCCAATCTTAATGCCCAACGCATTACCATTCATCACACTACTAATCCTGCTTTGTCTCCGAGTGCAAACCAAACCAGCGAATTTCAGCGCATGAGAAGTATTCGCGATTATCATGTAAATTCCCTCCAATGGTCTGACATTGGCTATCACTATGTCATTATGCCCAGTGGTCGTATTTATGAAGGTCGTTATGACCGCAAACGAGGGGCGCATGACAAAGTTAATGACGGTTTTGGTATTGCTTTTGATGGAAACTATGTATCAAGCAGTATTACAGATACACAATTCAATTCTGCGGTTGCTCTTTGCACTCAGTTGTGTAAACGGATGGGTATTAATGATCCTACTGTTCTTGTTTCTACTCCCACCTATTTTTCTGGAAACCCCAATCGCAACCTTCCTCGTATTTTAGGACACCGCGATCGTGATTATAATTCTTGCCCTGGAACACCGAATGGCACAACCGTGCGTTTAGAGCAAATTCGTCAAGCCGTTAAAAGGGCATTGTCAAATTAAGTGATCTTAAATTAGTTAGGTTTGGCTTCAATTTTACCTAACCGATGTTTCCCAAATTTATCAGGAGAAAAGCTCATGGCGAATCAATACAAAGTTAAGGCAGGAGATAGCCTCTACAAAATTGCCCAAAACCATAATTTATCCCTCACAAGATTGCTTAATCTTAATCCACAAATTTCTAATCCCAATCTAATTCAAATTGGCGATCCCATTAATTTACCTGATTCTGGAAGTGATAGCGGTGAGGTGGCCCCAGACGCTTCGGATATTATGGCTCGAACAATTTATGGGGAAGCACGCGGAGAATCTGAACTGGGACAAATTGCAGTAGGTTGGGTCATTCTTAATCGTGTTGCTAAACAAACATGGTATGGCAAGGATGTTGTAAACGTATGTCTTAAATCTTGGCAGTTTTCCTGTTGGAATCCTTCAGATGCAAATCGAGCAAAAATCAAGTCGGTTAAAATAGGCGACCCAGTGTTCGATAATTGTCGTGAAAGTGCTAGAAAAGTTCTTACCCGCACTATCCCTGATCCAACGAATGGAGCAACTCATTATCATGCAAAATCCGTTAAACCTTCTTGGACTCAAGGTGCCACCTTAACAAAAACAATTGGTAATCATTTGTTCTACAAAAATGTCGATTGAGTAAAAGTTAGAGAAATCAACTCAAAAGGAGGTTGTTTTCTATGAAACTTCACCGTAAAAATGTCAAAGCGAATCTTCGGCAATCAAGTCTTTGGATTTCTCTGATTTCGCTGACTCTAATAACCAGTGGTTGCCATGAGGATTTAAGCCAAGTCCGAGAATTTAGTAAGGTATCAGGAACAATTCAAGAAACATCTGAAAAGCTGGGAAAAGATATATATGAATCCTGTCTTAGACGAGAAAACCGACTGGATGAAACCGAGAAACTCCAATCATCCTTTGCTCAAACTCAATTTCCGTCTCCTTCTGGCGTTTTAACTCGTGAAAATAGTCGGACAAGAACATTAGAAGGATTTGAAGAATTTCCAGTCACGGGAGATTCTAATCCTTATAAGTTTCCCCCGATTAGAATGGATGAACGATGCGATCGCTTTAAACCCGTCGCTAAATCTACCATTCAAGCCAATCTTCTTGCCGTCAATTATTTAGAATCCCTCGGACAATTGGCAGGTGATCAACGGGTTTCACTGAACCAAAGTCTCACGGATATTGGGAGTGCCATTACCAATCTCAATTCCATCTTTGGAAAAGCTAAAATATCCGTGCAGATCAATTCAGATTATGTTAAAGCGGGAGAAAATATCGTTGGCTTTTTACTGGATAATTTTGTTGTTAAGCCCATTCAGCGTAAAAATCTTAAATCTGTTATTGTTTGCCAAGATAAAAATTTTCAACAATATATTTTGTTGCTCAATGAAGTTAATCAACTTTACCGAGATACTTGGTTAGAAGGTGAAAAAGGTGGACTCTATCGTTACTTTGAAGAGCGATTTCAACAAGCACCCACTCGCTATCGCAATAATATGCCAGAGTTTGCCAATGAAATTCAAACAATTACCCAACAATATACCCAAGAAAAGGCTCAATTAAACGGTCGAAAAGAGCAAGCGGAGACTTATATTGCATTATTATCTCTCACGGCTCAAAATCATCATGAACTAGCCGTAATTTTCGGAAATAATATGGATAAAAAAGCAATTCAATCATTCTGTCCTCAGAATTCTACGGCCACAACAGATGAAATCTATCAAAACTTAGAGCCTCCTTCTCAGGAACAATTAAAAGAAGCTCAAAAAGTTTTAGATAACTATCTCAAAGAAGCTAAACCTTTAGTGGCTAAACTCAACCAAAAAGCTCCGTAGAGATGCTTACTATTTATCCTATTTAATTTGAGGTAAAATGATGAACACAATGACTCGCTCAGACGCTAAAGACCTTGCTCAGAAAATCCTAAACTTAGTCCCTTTTCTCCAGCAAAAACGCTATGAATTATTTAATCAAGGTGAGTTAACTCCTGAAGAATTTTTAGTGATTGCTCGCTATGAGAGAAGATTATTAGAATTTGTGGATGATTTGAGCCTGATTATCTTTCAACAAATTCTAACCGATTTAGAAGCCCCAGCGACTCGACTTCAAAAATCTATTCAGGAAGCGCAGAAAGCTATTCAAAGAGTCAAAAAGACCAACAAATTGATCGATCACCACGAGAACTTGTGACTGAAAAATTACAAGCAGTTGGTTTAGAGGAATTAGAAACTGACTGGGATTTCGAGGTAGCTATTTTAACTCGTCGTCAAAATGGTAGTATTAATGATTATCAGAAAGACGACAGGGAACAAGCGAAGTTAGATGAGCATTTTCTGGCTAAATACAAGAACTATTCTTCCGAGCAACGCGCTAAATTAGTCATCATTGATGGCCGACTTTTTAATGGGGCTTGGAATGTAACTTCTGTGTTACCTTATGATGATTTATTGGCCTTCGGTAGTTGGGGAACATTTGGCAATTGTGTTGGCTCAACTTTGGCGGTGGCAAAAATTCTTTTCTACGCTAAAAATCCCGCCGCTCAAAGACAACTTTACCTAGAGGCAATTGCTCATGATGTTTTTGCTAATGGCTATAAAGAAGTTCAACGATCCGAAGAACCTAAAAGCTTCTGTAATCAGCTAAAAAATCAAACAGGAATCACTTTCAATCATTACGACGGATATGATAATCCTGCTACGGTCAAAAAAGTCTTTGAGGTCTTAAATCGGCGCGTTAATGTCAGAATGCAAGAACATTTTGCAGGACTTCCTTTTGTTAATAACCGAGTCTTCCGAATTACTCCCCAACTTTGGCGCACTTTTGAGAGTGAAGTCCATATCTGGCCAAGATTACCAGAGGAAATTCATAAAGTTGGTATCTATCGTACCGATCTGGAAGCGATCGCTTTTAATCCTTCATTGGGTGATCAATTCGTCTAACAGTCAATTTTTCAACAATCTCATAGGAGAAATACCATGACTTCCTTACAAATTCTTAGTCCCATCAATGATGCTCGCTTTGAACGTCTAAAACCTGTTACTTTTACAGGCAAAGTCGATCCTGGAATAGTCACTGTAGAACTAAAAGCAGATGACAAATATTCCCTAGGTAATAATCAGGTTAAAGCAGACGGTTCTTGGTCGATTATTTATTCAGGATTCACGAATCCTGGGAAGCGCAAAATTACTGCCTTTGGCTATGATCAAACTAATCATGAAGAAGAAACCAGCATTATAATTTATGTGGCCGATTCCTCAGATTATACTAAAACTATTTATGAGGGTTTAGTTTTAGATGCTTACAAAAAACTTGAACACACCCAGTCTCTACCAACCGATCACAAGTTAAGTGATGCCGAAGGATGCCAGTTATTTGAACAAGGAATCCTACCCATTCTTCAGTCAAAAGCAACCTTTATGGAAGCAACGGAGGAAGGTCATAAGAAACTAAACGAATTAGTTGAACCCGACCCAGAGACATCTATTGCTGGACATCCCTGTGCTTATTCTGTCTCCTGTGTGATGAAATATATAGCTAAGAAGCTTGGATTTGACAAAGTGAAAAATCTCTTCAATAATACTTTTGAAGATGATTGTGTTCAAGTTACAGGCGTTGAGAAAAAACTGCGTCGTCTCGGGTTTCTCTACTTTTTGAAAAAAGATTACCTAGCACCTCGTGGGGCAATTGGAGCAAGAGCGCCACGCTGGAAGTACCAAGGAACGGAGAACGGGTCTGGTCATATCTATTTCATCACCAAAGATGGGGCAAAACGGACTCAATTTCCTAACCCAGGTCAAGAGAATGAGCCAGCAGAAACTGGAATAAATGGGACTAAATGGCAAATTAAAGACCTTCATGCTGAAAACCTCGATTTCTTCGATCACGTTTATATGCAATGGGAGAATGGCTATACAGAAGGATTTTGGTTGCCACCGGGTATTTATCCTTTAAAACGTTAGGATTTTAAGGATTAGAGCTTTGTCCCTCAGAATTCTGGGGGAAGTCAGGGAATAGGCTGATTTCTCCCCTAGAATTGACTGACTTTTTAATCATGCAGGAGGTCTATTATTTAGGGTTTGCGACAAAAAGTTTTTCGTGGGGGTGGGGTGTGGGCTTCGGCCGTGAGCTCAGGCTTCGACGGTGAGACTTCGGCGTGAGCTCAGTCGAACGCTCAGCCGAACCGCCGAACGGGTGTAGGGTTTTACCCATTTTCAGGGGGTCAATTACCTAATTTTCAGGGAAAAAGTGCCTAAATTTCCCCCCCGATCACCCCAATGTCTGGCACTTTTTGATGGGAAAAAAGTCTAAAGTTCTTATCCAACAAGGTTTTTAGATTTATTCAGCAAACCCTAAGTAGGGTTGACTGAAAGAGTTTTTTAGCTTAATCAAGCCCAACAATTTCCCCCTTACCAGCAATCACTTCGCCGATTTGGTAGGCATTAATCCCAGAGGATTGTAGTTGATTAATAGTCGATCGAGCCAGATCTGATGGGACAATGATCACAAAACCGATACCCATATTAAAAGTATTAAACATGGCTTCGGAATTAACCGAACCCATCTGGGCTAACCAGTGAAAAATCGGCAAAACTGGCCAACTTTTGCGGTAAATCTGCACGGAATGCCCTTTACCCAAGCAGCGGGGCAAATTTTCTGGGATGCCACCCCCAGTAATGTGGGCCATGGCGTGAATATCTAACCCAGAGCGCAGCAGTTCTAGCACAGGTTGAACATAAAGTCTAGTGGGAGTTAACAAAACTTCACCTAAGCTAGAGCCAGCCAAAATTGCGGGGCAATCTTGCCAATTTAAGCCCTGGGTGTCGATAATCTTACGAACAAGACTAAAACCGTTACTGTGAACCCCACTACTGGCTAAACCGATAGCCACATCGCCGATTTGCACCTTACTGCCGTCGAGTAATTGACTTTTTTCGACAATACCGACGCAAAAACCGGCTAAATCGTACTCTCCCGCCGAATAAAACCCCGGCATCTCCGCCGTTTCCCCTCCCAAAAGAGTACAACCACTATCACGACAGGCCCTAGCAATTCCCGATACCACCGCCGCTAACTGTGACGCTTCCAGTTTACCGGTGGCCAGATAATCCAAGAAAAATAAAGGTTCGGCCCCGGAGGTTAGGACATCGTTGACGCACATGGCCACCAGGTCAATTCCCACCGTATCATGACGATTGAGACTATGGGCAATTTTTAGCTTGGTTCCCACACCGTCAGTTCCCGATACTAACACCGGTTGCTGATAACCGGAAGGTAACTGAAAATAGCCGCCAAAACCGCCTAAACCGCCGATAACTTCAGGACGGAAGGTACTTTCCACATTTTGGCGAATTTTCTCGACAAAAGCGCGTCCCGCTTCCACATCCACGCCCGCTTCTTTATAATCCATGCCCAATTGACCGATTGTATCTCTCAAATTTTACCCAGATTTCGGTCCGATGGGAATTATGAATTATGAATTATGAATTGGGAAGTGGGGAGGAAAGGGTGCGCGAGACGGAAAATTGCTGCTTTGACTCGAAGGTGAGAATCCGTCGTAACGCAGCACCTATCATCAACTAAGTAGCCAGTTACAATTAAAGATAAGATACAAAGAACCAGAAGTCTGCGCCACTATCTAACAATTAATTGAGATTACTTAATTAGGAGTTTAGCAAAATGTCTAACGAAACGGTCACTTATTCCCTTGAGGCTGTCTTGACAAGGATTGAGGGGAAAATCGACTTTTTACAAAGAGATGTCAACGAGCGTTTAAACAAGCTAGAGATAGGACAATCAGAATTAAGAGGGGACATTAAAGCTTTAGATGAGCGACTAACCGCAGAAATTAAAGGGTTAACTGCAAGAGTCGCTTATCAGGAATTTACCAATCGGGGGATTCTGATAGCTTTGGTTGTTGCCATTTTAGGAGGAGCGGCCAAAATTTTTGGTTTTCTCCCCAATCCTTGACAGCGATCGCATTATGTTTGAAGAAATTAACGCCCAATTGAAACGGCTAAAAATTTAAACTACAAAGATCGAGTGTCTTTTCTATCAATCTTCTTGGGGATATTTTTCCCAAAGATCTGTGATTTGGCGAAGACTTTGGAAGTTGCCATTACCGAGGATCAAATGATCTAGGAGAGGAATGGCTAGATAGGTGGCCCCCTGTAATAATTGTTCTGTGAGTAAAATATCGTCTTGACTAGGCACAAGTGAGCCGGTGGGGTGATTATGGGCGATAATTAACTTAGTAGCTGATTGTTTCACTACTTCTCGAAAGATTTCTCGCGGATGTACCAGTGTTTCTGTAGCTGTGCCGATAGTAATCACTTTTAGTGCGATTAACTGATTTTTGACATCGAGTAAAATAACGGCGAAACGTTCCTGAGACTGATACATTAGTTCGTGTCCAAGGATAGCGGCAGCGGTATCGGGACTATCGATAACCATTTTTTCCGTCGGTCGTCGTTGAAAAGCTCGTTTTCCCAATTCGATCGCCGCTAGAATAGTAGTGGCCTTAGCCGGTCCAATGCCATGAATAGCGGTTAATTCCTGGGGGTGAATATCCCTCAAAACGTCCAAAGGATCCCGGCGATATTTACTCAATTCGTTGAGAATATGCTGTCCTAAACCCACCGCCGAGAGTTTCCCCTTACCTTGACCTGTAGCCAGTAAAATCGCTAATAATTCGGCGTTACTGAGGTTTTTCGCCCCGACACTGATTAAACGTTCCCTCGGTCTTTCACTGACGGGAATATCGGCAATTCTTAAGCTGTAGGTCATGGAAGTGGCAAGCTACCGCGATAAAATTCCATCATAATCGCAATTTTAGTCAGCGCCTAGAGGGATTTTGCGGGTAAATCAAGGGGAAAAATTCTCCTTACTGATAGCGAACTCCCGCATCTTCGAGGCGCTGTAAAGCTTCCCCTAATCGCGGGATATCGGCGATTAAACTGACGCGCACATAACCTTCCCCTCCCTCTCCAAAAGCATTGCCCGGAGTGACGACGACGCCGGTTTTTTGCAGGACGCTGAGGGCGAAATCCGTGGAAGTCATGCCGACGCTACAGGGAATCCAGAGATACATTGTCGCCTTAGAGGGGGGAATATCCCAACCTAATTGCCCCAAACCTTTGATTAAAAAATCCCGTCGCTGCCGGTATCTTTCCTGTACTTGTTTGACGTATTCATCGGGCAGTTGTAGGGCGGTTTCGGCCGCTTTTTGGATGACGGAAAAGATGCCATAATCGAGATTAGTTTTCAGGGTGCGTAACCCTTGAATAATATCGGAATTGCCCACGACAAAACCGACGCGCCACCCAGCCATATTATAGGTTTTTGAGAGGGTATGAAATTCTACACTAATCTCTTTTGCCCCCGGAATTTCTAATAAACTGGTGGGCTGATAACCATCAAAACTCAATTCAGCATAACAGAGATCGTGGACGAGCATAATCTCATATTGCTGGGCCCAAGCAACGATTTTTTCAAAAAACTCCCGGGGGGCAACGGCGGCGGTGGGATTACTGGGATAGTTAAAATAGAGGATTTTCGCCTGTTTAGCCACATCTTCGGGGATAGAATCGATATCCATCAGCCAATCCTGTTCCGCTTTTAAAATAATCGGGTATAGCGTCGCCCCAGCAATCAAAGGACCGCGAAAATGGGCGGGATAGGCGGGACTGGGAACTAAGACCACATCGCCGGGGTTAACATAAGCTAGGGCCAGGTGAGATAGGCCCTCTTTGGAACCTAGCAGCGGTAAAGCTTCGTTATCGGGATTGAGTTGCACACCATAAGAGCGATCATACCATTTAGCGATCGCTTCTCGGAAACTGGCGGTTCCTTCAAAGGGTGGATAACCGTGAAATTGGGGGGTTTCAAAAGCTTGAATGGCCGCTTCGATAACTGGACGCGGAGCAGCACCGTCCGGGTTGCCCATACCTAAATCGATTAAATCTAGTCCTTCTTTGCGGGCTAAGGCTTTCAATTCATCCAAGCGGGCGAAAACGTAGGGGGGTAAGGCACTTAATCGCTTGGCGCGGCTATTCGTCCAATTTACACTCATTACTTCTTGGCTTACTGATCGAGGTAATCTAACATTATGGCACGAGTGTATGGCTAATTTAGCAGTTAAGCTGTTCGTAATTTAAATTGCTTGTTGAGACGAGGCAAGAGGCAAAAGGATAATTTTCCCTTTAACCTTTCGCTTTTTCCCTACATTTGCCAAAAATTTTTTGATTTATGCAAGAGAGCTTTTTTTGTGCCTCAGTATGGCTAGAATTGCCCGACATCGGAGATGGAGAGCCAAACTAAGGTAATCTGATTAATAGAGGCCCAAAATTACTGATTAGCCCCAGCATTACCCCCATTCTTCGGCATTATTCGCCGGTAAGTCCTGACTCCTCACTCCTCAATTCTTTTCTCAAATATGACTGCGATTGCTGCCCAGATAACTTCTATTTTACCCGCCGACACGACGGTTATTGCCTGGCCACAAGTGCCAAAAGAGGAACAAGAAAGATTATCAAGGGCAATTAGGGGCAAAAGTCCTGAAATTCTAGTTTATCCCGCTAACACAGCCGCTTTAGTCTGTCTAGTGCGTTTTGCCAACGAAAATCGTCTGTCTTTATTGGCCTACGGTCAAGGCAGTAAATTAGATTGGGGTGGGTTAGTCCAGTCACCCGATATTTTAGTCAGTACCCAAAATCTCAACCGAATTATTGACCATGCGAGGGGAGATTTAACTATAACCGTGGAATCTGGGCTTAAACTAGCAGATTTACAGGCTTTTTTGGCTCCTAGCGGTCAATTTATTCCTCTTGATCCCAGTTATGCCGATAATGCCACGATTGGCGGTATTATGGCCACGGCCGATGCGGGAACATGGCGGCAAAGATACGGTGGAGTCCGGGATCTGATCCTAGGATTCTCCTTTATCCGTCACGATGGCGAGATTGCTAAAGCGGGAGGACGTGTGGTCAAAAATGTGGCGGGATACGACATGATGAAGCTATTTACGGGTTCCTACGGCACTTTAGGGATTATCGATCAGATTACCCTACGACTGTATCCCGAAACTGCTAACTCAGAAACCCTAATCATCACTGGAAATAGCGAAAATATTAGCAAATTGAGTCAAGTTATGCGGCAATCGGCCTTAACTCCCACCGTGGCTGAATGTTTAAACCCAGGGATGACGCAAGCACTAGGATTAGGGGAAAAAGTCGCTTTACTGCTGCGTTTTCAAAGCATTCCCGAAAGTATTAGCGAACAATCTCAACAGGTGAGTTATTTAGGACAACAGTTAGACTGTCAAACTCATTATTATCGGGATGAGGCAGAAGTTTCTCTATGGCAAAGATACCGAAAAACAATGGATAATTATGACCAAGAGGGCAATTTTTTCGGCAAAATAGGATTATTACCCAGCAGTTTAGCTCTAGTTATCGACCAAATTAACGGACTAGCCTCGATTAATATTAGTAGCGGGGTGGGTAAAGTTATCTTAAAATCGGAGGAAAATCTTGACAAAATTCGCTCTTTATGCAGTGCCAATCAGGGTTATCTAACGGTGTTAACCGCGCCTCCATCGCTAAAGGAAAAAATTGAACCTTGGGGTTATACAGGTAACGCAATCACCATGATGAAAACCCTAAAAACTAAATTCGATCCTCACGGTATTTTTAGTCCTGAACGCTTTCTTAACAAAATCTAATTAAAAATTATGCAAACCTCCGAACATTCCCTTAACTTTCAAGAATTAATCGACCAAAAAAATCAAGGATTTGACCCCAAAAATCCCCCCGCTCAAGAATTAATCGATAGTTGTGTTCACTGTGGTTTTTGTCTATCTACCTGTCCCAGTTATCGAGTCATTGGCAAGGAAATGGACTCTCCCCGGGGTAGAATTTATCTGATAAATGCCATCAACAAAGGGGAAGCAGTTTTAGACGAAACCACTAGCCAACATTTTGATACTTGTTTAGGTTGTTTAGCCTGTGTTAGTACCTGTCCATCAGGAGTACAATACGATCAATTAATCGCCGCAGTTCGTCCGCAGGTGGAACGCAATCAACCCCGCAGTTTTAAAGATAAAATTATTCGTTTTCTGATTTTTAATCTCTTTCCCTATCCCGTCCGTCTCAAATTATTTTTACCTTTCCTCTGGTTATATCAAACCCTAGGATTACAAACCCTAGTCAGGAAATCGGGTATCTTAAAAATGCTCTTTCCCCGTCTAGCGGCCATGGAATCAATTTTACCCAGAATTACTCTAAATTCTCTATTTAAAAACTATGCCGATGTTATTCCCTCCCAAACGGAAAAACGCTATCGGGTGGGAGTGGTTTTAGGTTGTGTGCAGAGACTCTTTTTCTCGCCGGTAAATGAAGCGACAGTGCGGGTTTTAACTGCCAATGGTTGTGAAGTGGTTATCCCAAAAACCCAGGGTTGTTGTGCCGCTTTACCCGCACACCAAGGACAGGAAAAACAAGCACAAAGTTTAGCCAGACAAATGATCGATAGTTTCGCAGAAACCGAGGTTGATTATATTATTATCAATGCGGCGGGTTGTGGTCATACTCTCAAGGAATATCATCACATTTTAGCCGATGATCCTGAATATAAAGATAAGGCTAAGGAGTTTGTGGCTAAAGTACGCGATGCTCAAGAATTTTTAGCAACAGTGGGATTAACTGCTGATTTATCGCCGATTACCGAGACAGAATTAACCCTAGTTTATCAAGATGCCTGTCATCTTTTACACGGACAAAAAATCTCCGTGCAGCCACGGCAATTATTGCAAAAAATCCCCAATATTAACTTAAAAGAACCTATCGATGCGGCCTTGTG
Organism: Microcystis aeruginosa Ma_MB_S_20031200_S102; assembly: GCA_007095845.1. GTDB lineage: Bacteria > Cyanobacteriota > Cyanobacteriia > Cyanobacteriales > Microcystaceae > Microcystis > Microcystis aeruginosa_D. The sequence continues at coordinate 14,798 of SFBI01000135.1, forward strand.
TTGTGGCAGTGCGGGAGTTTATAATATGCTACAGCCAGATACTGCCGATCAATTAGGTCAGCAGAAAGTACGCAATTTATTAAATACTGGGGCTGCGGTGATTGCTTCTCCTAATCCGGGTTGTTCCCTACAAATTAAAAAACATCTACAATTACAGGGAAAAGATACACCCGTTATTCATCCTATCGAATTATTAGATTATGCGATTCGCGGCTTGAAAATTGGCTAACTCCCACCATTTGAGTTGTGTTAGTGGTGTCAGGGAAGCAAAAGAAAACCCCACAGACAAAGACCCTGTAATGATAGAATCGACAATGGCGACGGCTTGGCCATTAGTATTTTTTGCGTCGGACTAGCAGGAGATAAAAGCGTGACCTTTAAGATTGGTTTACTCGGTTTCGGGGTTGTGGGGACGGGAACAGCGAAAATCCTCCTCGATCCTTTTGGTCGTCATCCCGTACTCAAAGAGATTACCATTGGACGAGTGGGAGTTAGATCCCTAGATAAACCCAGAGAAATCGAGCTTTCTCCCCAACTGTTGACCACTGACCTGGAATCGATCGTTACTGACCCCGAAATTGATATTATTGTCGAATTATTGGGGGGTTTGGAACCAGCACGCTCTTTAATTCTCCAAGCAATCGCATCGGGAAAGCACGTTGTTACGGCAAATAAGGCGGTTATTGCCCGTTTTGGCGATGAAATCTACGCCAAGGCCAACGAAAAGGGGGTTTATGTCCTCCTAGAAGCGGCCGTGGGTGGTGGAATTCCCGTCATTAAACCCTTAAAACAATCCCTCGGCGCTAATCGCATCAGCAGCATCATGGGAATTGTCAACGGCACAACTAACTATATTCTCACGGAAATGAGCCAAAAAGGGGCAGATTTTAGCGAAGTTCTGGCTAAAGCTCAGGAATTAGGCTATGCAGAAGCTGATCCCACTGCGGACGTGGATGGATTCGATGCAGCCGATAAAATCGCTATTTTAGCCTCTCTGGGTTTTGGAGGTCGGGTAAAACGGGAAGATGTTTACTGTGAAGGTATCCGGCAAGTTAGCGCCGTCGATATCGCCTACGCTGATAGACTGGGATTTGTGATTAAATTATTAGCGATCGCGAAAGATACGGTTAAGGAGGATTCCGATACCCTAGAGCTGCGGGTTCATCCAACCCTAGTACCGAAAACCCATCCCCTCGCTAATGCTAACGGAGTCTATAACGCTATTCTGGTCGAGGGGGAACCCTTGGGACAAGTGATGTTTTACGGACCGGGTGCCGGTGGCGGACCGACGGCCAGTGCGGTAGTATCGGATGTGATGAATATCGTCGGAATTTTAAAAAGTAGTGGCAAAACCAAGGAACTTGACCCGCTTTTAAGCTGTATTCACCAGCATTATTGTCAAATTGCTCCGATGGAGTCGTTATCGACCCGTTTTTATGCTCGTTTTCTCTGTCGCGATGTGCCGGGGGTAATCGGTCATTTAGGTATGGCTTTCGGCAACCATGGGGTTAGTCTAGAATCCGTGGTACAAATTGGGATTAGGGGTGATTTGGCCGAAATTGTCGTTGTCACCCACGATGTGCGCGAGGGCAATTTCCGCAACGCTTTAGCAGCCATAGAGTCTTTAGAAGCTATTGACAGTATTCCTAGTATTCTCCGGGTTTTGTAATTAAGAGATCTCTTTTTTTATGGTCATGGGTCGGAGAATCAGAAGTGAGAAAAGTTGGCTAAGTTTAACTAGCACAATTTTGTTTTTTTGTCTAGGTTTTTTGGGCTTAAATCAAAAATTAATTTTTGCCCAAGGGTCCGATAATGTTTGTCCCCCACCGATTTTATCAAGGTTACAACGCCATAAAATCCAAGCGGGAGAAACGATCGCCTCCATCGCCGAAAAATACGCTCTCATCCCCGCAACGATAATTAAACTCAATCCGACTATTCTTAAAAATGGTTCGGCCCCCGTCGGGAAAGAAATCTTCATTCCCCCGATGAACGGCATTCGCATCGAAGCACCCAAGGGTTCCACTTGGCGCGATTTAGAAGCAGCATATGGTATTCGTGCCGATATACTCTTTGAGCTTAACGGTTGTGGTCGCCGGCCGACAATAGTTTTTATCCCCGGCAGCAATTGGTCTGCCACGGCCAAGCGATCGGATTATACTGGATTAAGTTCTTATCCCTTACCTTTGGCCAGCACTGTCGGATTAGCCTACGGTTGGCAAAAAAGCCCCACGGAACAGAAAAATCTCTTTCATAGTGGTGTTGATCTTCTCGCAGATGTTGGTACACCTGTTCTAGCCGCCGAGGATGGTCTAGTGATTTATGTGGGTCAGGAGGGAGCTTATGGTAATTTGGTAGTAATTAATCATTTAGGTCGCCGGCAGACCCGTTATGCCCATTTAAGCAGGGTAACAGTGAGAATTGACCAACGGGTACGAGCAGGAGACGTTATCGGTGCGGTTGGCACTACCGGACAACCGGATATTATTCCCCCCCATCTTCATTTTGAGGTGCGCTTAGATACTCCCGTCGGTTGGACAGCGCAGGATCCCGCTTTGCATTTGCCCCAAATCCACCCACAATCAAGTCAAAAGTAAACGGTTAAGTCGATTTAAGTAGGGTTTGCGGCAAAAAGTTTTTCGTGGGGACAGACTTCGGCCGTAATACTAAATCTGCTTATTAAAAACTGATTATTTATTCCCCTTTGCCTCTTGCATGAGTGCCTCTCCTCATAACTAGCCTGTACTCAACGGATTTAGTATAAGACTTCGGTGTGAGCTTTTGTCGAACACTGAGCTCACGGACGAAGCATGAAGACCAGCTACTACCCCTAGGAAAAACTTTTTGCCGCAGACCCTATCTATAGGGATCGACGGTCGGACTTAGAGCCAAAAAAGACAGGCATTGAGCCTGTCTAGAAAACCAAACAAATTACCTATCAGTTGGCCACAAATAGGGAGTTTTTTGCGTCAAATTTCCAAGCAATACCATCGGGATCTCTGATGCGACTCCAATCGGCAAATTCTGTTTCGGATTTATTTTTCTTGTTTCTACCCAAAACGGCCGGGGTAACTCCTAAACGTTTAGCCAAATCTGCCAAACTCATCGATGAGATGGTTTCAGATACAGAGGTTAGTGATTCTTCCCTAACCTCTGTATCTGATTGGGATAAAGAACTGGCAGAACTGTTTAAACTAGAATTAATTATCTCCTCCGGTTCTTGAATTACCGTTTCTTGAACAGCAGTTACAGCGGTATTTTCTTCCTCTTTTTCCTCAAATAATTTACCCAAATTAGTCAGAGATTGGGAGGAGGAAATAACAGGAACTTCCGAGATAGAATTTTCGCTTTTTTCGGCGACAATCAGGGGGGATTTAGCCTCCTGAGATTGCTCTAAATTGGTCAGAGGTGATCTCGAGGCAGTAATCGCAGGAATTTGTTTTTCCCCTATTTCTTCTAAAGAGAGGTCACTCTCATCAAAAATACTACCCAAGGTACTGGCAGTGATAAAGTAATAGGCCATACCCTTATCGCCTACGGCTTTTTTTTGCGCCCCAAATTCCTCAGCTTTTCTGTCTAAAAATTGTCTAGCTAATTTGGCCGTGAGATTGGCTTTTGCCGATAGGTCAATCGGGGTGAGATAACCTTGATTGTCCTGTAAAAGTTGATTGAAATAGGGGTTAATCACCGTCGATAATTTTGACCAGCGATAGTCTTGCCATACCTTGACTGCCAGAGTTAAGAGGAAGACAAGTAGGATCAATGGCCAAGCGGTAAAAAGAAGGATGATTAACACCGCTAGGGGAATGATGAGGACGAGAAACCCCGTCGTCTGACGATCGATAATTTTTCCAGTCATAATTTCATAAGCTGCCACAATTAAAATTCTTAATGGCTAGTTTGACTATCTCCTGCCATAAGTGTATATGACCAGTTTAGGCTTTATTGGTCACGCCGGTTAGTTCTAGTCGTTCAAACATGGCAAATCGTGCTTTCAGGGCCAGAGAATCATCAAGTTTTGTTAAAAAAATCGGTTTTTGATACTTTTGTTCTAAAGCTTTTTGGATTAACCAATCGGCTAAAAAGGGATTTTTGGGTAGTAAGGGACCGTGAGCATAGGTAGCGATCGCATTATGGTAAAATGCTCCTTCATAACCGTCCTCTCCGTTATTTCCGTAACCGGTAATCACCTTTCCTAGGGGAGAAACGGTCTGTAAATAGGTACGACCCCCGTGATTTTCAAAGCCAATTACTAGCGGTTTTTCCCCGGTCATAGCTTTAATTTCTTCCGCTAAGGGAGAGGCAGTAATTTCAAAAACCACGTTACCGATACAGCGTTTTGCATTGAGTCCAGGATGTTTACTTACTAGGTCTAATAATCCTAATCCTTCGATTCTTTGACCGAAAGCTGGTTCGTAATAATGGCCTAATAATTGTGGGGAACCACAGGTAAAAACCCCCGGTATTCCTGCCGATAATTGTTCTTTCATCGCCGCTGCTTTTCTCCCCTGTAAATCGCGCATAACGATCTCCTGTTGTCGATCCTGCGCTCCACCCCCAACAATTATATCTACTTGATAAAATGTCTCGGCTTCTGTTTGAGCATCTAGGGGAATAATTGTCACAGAAATATCACGCCATTGACATCTTCTTTGGATAGTAATAACATTACCTCGATCGCCGTAGGTACTCATTAAGGTCGGATATAACCAGCCGATTTTTAGTTCTAGTTCTTGCATAATTTCTTAGGGGATTTAGGGAATTAGGGAATGGGGGAATGGGGAAATGGGGAAATGGGGAAATGGGGGAATGGGGAAATGGGGAAATGGGGGAATGGGGAAATGGGGAATTTCAACTAAAACCCTAAAACCCTAACACCCCAACACCCCAACACCCTAACACCCTAACACCCCAACACCTAACACCAATCTTCACTCTTTTCTTATTTCTACAAAATCTTTCTACCTGTGAGAATCTCTCGTACTTCTAACATAGCAGAATAGGTGGGTAAAATATGTAAAGTTTCCTCATTTTTGGTGTTATTAAGGGCAATTTGGAGCGCTTTTTTTAGATCGGATTCAACAATTAAATTAAGGGGAGAAGCGAGACTATCTTGACTATATTGTAAGCGTAAAGCCATGTCATAAAGTCGATCGCCTGTTACTACTAAAGTTGTTCCCAAACGGGTTAATTTTTCTGTATCCACATCCCAAATCCAAGAAACATCCGTCCCGTCGGGGATACGATCATTGAGAACTAAGAGAGTAGTCGAGGACTTTTCTTTCTGTAAAATATCAGCCACTGCGCGAATTGTTTCATTCATACCCACGGGATTTTTAGATAGTAAAATCCTAACTTTTTTACCCTCAATTTCTAATTCTTCCGCTCGACCAAAAGCCGCTTTAAAACCCTGAACTGTCTCAAAAATTTCTCGATCTTTAATCCCCAATTCCTGGGCTACTAAACCCGCCGCTAAAGTATTATATTTATTATAAACACCGATTAAAATCTGTGGCCAATCGTGACTATGAAAAGCAGGATTACTCTTTTTAAAGCCGCAACTAGGACAACTAAAATCCCCTAAATGGGAGAGATAAACTCCGCGATAATCCAAAGAAGCACCACATTTAGGACAGTAAATAGAATCGACAGCGTGGGGAATTTCTTCCAGATATAATTCTGGTTCACTTAAGCCAAAATATACAACTCTTTGGGGCAGTTGTTGACCCAAATGGGAAAGGGTAGGATCATCAGCATTGAGAATCACTAAAGTATTGGTGGGTAGGGGAGATATGGCTCCTTGCCAACGACGACTAATCGTATCTACTTCCCCATAGCGATCGAGTTGATCGCGAAACAAATTAAGAGCTAAAATAGCGCGAGGACGACAATCTTTTAAAACCAAAGGGAGAATATTTTCATCCACTTCTAAAATGGCATAATCAGCCTTTAAAGTGCCGAATAAATTGGCATCGGCTAATAAAGCAGTGATTAAACCATTAATTAAATTCGCCCCAGTGGTATTATGGGTGACTTTTGCCCCCTGACGCTCTAGAATAGTTCTTAGCAGTAGGGAAGTGGTAGTTTTTCCATTTGTGCCGACCACCAAGATTACCCCCCGTCGGACTTGCCCACAAAGTAGCGGCAACAAACGGGGATGCAGACGACGGGCAATTTCCCCCGGCAAGACGCTGGCAGCCCCTAAACGGAGTCCTTTAACCACAGCAGTAACGGTTTTAGCCACCGCTACGGCTATCCCTAAACGGATGCGATCAAACAATTGCATGAACTGAGATTCTTATAGCTGTTTCGTGATTTTACCGCTAAAAGAAGACGAGTAAACGGGGTAAGTTCCCATTGATTCTTTCCTACCGACAAAAAAGACAGCCTATAATATAGGTAAGTTTGGGGCCGATTCTACCGCACACGACATTTTAGGGCTAGAGCTTATGGGTTTATTGACAAGATTGGGGATTTCACTGGGATTACTCGCCCTAGGTGGTACTGTGGGAGTGCTAGGAAATCAGTATTTAAGCAGAAAAGCACCCCTAGAGGTAAATAAACCGCCGGCAATCCTCCCCGCTTCCCTCTCTCTTCCTGTTATTCCCCAAACCGACGGTAATGTTAATTTTATCGCCCAGGCCGTGCAGAAAGTCGGGCCGGCAGTGGTGCGGATTGACTCGGCCCGGGAAGTGGCCGACCAAATTCCCGAAGAATTTAAACAGCCCTTTTTTCGGCGCTTTTTTGGTGATCAAGTGCCAATTCCCAAGGAGCATTTAGAACGAGGAACCGGTTCTGGGTTTATAATCAGTACAGATGGACTACTTTTAACTAATGCCCATGTGGTGGAAGGGACAACCCAAGTAAAAGTGACTTTGAAAAACGGTCAAATCTATCAGGGTAAAGTCTTGGGGGTTGACAATATGACCGATGTGGCCTTGGTGAAAATTGAGGCGGAAAATTTACCGACGGTGACTTTTGGCAAGGCCGAAACTTTAATACCCGGGGAGTGGGCGATCGCAATTGGCAATCCCCTAGGCTTAGATAATACGGTGACAGTGGGCATTATTAGCGCCCTAGGACGCACTAGCAGCGAAGTGGGGGTTCCCGATAAACGGGTTCGTTTTATCCAAACCGATGCCGCTATTAACCCCGGCAATTCTGGCGGTCCTTTGCTAAACGCCAAGGGGGAAGTTATCGGCATTAATACGGCAATTCGGGCCGATGCTCAGGGTTTAGGGTTTGCCATTCCCATCGAAACCGCCCAAAAAGTGGCGGGACAGCTATCTAGTAAGGGTAAAGCGGAACATCCCTACATCGGCATCCAGATGGTGACGCTAACCCCAGAATTACGGCAGCAATTGAACGAAACTAAAGAATTAAACTTTAATATTGACCAAAATGAGGGGGTAATCGTCCTGCGAGTGGTGGAAAATTCCCCCGCTCAAAAAGCCGGAATGCAACCGGGTGATATCATCGAAACTGTGGCAGGAAATCCCGTTAAAACCGCTTCGGATGTGCAGCAAGGTGTAGAAACCAGTGCGATCGGTGGTAATCTGGAAATCGAGATTAACCGCAGGGGTAAACAACAAACTCTCACCGTTCAACCGGGGGTTTTTCCTAGCAAAACTAGCGAGTAAACTACTTTCAACCGGTCAAGGGGCGACCCCTTACCCTACACTGGGAGGAGAGAAAATAGCAGCGGAGCGATCGAAATTGAGGCAGCGGTTACAATTTAAACTATCAATTGGGCGCGGGGCTGCCCTTCTAATCGGTTTGCTGGGATTAACGGCCTGTCAACCTCCCGATCCGCCGAAAATTTCACCGACAGAATCGCCTAAAATCGAGGAAACTGGCCGCTTAATTCTCAATAATGCCACCTTAGAACAGGCTAACCCCTCGGGACAACCCCTCTGGAAAATTCAGGTCAAAAAAGCTACCTACACCCAAGACCAAAAAATCGCCCGTCTGGAAAATATCAAGGGTAATATCTATCAAGATGGGAAAGTAGTTTTACAGGTTAGTGCTGACCGCGGTGAAGTTTACAAGGAAGGCCAGGAAATTCTCCTCAAAGATAATATTGTGGCTGTAGATCCCCGCAATAAAGCCATTATTAACGCGCTGGAATTGCGTTGGCTGCCCAAGGAAGGTATTTTAATCTCCCCCAAAGGGATCAAAGGTAGTCATCTACAACTAGAAGCTAAGGCGCGCCAAGGACGCTACGACACGCGCCAAGAAAAACTAGAATTACAAGGTCAAGTGGTGGCTACCGCCAAGGAATCTCGTGTTGTCCTGCAAACCGAGCGCCTGTACTGGGAAATTCCGCAACAGGTCATTAGTACCGATCAAAAAGTCGCTTTTGATCGCTATATTAGTAAAACTATTATCGATCGCCTGACTGCTATCGGCGGTCGTTGGGAAAGAAAAAATAATCAGGTTATCCTGCAAGAAAACCTCGAATATCGCTCTTTAGAACCACCTTTACAGATTTCTGGTTCTCAGGCAATTTGGAACTATCAAAATCGTACCCTAACGTCCGATCGCCCCACGGAAATTTTTCAATATCAAGATCAAATCACTATTACTGGTAATCGTGTGGTGGTGGAATTAGGCAATCGCATCGCTTATCTCAAGGATGGGGTTAAGGGAATTAATCAGAAAACTGGGGCGCAATTGTATAGTCAGATTTTAACTTGGAAAATGTCGGAAAAAATTGTCGAGGCCGAGGGGAATATTATCTATGAACAACAGGAACCAAAATTTAATCTCACCGGCGATAAAGCGATCGGCACTTTAGAAGATAATAACATTGTTGTTACCAGTAGCTCCCCTGATCGAGTTGTCACCGAGATTTATCCCCGTTAACAGGGAAAATTAGCCCAAAAAAAAACTCTCCCCAGAAAAGGGAGAGAGGGGGGGTAAATATTTAAAACCTTACCATTTGAGCAGATTAAACTGTTCCATATCGATGGTGTCGCGGTTACGATAGATAGTCAGGATAATCGCTAAACCCACGGCTGCTTCGGCTGCCGCTACGGTAATCACGAAAATAGTAAAAATTTGGCCTCGGATATTAGCGGGGTCAAGATA
>SFBI01000136.1 GCA_007095845.1 Microcystis aeruginosa Ma_MB_S_20031200_S102
ATGATTTTAGTGCATTAAAGAGGGCAAGAATGTATGCTCCTGTGGGGACAACCCTTGATGAAATTATTCGTACTTATTGTGTCGCCTAGTGTCTCGTTCTTATTTGAAATAACTATATTCTACCGCTTCTCAAACTACCACTACTATCAAATCACTACCAATTATTATACTAAATCCGTTGAGTACAGGCTAGTTATGAGGAGAGGCAAAAGGCAAGAGGCAAAAGGCAAAGGGGAATAAATAATCAGTTTTTAATAACCAGATTTAGTATTAGATATAACTTTTAAGTTAATTCGTTAGTTATCCTCATCTTTCATCCCCACTTACTGATAACTGTTTACTCTTGACCGCTGAATGCTTCCCCATCGAAGTCAAACATCTTTAAAAATGTTAAAAAAGCGGGGTAATTGTTCTCCATTACCCCAACGGAACAAATGAATAATTAATCAGGTAATTTATACTGTTCCACAATCTTTTTAGCATATTCAGGAACATGAGCCGCTAATTTTTCAGGATAATTACGTTTAACATAAAGGTAATTACGGGTAAAGTGAGAATCAATGGAAAAGCGAGCGTACTCTAGTCCTTTAGGTCCGATTTTTTCAATTACTACTCCCATCATTTTTGCCGCCCACATCGGCAAGGTTACACCTTTATCATAGGCAGGAATGCTATTTTGTACAGCCTGTTTTCTATCACCACTAGACATAACATCTTGAGTATCTAATTGGTCTTTAACTAACTCTAACATTTCCTTGCCTGTATCATTACGAACTACAATCCATTGCCAGCCAAAAGGTGCGCCCATATAGCCCACAACTAAATCAGCAAGGGAGTTAACGTAATCAAAACAAGTCATACAGGAAGGGGCAAAAACATCTTTTAATTTATTAGTTTTTAAGCCAAAAAAGGGAACCATTTCGATCGAGCCGTCCTCGTGTTTAAAGTGTACCCGAAAATCTTGCATAAATTCGTAATGCACCACGGTTTCCGGGGAACGACTGGTAGTTTCTAGAAACTTTTGCAGTCCTGAGCGGGTAACATTATCGACGCAGGGAGTCCCTAAGACATATAACTTTTCTAAACCTAATTTTTTTTCTACTGCTCTTAGGGCTTGAATTTGACAACCAACTCCGATAACTAATAACCGTTTCATGCCCGATTTTTCAATTTCTTCTAGGACTGATAAATTGGGAGAAAGAGTCGGTTTATTAACTTTAGCGGCCAGAATTTCTTCCGTGGTACGGGCGAGAATCGGCTGCGGTTGAAAGCGATCCTCGGTGGTATTCTGCACACAAACTACCCCTTCTACTAAACCACGATTGAGCATTTCACAAGCAATTGTACTGACGATTCCCGTCCATTGCGCCCCTGGAATAACTTGTTTTTTCTTGGCAGCCATCATCTCTTGATGCACACCAAAATAGAGATCATTTTCCTGATTTAAGTCGCGACTTTTGCCGTGTGCTTCTGCTTCTAAATCGGTAATTTGTTGATTGAGAAAAGCACAAGCTTCTTTAACATAGTGAATATAATAAGTGTCACAAAGTCCGCACTCGCTACACAATTCCTTCGCAGGACGACGACTATTAGACTTGAGGGCTTTGGCTTTGAGGTGTGGCGCAAGGGAGTTCATAATCTTAAAAGGCAACTAGGTCAAGGTTTTTTTTCTATCGATCGTTTACCTTACCGCATTAGATCGCTTTGTTACCAATCTTTTTAAAGAAATGTAACGATTACCCAGATTAGGATCAGAGCAAAGCTTCTAAGGTGGCGATGACGGAAGCTGCTAAAGTTTCTAAATCATAACCGCCTTCTAAGCCGAAAAGCAGCGGTTTATTGAGAGTTAAGAGGTATTTGGTTAAAATTCCATAATCCTGTGGGTGTAAACAAACTCCCGCCAGAGGATCCGCTTGATTGGCATCATATCCAGCACTAACAATCACTAAATCCGGTTGAAAATTTTTCAGAAAAGGCATGACTTGCCCCTCAAAATGTTCTTGATAATCCTTAATCGTACTTCCCGCCGGTAAGGGAATATTCAAAACATTATTAAACTCACCTTTTTCTCTTGCTTCTCCCGTGCCGGGATAAAAGGGGAATTGATGGAGGGAACAATAGGCAATCTGGGGATGATTTTCGACTATATCCTGGGTGCCATTGCCGTGATGTACGTCCCAATCAAGAATCGCTACTTTTTGCACTCTTTTGTTTTCTAAAGCATAATAGGCCGCAATAGCAGCATTAGAAAACAGACAGAAACCCATGCCATAGTTAGAAGTAGCATGATGTCCGGGAGGACGGGCTAAAATAAAGGCAGGATTGCCAGTAGATAAGACTCGATCGACTCCATCTAACCAGCCACTAATCGCTAGTAACGCCACATCGTAACTACGGGCAGAAACGGGAGTATCTGCATCCAATCTTCCCCCACCCCGTTGACAAATTCGCCGCAATCTCTCAACATAATCTTGATTATGAACTTGTTTAATCAAAGTGATCACTTCGTCGCGAATTTCGAGCGGTGTCGGTAAATACCATGTTAATTTTGACTGCCATTCTGTTTGTTTTAAAGCCTCGACAATTGCCGTTAAACGCGCCGCTTTTTCGGGATGGTAAATACCTGTATCGTGATCGAGAAATTCATCGGAATAGATAATCGAGATCATAATCAAATTACTACTTAACTCGTTGATTTTTGAACAACCCAATGGTTTTAATCTATCAGAAAAACAGGGGCTTGAGGAGCTATAGTGAAAAAACTTTACTGATTAGGCCACTTTTGCCAGATGATGCAATTATCTCCCTCTAAGGTGACAGGAAGCAAAAATGCTGGCAAATTTTCGGAAATTTCAACTAGAAGTTAATGGCATTACTATCAATGGTGTCAAAGGTGGGCGCGGTTTTCCGCTGCTTTTGCTCCATGGTTATCCCCAAACCCATCAAATGTGGCATAAAATCGCCCCCCGATTAGCGGCCAATTTTACGGTGATCGCCACGGATCTGCGCGGCTACGGAGATAGCGATAAACCCTTACCCCTAGAAGATTCTAGCAATTACTGCAAGCGAGTTATGGCTCTAGATCAGGTGTTGCTGATGGAAAAATTGGGTTATCAGGAGTTTTATCTGATCGGTCACGACCGAGGAGCGCGAGTTTCCCACCGTCTCGCTCTTGATTTTCCAGAAAAGGTTAAAAAACTCGTTTTACTCGATATAGCACCGACGCTGGCGATGTACGAGGCTACTGATCAAACTTTTGCCACTGCCTACTATCATTGGTTTTTCTTGATTCAGCCTTCCCCTTTTCCCGAAACCCTGATCGCCGTTAATCCCGATTATTATCTGCAACATTGCTTGCAAAGTTGGGGGCGAGATTTTAGCGCTTTTACAGAGGAAGCTTTGGGGGAATATCAGCGTTGTTTTCGAGATTTAAGGACGATAACCGCCACCTGTGCCGATTATCGGGCCGCCGCTACCATCGATTTAGAGCATGATCGTCAGGATTTAGACCAGAAAATTTCCTCTCCCCTCTTGGTTCTTTGGGGAAAAAAAGGTTTCATTGCACGTCAATACGATGTGATCGCTCTTTGGCAGCAGCGAGCTAATCAAGTCACAGGACAGGCGATCGCCAGTGGTCATTTTTTACCGGAAGAAGCACCAGAAGAGACGGGACAGGCGATCGAGGAGTTTCTTTGCTAAGTAGGGTCTGCTGAAAAAGTTTTTCGTGGGTGTAGGGTTTTACCGATTTTGAGGGAGTCAATTATCTAAAATTCAGGTAAAAAGTACCTAAATTTTACCCCCGATCACTCCAATGTTTGGCACTTTTTGAGAAAAAAAAGTCTAAAAGTCTTATCCAACAAGGTTTTTAGATTTATTCAGCAAACCCCACTTATTAAAGGCAGATCCGCCTACACAATTGCTTAGTTAGCTGACCTACAAATTTCTTGATTCTTGTCAGTAAGAATCGCTAATTTTTTGCTGTTTTGACTACGTTGAACCAAGTTCTACAGAGACGAAATTTCGCCTCTGTTAGCCGCACCAATAGCCGATTGAATCCCTAATAATTTTCTTGCGGATTTGTGGTGGGAGGATTTTCTTGGTAGGAAAAGCTGTTACCAAACTCGAATTCCTGTCCGTAGGCCTCCTCTCCGTGTTGAGGCACATCTAACCCTTCTGCTTCCGTATTCGGTTTAACCCGCAGATCCATAAATAAACCGAGAACTTTCAGAATCACAAAAGTACCGACGGCAGCAAAGATATAAGTAGCAGCAACGCCAACAAATTGCGTCCAGACTAAGCCGGGGTTGCCAAATAGTAAACCGTTATTACCGAGAGAATTAACCTCTTTTGTGGCAAAAACCCCCGTAAGGATCGCCCCTATTGTCCCACCCACACCATGGACGGGATAGGTGTCCAAAGAATCATCAAAGCGCAATTTTGCCCGGAGACTAACCGCAAAAAAACAACTAAGGGCAGTGATCGAACCAATCAGAATCGCACCGATGGGTAGAACAAAACCGGCAGCGGGAGTAATACCCACTAATCCCCCCAAAAATCCACTAGCAATACCGATCGCTGTCGGTTTACCCCGTAAAATCCATTCTATCAGCATCCATGTCAAACCCCCAGCCGAAGCGGCGATCGTGGTATTAACAAAGGCCGTCGTAGCTAGGGAACTAGAGGAAAGCGCGCTACCCCCATTAAAACCAAACCAACCGAACCAGAGTAAACCGATACCGAGGAGAACAAACGGCACATTATGGGGTGCATAGGTTTGAGTTCCAAAACTACGCCGCGGACCGATTACCCAAGCGGCCACCAGTGCGGAAATCCCAGAACTAATGTGAACAACGGTTCCACCGGCGAAATCCAGCGCGCCAGTGGCTGCTAACCAACCCTTACCCCAAACCCAGTGAGCTAGGGGAGAATAGATAAAGGTGGACCAAAGCAGTAAAAACCAAAAATAGGCCTTAAAGTTGACCCGTTCCACAATCGCCCCCGAAATTAAAGCCGGGGTGATGATGGCAAACATCATCTGATAGACCATAAATACTTGATGGGGAACCGTGGGAGCATAGCCGGTGCTATCGGGTGCGGCGGCGGTGACTCCATTGAGAAAAACCCAATCCAGACCACCGATAAAAGCTTCAATTCCTTCCCCAAAGCCACTTTTACCCGGGGTGACATCAAAAGCAAGACTATAACCCCAAAGCACCCAAGTTACACCAATTACACCCATGGCCACCAAACTCATCATCATGGTGTTGAGGACGTTACGCGAACGCACTAAACCCCCATAAAAAAAGGCCAGTCCGGGGGTCATTAATAAAACTAAAGCTGAGGAGATCAGCATCCAAGCGGTATCTCCAGCACTAATCGGATTGGGGGGAGCGGCGGCGATGGTTTCCGCAAAAACTGGGGCAACTCCGCAATTGAATCCCAGTGCCAGCAAAAGTACGATTATTCCTACGATCTTTTTCATTGACGGTTGCTGCCTAGTAGCAAGATTAATTTTTTCTGTCCGGAAAGAGACAAAAACCGAAAGAGAAAAGGTTTAGAAGGCAATTATAGCCACCGATCGCATCGGGGCGAGGCCTTCTTCCTTTTCTCTTTAACTTTGTCGGGGATCAATTAATCTATCTTGACAAGGTTTAACCTAACGACTGCTAGGCGTTTCCATGTCAACACTGGAAGCATAATAGCCACCAGTAACGATATCGGACTCCTTGACGAAACCGCTATAGGCTTCCATTCCGTGTTCACCCACATCCAAACCTTCCATTTCTTCTTCGGGAGTAACACGAATACCGAGGGTAGCCTTAAGGATTGTCCAAACAATACCACTGACAATCAGGGTAAATGCCCCTACTGCCACAATTCCGATAATTTGGTTAATAAACAGTTGGAATTGACCGGTGATTAAACCCGCATCTTTGTTGAAGATACCGACGGCTAAAGTTCCAAACACACCACAGACGAGGTGAACGGAAGTCGCACCCACGGGGTCATCAATTTTCAGGTTATCGAAGAAAGCCACCGAGTAAACCACGACCACACCGGCAATTAAACCGATGATTGCCGCCGACCAATAGGATACACCATCACAACCGGCGGTAACGGCTACTAAACCAGCCAGAATACCGTTAATAATCATTGAAAGGTCGGGTTTACCATCTTTCGCCCAAGCGGTCAAGGTAGCGGCAATACCCCCCGCAGCCCCGGCGAGGTTAGTGGTGACAGCGATATAGGGAACAGTTTCATTAACCGCTAAAGCAGAACCGGGGTTAAAACCAAACCAGCCAATCCAGAGAATTAAACAACCCAAGGTCGCAATACTCATGTTATGACCGGGTAAGGCATTGGTGCGACCGTTGATGTATTTACCCATTCTCGGGCCGAGAATAGCCGCCCCCGTTAAGGCAGACCAACCACCGACCGAGTGAACCACCGTCGAACCGGCGAAGTCTTTAAAACCAAGGTCGGCTAACCAACCGCCGCCCCAAACCCAGTGACCGGTGATCGGGTACATGATACCGACGATAATTAAGCTAAAAACGAGGAAATCGGTGAATTTAATCCGTTCTGCCACCGCCCCAGATACAATGGTTGCCGCCGTTCCCGCGAAAGCGACTTGGAAGAGGAAAAACACCGAGGTGGGCAAAGAGGCAGGCATAACGTAGCTGGCGGGATCGCTACTGCTGAGAAACCATCCTCCTGTACCGAAAAATTCGTTACTGACAGACCCAAACATCAGGGAGAAACCGATCGCCCAAAATGATATGGTGGAGAGGGCGAAAACGATCAGGTTTTTGGCGAGAACGTTAACGGCGTTTTTCTGGCGACAGAATCCCGTTTCTAGCATCGCAAAACCCGCGTTCATAAAGATCACGAGGATAGCGGCAATTAAAACCCAGATTGTATTGAGGGCGTTTTGGACATCTTCGGGGGTTAGGGGTTTCGCATCTTGGGCCTGTACGGCTGTATTCCAAACCACGAAAATAATCGCGGACAAAGGAACACAGGCTAACCAGACAGGGTTAATTTTCGGTAATAAACCGACAAATTCCCCAGATTTTCGAGCAATTCGTTTCATCGTTAATTCGTTTACTTTGTTGAGTTAGTAGGTCGATTCATTACTGTTGAAAATAATCACCGAGCAATTATGTCCGTTCAACCGCTAAATCCTAGGAACAGGGGTCAATCATTTCAGAAGACCAAACACCTAGGGATTTATCTTGATGTGTGAGTAGTCAATGTTTTTCGATCTTTGTTTTTTTGATTTGAGATTTCTGTATTCTTTGATACATTTCATTTTAAAATAATAATAGTATAGAAGTGACCAATAATTAGGGCTTGCTGAATAATGGTAAAACCCTTTTAAAATAAGGCTTTTGACCTGTTAAAGTCCGATGTTAGTGCCAGAAAATCGGATTGGGACTTTCAACAACCTTGCATTATCCTTTTTATAGTACATGGCTTGGTACAAAAAACAAGGGCAACAGAGCCTGAAACGACCGGCTACTGATGACCGACTCCTACCCCCGGGAAAAACTTTTTCAGCAGACCCTAATTAAGTTATTCAGCTTTTTAGCTATCGGTTGTCAGTATTCAGGCTTCGACGGTGAGACTTCGGGGTGAGCTTTTGTCGAACGCTGGCTCTCCCCGGTTTGGTAGGTAAAATGTATTCTAAGATACAGTCTTACGGGCGAGTGAGTGAAACGAACCACAGAGATACAAAGGACACAAAGATCGATCAATCATAATGTAAGTTAAACTGGTCGCAACGCACTCGCTACGCGAGATCACACAGAACCTAGAAGAGCCTATTTTTTACCCTCAAACAGTGAAAGAAACTAAACTTTTAGGATTGTATAATATGAATTTTCCCGCACCTGCGCCGACACTCTTTCAAGTTGCTTTAGAGCGTTACCAGAATGCTCTAAATTATTTAGATACTTCTCAGAAGAAATCTCTGAAAAAAGAACAGGCTTTAGAAATTATTACCGCCAGAGATGCTCTTCAGAAACAAATAGAAGTCGAGGCAGAAATTTCGGTTGATATGTGGTCAAAATTAATCGAACAAGATAGTAGATTAAAACAGAAAAGTTACAAAGTAAATCAGGTTCTTGATTTAGCTGAATATCGGGAGACTTTACCTATTTCTGCTCAAGCTTGGTGGTGGCATTTAGAAAGCAGGGAATCTCTGCATCCTTGCAATCGTTTTGATTGGCTATTGAGAATCGGTAAACTGGTTTTATTAGGGGTTAATTTTACATTAATCGGAACGATTGCTACTCGGTTTCTTGGTGGTGGTTCAGGTTTGCTAGAAATAGGAGGTGTTATTTTTTCGACTTTCATTTCTTTATTACAAACTGAAAATGCTCTCACACGGACGCGCCAGAAGGGTTTTGTTAAGTTAATGAAATTTCTTGGGATTGCTGAACATTGGTATGAAGAAATACAGTTTTCTGTAACAGTAATAGTCTTTGCTTTTCTCTTGGGAATTTATCTAAATTTCTCTTGGTTTTCTGAGTTTTATAAACAAGCAGGAAGCCGTTTACAATCTCCTCCGCCAGCAAGTCAAGAACTTCCTAATTTAGCCTCAGCCGAAGAGAAGTATTTAAAAGCAATTGAGTTAGATCCAGATAATTTAGATGCTCATTATAAGTTGGCAACACTTTATGAAGAGTTACAGGATTTGACTAATGGGAAGAAACACTATTTAATTGCGGCAAAAGGTGGTTTTATAGATGCTTATAATAATCTTGCTTATTGGTATCTGCGCGAGAATAAGAATGCAGAAGCGGTAGAGTTACTGGAAAAAGCTAAGAGATTATTAGCAGAAAAAGATGAAAAGTTAGACCAATTTACTGAAGATGAGAAACGCAATTTAGCATTACAAAAATATAGTATTTATAAAAATCTAGGCTGGGCCAGATTTAAGCAAAATCGCAGTGAAGATGCAGTTCCTAATCTTTTAGTTGCTATTGGTATCGCTGAAAATCCAGCTTATCAGAAATTTATCCGCAATCCCGGTGCTGCTTTTTGTATTTATGCTCAACTTTTAGAGAAACAAAACAAGAAATTATCTCAGGAAAATTGGCGTAAATGTCTTAAATTAGCCGAAGGGAGGGTAATTAATACAGAGGAGGAGCAATGGTTATATGAAGCGAGGAAAAAATTAAAGTCAAGTAAAGTTTACTAACTATTCTCTGAGTAATGCACTAAATCCTTCTTGCTGAAAATGCTTATCAAAGGTTAAGATTTCATAGATTTCCAGTTGTCTTATAATCTGCATTGAAGTACAATCGGTTAAGCTATAACCTTTGTCTAAGCGTCTTTGATAAAAATCAAAAGCCTGCTCAAATTGTTCACTGGTTTGGGGAATGATTATGGTTTTGCTGTCATTGCGTAATCTATGAGTTAGACGAATAGCTGATTTGCGTAAATATTCCCCTCTACTGCATAAAGCATTGAGTAATTCTGTGAGAACCATTTCACTGGTAACACCTCTAAAGTTACGGAGTCGTCCTGTCATAGCTGTAGCTAATGGATTAAGATTATCGCCAAAATCAGCAAGAGCCTGTAAATAGGATGTATCTAAGAAAATTGTTCTCATTCTTCCTCATCTTCTCTTGGTGCGCCGTACATATAGTGTTCAAAATTACGCGCAAAGTCTCTGGGAAAGTGTTTTCGCCATTCTGATTGAGGAACAACATTACCAATTTCTATAATTTGTTGCCAGATAGGTTTTGCTAAAAATTCTGGGTCATTTTCTAGTGCATCCCATTTAGCATCGAGTTCTTCCATTGATAACTCAGGCTCTTCGGATGTGTTAGAGGTTGAATGATTGTTTAAGTTAGTCATGATTAAAGTTTCCTTTTAGATTAAAGAGAATAAGTTAATAATAACCTAAATTATCTGGTCAGGTAAATGTTTTGCGAAAATTTGTTTCATTCTTCCTCATCTTCTCTTGGTGCGCCGTACATATAGTGTTCAAAATTACGCGCAAAGTCTGTAGGTAAGTGTTTTCGCCATTCTGATTGGGGAACAACGTTACCAATTTCTATAATTTGTTGCCAGATAGGTTTTGCTAAAAATTCTGGGTCATTTTCCAGTGCATCCCATTTAGCATCGAGTTCTTCCATTAAATCGTCTGATTCTACAGTTGAGTGAGGTTTTTGTTTGTCCATACTTGATAAGAAGTGATAGTTTGTTTTTATCATAGCATTTTTGAGTTGGAGCGAGGTACGGAGATTATCGAGGGGAATTAACCACAGAGACACAAAGAACACAGAGATTATTCAGCGATATTATAATTTATACTGATGATGGCAAGAGAGCCGAATGTTTAACTGAAAGCTTGACATTGTTTTATGTGGCGTGTTTTATTTGCCTTTGATCCTCATCGACAAGCAATTTTACTTGTTGGGGGGAACAAGTCAGGTAACAAAAGATGGTACAAAGAAAATATTCCTATAGCAGATCAACGTTATCAAAAATATCTGGAAAAACTTAAGGAAGAAAAGTTATGAAAGAATATACTAACTTCTCGGAAGAATTTAATAAACTTGGTAAAGAACGACAAGCAAGTATTAAAGCAAGAGCTTCTCAAATTTATTTAGAGGAACTTACGCTTAAGTATTTGCAAGAAAAACTAAGTTTATCTTCATCAGAATTCGCAAAGTATCTTGAAGTACAGCAATCAATAGTACCTAAACTTAAACAAGAGCAAAATCTAGAGCTAAATACACTGCGCGAAGTAGTTAACGCCTTAGGTGGAACTGTCGAAATTATTGTCAAAATTCCCAACAAAGAACCTATAATTATTGGTGACTATTCAGAAACGAAGTGTAATTAACCACAGAGGCACAGAGGACAGGGAGATTATTTGCCAATGTTATAATTTGTACTCAATAATAAAGGTGTTCGCTTTTGGAACACAATATTTAAGATGGAATTAACGGGAAGACTCCATGAACGCTATAAAGCAAAAATCTTAAATTGGTAAAAATCTAATCCGAAAAATACGATCTGTTACTGACACAATTGCTCCCGTCTTTAATGCTTTTGTACAATCTCGTAAAACTATAGTTAAACACTGATTAATTAGATTGTAGTTTTCATTGCCTAAACGGAATAGGATGACACTTGGTAAATTATCACCACTAATAGCGAGAAGTTGAGAAAAATCTAGATCGACAGTTAAAATTATCCGCTTTTCTCTTTTTGCTTTGGCAAGAATTTCCTGATCAGATAAAGTTTGTAAGCCTTCATCTCGAAGATGAACGACATCATAACTTTGTTCTCTTAACCATGAGACTGTACGCAGAGAAATCCCCATATAGGCTAGAAACTCTATCTCCATTGCTCGATTAATTCAAAATGATGAACTTGTTCTCTGGCTAACCAAGAAGCATATAATAAACATTGGTGAATATCTTCTCTTTCTAGGTCAGGGTATTCCTCTAATATTTCCTCTATCGGCTTTTCGTTAGCAAGTAGATTAAGAATTAAAGAAACAGGAATACGCATTCCTCGAATACAGGCTTGACCTGCCATAATTTTGGAGTTAAAAGTAATTCGGTCTAATTGTTTTAAGGTCATATAGTTTCCAGA
The DNA here is from genome assembly GCA_007095845.1 of Microcystis aeruginosa Ma_MB_S_20031200_S102. Lineage (GTDB taxonomy): Bacteria > Cyanobacteriota > Cyanobacteriia > Cyanobacteriales > Microcystaceae > Microcystis > Microcystis aeruginosa_D. The sequence goes on from SFBI01000136.1 coordinate 11,620, forward strand.
AATATGAAGATGATACTTGTGGTAATTTTATTATAGCTAATTCTATAGTTGCGAGTGGAAGTGGGAAATTACTCCTTCAGTGAGGGTGCAAAGCTTGTCTCCAACCCCGTAGGGAAGATTAGGGAATGGTGAGGTTTTAAGTTGTAGTAGTATAGTATAACAAGTTAGACGAGAAAACGGGTTTTTTCAAAAAACCCGTCTTCTGAAATCAATAGTTTGAAAAAACCCGTTTTCTGAAATCGTAAAACTGACAGCCATGATTTTATCTAATCCAGACACATCATCCACACCGCTCGATGTATTTATTTCTTACTCTCACCGGGATGAGAAACTGCGGGAAACTTTGGGACTTCACCTCGCGTCATTACAAAGACAGGAAGTGATTAAATCATGGCACGATCGCAAAATTAGCGCTGGAACAGAGTGGAAACAAGCCATTGATGAAAATCTCAATTCAGCCGAGATTATTCTGTTGTTGATTAGTGAAAACTTTATCGCTTCTGACTATTGTTATGATCTTGAAATGGAACGGGCGATCGCACGTCATGATGCGGGGGAGGCGCGGGTGATTCCGATTATTTTGAAGCCGGTGGATTGGAGTGGTGCGCCTTTTGGTAAGCTGCAAGCATTACCTAAAGATGGGAAAGCTGTGACAACTTGGAATAATCGGGGTGAGGCGTTTTTAAATATTGCTAAGGGGATTCGGCAGGCGGCAATGGAAATGGCGACAGTGTTAACTGACAAACAGTCCACTGTCTTGCCAGAGCCGCAACAATCCGCCAAAGCCACTGAGATGCCGACGCAATCGGAACCCCTCAAGCCAACAGTTACTCCAGACAAGATACAACAGGAAATTAGCTTGGAATCTCCAGAAGGACAAGTTAGCATTGACTCTCGCTTTTATATTACTTCCCCTTACGAAGAACGGTGCTATGAGGAAATTCAAAAGCCTGGCTCCCTGATTCGGATTAAATCGCCCCACAATATGGGCAAATCGTCCCTGATGGCGAAGGTACTTGCCCAAGCATCTCAACTAGGCTATCGTGCGGTAACAATCGATCTGGAACAGACCAATCAAAAGTTCTTTGACGATCTCGACAAGTTCATGCAGTGGTTTTGTGCGTCGGTGGGTAAACCACTAGGAGTAAGGGTCAAGATTGAAGAGTATTGGGATGATATTTTTGGAGCGAACGATAACAGTACGGATTATTTTGAGAAGTATTTATTAGAGGGGGACGATCGCCCGTTAGTGTTGGCGATCGATAACTTTGATCGCATCTTTAAATACGCAGATATCGAGACGGATTTATGCGGATTATTGCGCGGCTGGCATGAAAGTTCCAAGATTAAAAAACTGTGGCAGAAATTGCGGCTGATCATCGTCCATTCTCAAGAGTCCTATGCCCAACGGGATATCAATCAATCGCCTTTTAATGTGGGGTTGCCCATCGAATTGGGAGAGTTTACGCCTGAACAGGTACAGGAGTTGGTAGCACGGCACGGATTAACTTGGACAGAGGGGGAACTCGAACAATTTATGGGGTTAATTGGAGGGCATCCCTACATGGTGCGCTCGGCACTCTATCACATTGCAGCGGGGGATCTTTCTTTGGCGGAATTTTTGCGGACCGGTCCCACAGAAGCGGGAATTTACAGCGATTATCTGCGGGGACATTTGAAGACTTTGGAAGATTATCCCGAACTGGGGGCAGCCATGAAATTGGTTATTACTTCTGAAGTGCCGGTGCGTTTGCGGTCTGAGGAGTCGTTTAAACTGGATAGTATGGGATTAGTGGTGCGGGTTGATAATAATGTGAAACCTCGCTGCGATCTTTATCGTCGGTATTTTTGCGATCGCTTGGGAGGAAATTAAATAAAAACACTTTACAGTCTATTGTCTATTTATCTAGTCGTTTATGCTAACTTAGTCCATTATGCCCGCTCTCGATCTGTATCATAATGCTGCGAAGCAAGCCCTGATTAAAGATGGGTGGACGATCACGCACGATCCGTTTCATCTCCGTTGGGGGCGAAAAGATATGTACGTCGATTTGGGGGCTAAAAAGCTAATATTAGCAGAGCGATTGGAGCAAAAAATTGCTGTAGAAGTTAAAAGCTTTCTGGGGGAATCAGAATTACAAGCCTGTCGTGATGCGATTGGACAGTTTGCGATCTATCGGGCTGTTTTGCGTCGTTCTTATCCTGATTATAAACTATATTTGGCGATTAGAGATGTGATTTATAATTCATTTTTTGAAGAGCCAATCGGACAAATTTTAATCGAAGATGAAAATCTCAAGTTTATTGTTTTTGATGCTGAAAAGGAGGTCATTTCGCAATGGAAAAATTAGATCAGTATCGTCATATTATTAAATCGGTTTTGATTCCTTATACTGAAATCCCTTATTCTCACGGCGAATTGATTTGTAAGCCGATTTTTGATGAAGTTCGAGATAGCTATCTTTTGATGACGCTCGGATGGGATCGCAAAACTCGCGTGCATGGCTGTTTAATTCATTTGGATATTATCAACGAGAAAATCTGGGTACAACGAGATGAAACCGAAGACGGAGTAACCCATGAGCTAGTGGCGGCGGGTGTTCCCCAGCAGGATATTGTCCTCGCTTTTCATCCGGCGGATGTACGCGGTTACACGGGCTACGCGATCGCCTAGCTATCATCCTTGCCATCCAACTAAAAGAATGCAACAGATGGATTTACAGAACCCGGATGTAAAAGGCGATTCCCAATTCAAAATCCAAAATCCAAAATCCAAAATCCAAAATCCAAAATGGTATCAGATGACAAACCCAACTTCCTCGACTCCTTTTAGCTATCAAGTAGGCGGGAGCTTACCTGCCGAATATCGTGGGTATGTAGAGCGACAGGCCGATTGCGAATTGTACGATCGCCTGAAATCAGGAGAATATTGTTTTGTCTTTAACTCGCGGCAGATGGGCAAGTCCAGTTTGCGGGTGCGGGTGATGCAGAAGTTAGCGGCAGAGGGGGTGGCTTGTGCGGTCATTGACCCGCAAACCCGGGGAACCAGTTTGAGCGAGGATCAGTGGTATGCCGGAACCATAAAACGCTTGATCGATGATTTGCATTTACAAGAGAAAATCGATTTTTCGAGTTGGTGGAAGGATCTGGCGGCTCAGTCGATTTCGGCGGTCGAACGCTTTACTTATTTTATCGATCGCGTATTGCTGGCAGAACTCTCGCAAGATGTCGTCATTTTTGTCGAAGAAATTGATAACCTGCTCAGTCTCAAGTTTGATACCGATGGTTTTTTCATTCTGATTCGCTCTTTCTTTGAGCGGCGGGCGGAAGATCCGCGTTATCGGCGGCTGACTTTTGCGTTTTTAGGGGTGGCAACACCTTCCGATCTGATTGTCAGTAAGCGTAGTTCGGCGTTTAATATCGGTCGGGCGGTGGAGATGAGTGGCTTTCAACTCCAGGAAGCTCAACCGTTGATGCAGGGTTTGGTGGGCAAGGTGGACGATCCGCAGGCGGTGCTGCAAGCGGTGTTGTATTGGACGGGGGGACAGCCGTTTTTGACGCAGCGGGTCTTGAATTTGGTAGTGCAGGAGGCAGATTTGCGCCTATCGCCCCCAGATTTGGTGGCGCAGGTGGTGACGAGCCAGCTTATCGATAATTGGGAGGCGCAGGACGTGCCGCCGCATTTGAAAACGATTCGAGACAGGATTTTACGCAGTGACGAACGGCTGCAGGGGCGACTGCTAGGGATTTATCAGCAAGTTTTGGATGCTGAACCCCCCCCTCTCTCATCCAGAAAGGAAGGGGGGATCATTGCCGATGAGAGCTACGAGCAACTGCAACTGCGACTGACGGGTTTGGTGGTGAAGCGAGAGGGCAGGTTGAAGCTCTATAACCCGATCTATGGGGCGGTGTTTAATGGGCAGTGGGTGGCTCGCGCTTTGGCGGATTTGCGTCCGGGGTTTTATGCAGAGGCGTTTAAGGCTTGGCAGGAGGCACAAGAGGAGCAGAAAGAGTCCTTTTTGTTGCGGGGACAGGCGTTGAGAGATGCGGAGACTTGGGCAAAAGGAAAGCGTTTGAGTAAAGAAGATGAGCGCTTTTTAGATGATAGCCAGGATGTCGAAAAACGGGATATGGAAAGGCGGTTGGCGGCGGAAACGGAAGCGAATCAGATTTTGACGGCGGCGAGGGAACAGGCGGAAATAGAACGGGAAAAGGCGCAACAGGAATTAGTAGAAACAAGGGAAGAATCCGATAGAATCATCAAAAAAGCCAATCGACGGAATAAGCTTAGTTTGTTGGGGGCATTGGGAGCTATTGCCATTGCTGCTATTGCCGTTCCTATTTCGATAAAGGCAACGAATAATTTCAGGGTTGCCCAAACCAATATCACAAAACTGAACGGCGACAAACTGAGATTATTAGCAGACCAAAGGAAGTTACGGCAAGACAAAATTATTTTAGATAGCAATTTGCGCCAGACGAGGGGAAAGGAAAAATTAGCCCAGAAAAATCTCTCAGTAGCGCGAGGAAAGCTAAAGGATGCCGATCGCAAGTTCCAGCAGGCACAAAACCAAGCGCGATCGGCCCAGCAGCAATACCTACAGGCACAGGAACGGGTATTGGTAGCCTCGGCGCAGTTGGCTCAAGTCAACCGAGATAGGGCAGACACAGAACGGGATAAGGTGGCAGCAGAGCAGCAGTTCCGACTTGCTGCAGCCCAGCAGCAAAAGGCAGAAAGGGCGGCTCGACAGGCACAGACAGAGTTGCAACAGGCGCAGGAGGAACAGGAGGAACAGGAAACGATCCTTGCGGTCAATCGGTTAGAGCGATCGGGTGAGGTTGCCTCAAATAACTTTCAATTTGGACAGATCCCAGCATTGGTAGAGGCGATCCAAGTTGGAGAAGCGGCGAAGGCATTGGCACAGAAAAAGGGACGGGCGGGGTTTGCGGCAAATCCCCTTTACGCGTTGCAAACGATGCTAGACACCGTAGAAAATCGGGCAGGGCAACCTTGGCAGCACCAAACCCTCTTGGCTCATCAAGACACTGTCAGGACAGCCGCCTTTAGCCCGGACGGCAAGCGCATCGTCACTGCCTCCAATGACAAGACCGCGAGGGTGTGGTCTGCCGAGACGGGAAGAGAAATCGCTACCCTCAACGGCCATCAAAACACTTTCATAACAGCCGCCTTTAGCCCGGACGGCAAGCGCATCGTCACCGCCTCCTCTGACAACACAGGGAGGGTGTGGGATGCCGAGACGGGAAGAGAAATCGCCTCCCTCAACGGCCATCAAAGCTATGTCAGGACAGCCGCCTTTAGCCCGGACGGCAAGCGCATCGTCACCGCCTCATTAGACAAGACAGGGAGGGTGTGGTCTGCCGAGACGGGAAGAGAAATCGCCTCCCTCAACGGCCATCAAGGCACTGTCAATACAGCCGCCTTTAGCCCGGACGGCAAGCGCATCGTCACCGCCTCCTGGGACAACACAGGGAGGGTGTGGGATGCCGAGACGGGAAGAGAAATCGCCCGCCTCAACGGCCATCAAGACCGTGTCTGGACAGCCGCCTTTAGCCCGGACGGCAAGCGCATCGTCACCGCCTCCTCGGACAAGACCGCCCGTGTCTGGCCCGTCGAAAACCTCGATCGCCTGTTGGTTCGAGGCTGTAATTGGTTAAAAAACTATTTGATTGTCAATCCTCAAGTGCTGGCTAAATTACCGACCTGCCAAACTGCTGACCTCACCCAGCCTGGTGCGAGTATTTTGATGAAACAAAGCGAAGCCTTGGCTAGACAGGGCAAAATCAACGAGGCAATTGAAGGCTTTAAAATCGCCCAAAAGTGGAATCCTAGCCTCCGTTTTGATCCCGTCGCCCGCGCCAACCAACTGGCAAACGACGCTAAAAAGGGAAAATAAAGTCAAAAGTATAATCTGAGAGAGTTTTGGAGTATGAGACTTTATAGCGCTAAAGCGCAACTACGAACCTACTTTTGCCAGAGATCTAATGTTCTGACTTCTGATATATTGATCTTATCTGAAGGAGAAATGAGAAAAAATGAACCCAAAAATTGACCAGACTCAAGCTGGTAGTAACTTTGACAAAATTTGCGATCGAGTCATTTCTACTCGTCAACCAATAGAAATTACACGAGAAGGTGGTGAAAGCATTTCCTTGATTCTTACAGCAGAACTCAATAGCTTGATAGAAACTGCTTATTTATTCAGTTCTCATGAAAATGCAGTACGCCTCCTAGATGCACTACAACGTGCCAAAGCCAGAACGAATCAGCCTCAAACTTTAGAAAACTTATGCCAGGAGTTAGGTATTGACAAAGAAGAAAAAGTCTCAGCCTAAGCCAGAACGCGAACTCGTTTTTGATATAAGGTTTCTAGAAGACCTCAGATATTGGGTAGAAACTGAGAGAAAAATTGCCCTTCATCTGTTATCTTTAGTTGAAGAAATTCGACGCAATCCTTTTGAAGGAACGGGCAAACCTGAACCCTTAAAATATCAAGATGCCAATGTTTGGTCTCGCCGCCTTACCCAATCTGATCGTATTGTTTATCTGGTTAGTCACGATCGGATAGAATTTTTGCAAGGTCGTTATCATTATAGCGATCGCTAAGTACCTAGACAAACTAAAACGCCAACCCCATGCTCAAAATAGAAATCACCGATACCTCCATCACCCTCATCCAACTCCTCCATGAAGTTGAAAAAGGACAAGACATCATTATTTTCCGAGAAGGTCAACCCATTGCCCAACTCTCGCCCCCGCTAAATTCCCGCCACCCTCTAAGTTCCCACCAGGCTTTGCGATCCCAACATCAACCCTCCGCGATCCAAAGCCTTGACATCCTGCAACAATTACGCCAAGAAGCACACTATTGATTTACCTAGACACCAGCTTTTTAGCTCCATTTTATTATGAAGGAACTCACACTCATCTCTCATCACTCCGGCTCCCTCAAACCTCTAATCGAAGGCGCAATCGCTGAAGCCCTACGTTCCACTGAAGCGGGTATCCAGCGTACCGAACAACGACTGCGAGAATTTGAGGATAAATATCAACTGTCCACAGCAGAATTTCTGCATCGCTACGAAAACGACGAATTTCAGGAAACCCTGGAACTTGACGAATGGATTGGCGAATTGCGAATGCTACAATGCCTACAGGAAAAAGCAGAAAGACTCAGAGGAATTGAATTTGTTAATTGAAGATTATTTTCAACAGATTTAAACAATTATCGCCACCTGTTCAGTAGTAAATTTTTTTACGCTAGATTGTGAAAAACGCGATAGTTATGAAGGATTTATTCGAGCCGAAATTAAATTCATTGATAATTCAGTTCTGCATATTCGAGAGTTTGTCAATATCGAAACAATTATTAATCGTAATATGTACGCTTATCAGTATATGAATACCATGAATACCTTAATTTTTCGTTATGATAATACTCCACATCATAAAAAGCTGAACCTCCCAACCTATCCCTATCACAAACATGACAGCAGTGAAGAAAATGTAATCTCGTCCGCTGCTCCAACGCTCTTAGAAGTTCTTCAGGAAATTACCGCCAGAATCAGGAGTTTTCTATGAATGAACTAAAAGGAATCAGTATCAATAAACTGATTGAATATCTTTCCACCAACACTTTAGCCGAATTTGATGCCTATACTAGATTTAAGGAAATGGCAGCTAATGGCAACCCAGAAGAAGGATTGAAAATCTTGGCTAATTTTGATAAGTAGGTAGGCGTTAAAAGTTGTCAGATGCCCCCCTTATTAAGGGGGGATTAACGGGGGATCAAACCTAAAATCCATTTTAAATTTAATTATAACCAGCTACTTAATTAATATACAGTATAAAGCATTAATTATCACCAAAAAATCACCAAACTAGAAGCGTAGGTGAAGGGATTTATGGTCTGCGTCGAGCCTTTGTCATTGCTGGGGCAGAAAGCCAATTCATTAGCCTTTGGAACGTTTCTGATCAAGCGACTAAAGATTTAATGGTAGGTTATTATGGACGCTTACAAAAAGGAGAAGGACGCAGTGAAGCCTTACGGCAAATTCAATTAGGAATGCTCAAGAGTGAAAACTATCAACATCCCTTCTACTGGGCAAGTTTTATTATTTCTGGTGATTGGACTCCGATGGAATTTAGTTCATCCCCATAATAAATCAACATAAAATAGAAAAAATAAGTTAGTATCAATAAAATTAACAGTCCAGAAATAGTTCATAGTTGCGCTTCAGCGCACCGTATTATGACTAAAGTTCAACAACGAACCTAATTAAAGCCAAACCTCAATTGATTCAACCCATGAATAAATTTCTCAAACTCTTTACCCCCATTTCCCTGATATTAATTACGGTAGGATTTCCGGCGGCGACTTTTAGCAACACTGTTGGAGTTAACACGATTTTTGAGGTAAAAGGGAAAGTTACTGTTAAAAAACCACAATGGAAAAAACCGCTTCCTGCTTCCGTCGGACTTACCCTCAGTTTTGATGATAAGTTAGAAGTGGCAGCTAATGCTTCGGTTAAGGTTTATTGTAGTAATCTCAAGCAGTGGATGGTTAAACCGGGAAAGTATATTGTTTCTAGTGGCTGTCCTCGGGGAAATCCTGTGATTCCACTTCCCAATAGTAATAATACAACCCTCCGTCCAACAGGAAATACAGAGAAAGTTTTAGCAAAATTACCTTATCTAATTACTCCTCGTCAAACGAATATTCTCACCAATCGTCCTCCCCTGCGGTGGAATGCTGTTCCGGGTGCAACTAATTATACTATCAAAATAGATGGGGTTAATTGGGAAACGCAGACAAATAAAACTGAGATAGTCTATCCCGGTGAACCTCCTCTGGAAGCAGGAAGGCGATATCGAGTAATCATAGAAGCTGATAATGGTGCGTCTTCTAGACGTGATGATGAAAACGTCGGGTTTACAGTATTAGATGAACAGACGAAGAAAACGGTTTTAGATGCTGTTAAAGCTGTTCAACAGCAGCAATTATCCCCGGAGGAAGCAGGGTTAGTTTTAGCGCATATTTATCGAGGTTATGGGTTGTATGGGGATGCGGTTGAGGTATTAGAAGGATTGGTGAAGCAAAATAGTCAGATTGCTACGGTTTATCAACTGTTAGGGGATACTTACCTTAAGATTGGTTTACCTCAGTTGGCAAAAAAACCTTATGATAAGGCGTTAAAACTGGCAACAAATACGCAGAATTTGTCAGGACAAGCGGAGATACAAGCGGGTTTAGGAATAGCTTATCGTCTCTTGGGAAATAAGGATGAGGCGATACAGTGGTTAACTAAGGCGAAGGGGACTTATAATCAGTTAGGGGATACTTCGCAGGTTCAGGAATTGGATAAAACAATTAATGACATTTTAAGGAGGGAGTAAGGATGAAAGTTAAATTATGGATAATGGCTACTACTTTTGTACGGAGGTAATCAAACAATGGATAAAGATAAACTCATAAAATATCGTCAAGCAGTGCAAAATTTGTTAAGTCGCTATGTAGCAGAAGATGTTACCAGTGAAGACGTAGAAGTACAATTAATATTTGATGTGGAACGGGATCATTATCAGTGGATGAATGTAGGATGGGAAGGTTTAAAACGAGTTTACCGCTCGATTGTTCATTTTGATATTCGTGATAATAAGATTTGGCTACAACAAAATTTAACGGAATTGAATCCAGCAGAAGATTTAATTTCAATGGGTGTTAAGAGGGAGGATATTGTTTTGGGACTGCAACCACCTTATAAACGGCCTTATACTAATTATGGTACTTAAAACAAATTCTCCTTGTCCCCTTGTTCCAAGGCAAAGCCTTGGAACACAATATCTAAGGCTCTGCCTTAAAGTAATGCTATAACTGTGGTGAGGTTGTTTTTAGTAGTGAAACAGCAGAAAAAATCAGAATTTTACTACAGCGAAAGGCTCAACCTGACAAATCCATTCAAGTTGATGTTTTTGCCTATCAATAAACTCTAGGGATAAAAAACCAATGAAAGTATCAATCAAATCAGGGATAGCGGTTGTCGTCATTACCGGGATGATGGGATTATCGGGAGTCATGTTAACCCCAACGGTGGGACAGGTGATTTCTCAGGTTTCTGAGCAAGACCAAGAAGCCTTAGCCGAAGTACAACGCTTATATCGGCAAGTTGTTGAGTTATATCAGCAAGGGAAATATAATGAGGCGATACTGTTAGCAGAAACAGTGTTAGAAATTTATAAGAAAAATCTCGGAGAAGAACATCTTGGTACTGCCACTATTCTTAATGATTTAGGAATACTTTATCAGTTTCAAGGTAAGTATTCTGAATCTGAACTCTCTTTACAACAAGCTTTAGCCATCAGACAAAAGCAGTTGGGAAATAATCATGTTGATATTGCGCTGAGTTTGACTATTATGGCAGATCTTTATCGGCTTCAGGGAAGATATAGCGAAGCAGAACCTCTCTATCAACAAGCTTTAGATATCTATAGAGAAAATCAGAAACATAATCATCCTGACACTGCCACCACGATGAATGGTTTAGCATCTCTTTTCCAGTCTCAAGGTAGATATGACGACGCTGAAACTGTCTATCGACAAGCCTTAGAGATCAGACAAAACCTATTGGGAGAAAATCATCCCGATACTGCTACTAGCCTTAGTGATTTAGCAGTGCTTTATCGCCTTCTAGGGAGATATGTAGAAGCCGAAACTCTTAACTTACAAGCTTTATATATCTACACACACAAATTTGGCAAAATTCATCCTGCTACTGCTGTTACCCTCAACAATTTGGCAAGACTTTACGAGTCTCAGGGAAAATACAAGGAAGCTGAACTTATTTATACACAAGCTTTAAGCATCTACAGAGACAAACTGGGAAATCATCATCCATTTACTCTTACGAGTCTCAATAATTTAGCAGGACTTTACGCGTCACAAAGAAAGTATGCCGAAGCCGAATCCCTCTACCAACAATCTTTAGCCATCAGAAAACAACAATTAGGGGAAAATCATCCTGATACGGCTACCAGTTTCAACGATTTGGCATTACTTTACACGTCTCAAGGAAGATACAGCGAAGCTGAACTCCTCTACAAACAGGCTTTAGCTATCTGGAAACAACAATTAGGAGACAACCATTTCAATACCGCTACCAGTCTCAACAATTTGGCAGCACTTTACCAGTCTCAAGATGATATTCCTCAAGCCATTAATTATCTCAGCCAAGGACTTGCAGTAGAAGAATACAACCTCTCAGAAAATCTAAAAATGGGGGATGACAAGCAAAAACAAGATTATATGGCAAAGGTTTTAGGGACGACTAATGGGGTGATTTCCCTCAATCTTCAAGCTGTACCCAATAACCCAGAAGCAACCCGTCTCGCCTTGAAAACTATCTTAGAACGCAAAGGACGAATTTTAGATGTTTCAACCAATAGCTTACAAATTCTCCGACAACGTACTGATGACCTCGAAAGTCAACAATTATTGACTCAACTGATTGAAGTTCGGACTCAACTATCTAACCTGACTTTTAAAAAGCCTGATGATTTTCCCTCACCAGAAATTTACCGTCAACAACTTAACGAAGTTACCGCAAAAGCAAAAGAAATAGAGGGTAAAATCGGTGTTCGTAGTGCCGAATTTCGTAGTCTATCCCAACCCATTACCCTGGAAGGTATTCAAAAGTTAATTCCTGCTGATGCTGCTTTAGTTGAAATAGTCCGCTATCAACCTTTTAATCCTAAAGCACCTGAAAATCAACGCTTTGGCATTCCTCGTTATGCTGTTTATATTCTCTATCCCAATGGTGACATCAAAGCCAAGGATTTAGGGGAAGCTAAACCGATTGACGACAAATTAATTTACTTTCGTGACAATCTTGCAGATGTTGACAAAGTAACTGGAATACCTCAAACTCCTATTCCCCAACTTAAAGAATCAGCGCGTCAACTTGATGAGACATTGATGCAGCCTATCCGTCAATTATTAGGCAATACTAAAACAATTCTGCTTTCTCCTGATGCTGCACTTAATTTAATTCCCTTTGAAGCTTTAGTGGATGAAAATAATCAATACTTAGTGGAAAATTATCATATTACCTATCTCACTTCTGGACGGGATTTACTGCGCCTTAAAGATAAATTTGCTAGTCAACAATCTCCCCTTATTGTAGCTGATCCTTTCTACGGTAAAGCAGGGGAAAAAGTCGCTCTCACTCGTTCCATCGACCTGTCTGAGTTTACTTTTCCCGGTCTTCCGGGTACAGAGGAAGAAGCTAAAGCAATTAAAAATCTCTTACCTCAAGCCACTGTTTTAACGGGTTCTAAAGCCACAGAAAACGCCGTCAAACAAGTTAAAAAACCGAATATTCTCCACATCGCTACTCATGGTTTTTTTAAACCGGAACGTAATTTGGGCGAACGTAATTCGGGCGAACGCAATCCGGGCGAACGTAATTCGGGCGAACGCAATTCGCCCCTACAGGGTGAACGTAATGTTATTGAGAATCCTTTATTGCGTTCTGGGTTAGTTTTAGCAGGAGTTACAATCGGTCAAAGTGCAGGAGATGATGGGGTTTTAACTGCTTTAGAAACTACTAATTTAAACTTAGTGGGAACCAAATTAGTTGTCCTTTCTGCTTGCGATACGGGGAAAGGAGATATTAAAATCGGTCAGGGAGTTTATGGATTGCGCCGTGCTTTAGTTATTGCGGGAAGTGAAAGCCAATTAATTAGCCTTTGGAAAGTATCTGATGACGCAACTAAAGATTTAATGGTCGCCTATTATGGACGCTTACAAAAAGGAGAAGGACGCAGTGAAGCTTTACGACAAATTCAACTAGGAATGCTCAAGGGTGAGAAGCAAAAACATCCTTTTTATTGGGCCAGTTTTATTCCTTCTGGTGATGCAACTTCGATGCAATTTGACTGATGAAGGGTTAGGAGTTAAACTTAGTAGTAAAGTTATTGGTATCACAAACAATTACTAGGAGAGTCACACAATGGCAACATTTACAGAAAACGACCTCAAAGAATTAAAAGACTTTATTGTAGGACAATTCAAAGAAGTTAATAGCAAAATAGACAAGTCATCTGAACAACTTAATGGCAAAATAGACAGATTATCTGAACAACTTAATAGCAAAATAGACAAGCTATCTGAAGAAGTGAATAACTTAAGAGTTGACATAGCAAATATTAAAGGAGAATTAACAGGTGTGAATAAACGACTAGATAACTTGGAATTTACTAATCGAACCATCTTTGTTGCCATTGTTACTGCACTAATGGCAGGATTAGTTAAGTTATTTTTCCCAAATTTTCCTACTAATCCTTAACTGTGATTCAAAAAGAAAACGGGTTTTTTGAAAAAACCCGTTTTCTGAAATCGAATTCAAAATAGGAAATAGCGTTGGGCCATGGGTAAAACCGTAGCCGGTTCACAGATTAATAATTCCCCGTCAGCACGCACTTCGTAGGTTTCGGGATTAACTTCCATGCGCGGTAAAGCGTCATTTAGCTTCATACTAGCCTTACTGATATTGCGCGTATTCGACACTGCCACGGCGGTTTTTTTCAGCTTTAACTTCTCAGGAATGCCCGCTTTCATAGCATATTTAGAAACAAATGTCAAGGAAATTTTGGCGATCGCACCGCCAAAAGAGGCAAACATGGGACGCATATAAACCGGTTGGGGTGTGGGAATACTGGCATTAGCATCGCCCATTTGCGCCCAGGCGATTAAACCGCCTTTCAGGACAATTTCCGGTTTTACGCCAAAAAATGCCGGTTTCCAGAGAACCAAATCGGCTAATTTGCCCACCTCGATGGAACCGACATAATCGGAGACACCATGGGTAATAGCAGGATTAATCGTATATTTAGCAATATATCGTCTTGCCCGCAGATTATCATTCTCTCCCGTTTCCCCGGTCAGTCTGCCTCGTTGTACCCGCATTTTGTGGGCAGTTTGCCAAGTGCGGATAATTACTTCTCCCACCCGTCCCATCGCTTGAGAATCGGAGGAAATGATACTAAAAGCCCCTAAATCGTGGAGAATATCCTCGGCGGCAATAGTTTCCCGGCGGATGCGGGATTCGGCAAAGGCCACATCTTCGGGAATACTCCGGTCTAAATGATGACAAACCATCAACATATCAAGGTGTTCCTCTAAGGTATTCGTCGTATAGGGACGGGTGGGATTAGTAGAGGAGGGTAAAACGTTAATTTCCCCGCAAACCTTGATAATATCGGGAGCATGACCACCGCCGGCCCCTTCCGTGTGGTAGGTGTGAATGACGCGATTTTTAAAAGCGGCGATAGTGGCCTCAACAAAACCGGCCTCATTGAGAGTATCGGTATGAATCGCCACCTGCACATCGTACTTATCGGCCACGCTTAAACAGGTATCAATGGCTGCCGGAGTGGTTCCCCAATCTTCATGGAGTTTTAAGCCAATTACCCCCGCTTTTACCTGTTCCGCTAGTCCTTCCGGCTGACTGCTATTGCCTTTACCCAAAAAACCCAAATTCATCGGGAAAGCTTCGGCGGCCTCTAGCATTCGATAGATGTTCCATTCTCCCGGGGTGCAGGTGGTGGCATTAGTTCCCGTCGCCGGTCCGGTCCCGCCACCAATCATCGTGGTAATCCCCGACGCAATCGCTGTCTCAATTTGTTGGGGACAGATAAAATGAATATGGGCATCAATCCCCCCTGCTGTCAAAATCATCCCTTCCCCGGCTAATGCCTCGGTAGCAGGACCGATAATAATATCGACGTTATCTTGAATGTGAGGATTGCCCGCTTTACCAATTTTATAAATTTTGCCGTCTTTAATGCCCACATCGGCTTTAACGATGCCCCACCAGTCGAGAATTAGGGCATTAGTAATCACCAAATCCACCGCCCCATCTTCCCTAGAAATGGGGGATTGGCCCATACCATCGCGAATTACTTTACCGCCGCCGAATTTTACCTCATCGCCGTAGGTGGTGAAATCTTTTTCGACTTCGATAAATAATTCCGTGTCCGCCAGGCGAACTTTATCTCCGACGGTGGGGCCGTAGGTTTCTGCATAGGTGCGGCGATCGATGCGATAATTCATAGGGGGAATTCTTGAAAATCGAGATTGATTATACGATCGATTTTCTGGCAATTATCGCTTTTTGGGGATTTTCTTCCATTTTTAATCTGGCTCGTTTTCGAGGATTTCTTTGGCTTTCAGTAAAGCTTGGCGATGTTCTTCGGTGACGGTGGGATATTTTAAACCGAGGGATTCCAGGGTGTGATAAATAACCGCCCCCACAGCTAAACGGGTAAACCATTTGCGATCGGCCGGGATAATATACCAAGGGGCCCACTCGGTACTGGTATGATTGAATACCTCCTCGTAGGCTTTCGTGTAATCATCCCAAAAAGCTCTTTCTTTGACATCATTTTCGGAAAACTTCCAATTTTTTTCGGGGCGATCAATTCTTTCTAAAAATCGTTTTTTCTGTTCTTTTTTAGAAACATTGAGAAAGAATTTCAGAACAATAATCCCATTATTAACCAGATATTTTTCAAAATTATTAATCTCCTCAAAACGTCGCTGCCAAACTTTCTTGGTTCTGTCTTCTGGGGGGAGTTTTTGCCGTTCCAATAAATCTTGATGGACGCGCACGACTAATAATTCTTCGTAGTAGGAACGATTAAAAATACCGATACGACCCCGCTCCGGTAAGGCTTTATAATATCGCCAGAGATAATCGTGGTCTAGTTCTTCGGCCGAGGGAACTTTAAAGCTAAATACCTGACAGCCTTGGGGATTTAAACCCGACATAACGTGTCTAATCGTACCATCTTTACCCGCCGCATCCATGGCTTGCAGATTAATTAACAGAGCATAGGTATCCTGGGCATAAAGTTTATCTTGAAACTCGGCCATTTTTTCGATCCCCTGTTGCAGCAGCAGGGTGGCATCTTCTTTAGTAATGTAGTCTGGCTTAAACCCAGGATCGTAGTCTTTGTGTAGAGAAATTTCTTTACCCGGTGGCACTATTAAGGACTGTAAAAACGTTTGGCGATCAATTTTGCTGACCATGCTCTTCTCCTTGATTGTTTTGACCCCTAAAAGTACATTGTAGCACTTTTGCTCGGAAAATACCTAACTCTTGAACTGGCAAGCCAGGGATGAACTGGCAGCAATGACCTAGAAACAAGTATATTTAAATAGCTGTCAGTCCCTAAGCAAAATTAATTACACATCTAAGCTGTCAACCGTCTATCAGTTATCAGTTATCAGTTATCAGTTATCAGTAGGAAAATAGAATATTAAGTGAGCAGTATTACGGCAGTTATCTTAATGGTGAGGTGCGAAGTTTTCGTTTTGGGGAGTAAGTGGTCGATGTCAAAGTAGGTTACACTTTATCTTGATGAGAAATGCTGTAGGTGTATTTTTACTGTAAAAAAAGATTGATTGCATCAATAAGCTGCTTGAGTTGTTTGATCTTTTCAACTAGATGCAAATATATAAACTCATAATCTAGGAGACTAGCTATTTCTTCCACAGTCCTTTCGCTTTTATCATAGCTTCGTTGTATTAATTGATAAATACTGTCCAACACTTGACTAGGATGTGGTATTTGTTCTACATCTAGGGCATTTAGATCGAAACCTAAATTATCTAGAATAAACTTAGATGTTAAACAACTATCTATTTTAGTCAGAAAACTGTATTCACCTAAAAACCAAGCTTCAATTTCCATAATCACTAAAATCATCGAAATGGGAATTCCCTTGTTCTGAAGTAAAGGTTTTAAAAATCCTTTAATGCCATTTTCTACCTTAGTTCTATTTTCTAGAGGTTCGGGATATAAATCTCGTAAACCTAAAATTTTTTCATAACCCTTATCAGTTAAACTATCATGTTGTTTTTTTATATCGGAAAGTACATGAGAATCACATCCGCAATCGTACAAAAGAACAAAGAAAGGAGCAACTTCGATAGAATTTGATTTTAGCGGTTCAATTTTGCGATTAGCTTTATCCCCGCGCACTTGATAAACTTCCACAGAAACTTTTTTGTATCCTGAAATTTCTTGAAGTAACCTGGTTATCAATATTCTTTCGGTCTGTCCTTCCACAAAAATCGCTAGTTTTTTCTGTAACATCAATCTATCACCTCCTCTGAATTAGGTTCCTGCAAGTAGTATTCACTAGCAAAAAAATCAAAGTTATTCAGTCCAATATGTTTAAACTGTTCAAATTGTTCGGGAGAATTAGCATAGTTATGTAATTTAGCGACTCCGGGTTGTCGTTCGATAACTGACCAATACTCAAGAGGAACACCATTCATGATATTCTCATCGTTAGTGGTCATGATAAGTTGCACTAAGCCTGTTTTCGCCTTCTCAATTAAAAGTTTAATTATAGCTGAAGATCGTTGAAAATCCAAACCCTCCCCGATATCATCAATAATAATACAACTAGGCTGATCTGACAAAATAGCGTAATTAATCTGAATAAATAATGATAAAGCTCTGAACATTCCTTGAGATATTTCCGATTGTTCCGTGACAGACTTTAACCCATCTTCTTGCACATACAAAAACTTGGGTAAATTGTCTGAATCCTCGTCTAAATTTTCAGGAGGCGAAATATTAGACTTGAAAAAACTCGGTACTTTAGTTTCTATCTTTGCAATTTGATAACCGATTCCATTCATATCGTCAATAATTCTTTGAGTGAATGCATTATGATGTTCTCGTTTTCCCAGCACAAATATTTCAACAACATAATCAGAATCTTTAGTATCTGTTTTAGCTTTTAATAATTCTGTTGTTGGGGGCAATTTAGCTAGGGTATATTTTCCCAGTTGTGTTCCAAATTCATAGAATCTTAGAGAGCTAGACCATTTATAAATATCTTCCAAGAAAGGGTGTTGGATATTATCTCGACGCTTGACTACTGCTAATTCTGTTTTAGGTGTTTGAAAGCGAATATACTGATTAAGTTCTTGGGCAAAAATTTTACCTTCTCCCGACTCATTTCTTTCTAAAAGTTGCTGACTACCAATAATTAACCTTTCTTGGAGAACTTCTCCATTTTCTAATTCTAGAAAATATTCTGTTTCACAATTTGTGGTGCAATCAAAAAATAAATGCCATGTACGTTTTCTAAACAATTGATCGATTTTTTCACTTCCAGATAATAGTTCTGATAGCTTATATATACTTTTGACAATTCTTGATTTTCCACTGGCATTTTTACCAACGATTAAATTAATATTGCCTAACTGACATCCATCAATTCGCCATTCATTGGGGTTGCCTCGATTATAAATATATTCAAATTGGTCTAATTTCATGATTTTAATCTCCTTGGTTACAAAAATCGTCAATAAGGTGAGCTTTTCATAGCTCACCCTCAACTTCATACTAACTCAAAACACCAGAAGGAATCCCTAGTATATCCTCAATCTTAGGTAAATCTTCTAGGGGAATTACCCGGCCTTCATCCTCAAAACCAGCGATTTCATTAAAGTTCAAATAGCGGTATAAATCGCCAGCAAAAGGATTAATTTTCTCGGTGACAATTGCCAGGTATTCATCAACGGTGGGAATGCGTCCCAGCAGCGCACAAACTGCCGCTAATTCAGCGGAACCGAGATAGACTCGCGCATCTTTTCCCATGCGATTATTGAAGTTACGAGTCGAGGTAGAAAATACCGTCGCTCTGTCTTCAACCCGCGCTTGATTACCCATACAAAGGGAACATCCCGGCATCTCAGTACGGGCCCCAGAAGCGGCAAAAATGCCATACATTCCCTCATCGCGCAATTGTTTTTCATCCATGCGGGTGGGGGGACAAATCCACAGTTTAGCCTTAGCAACTCCTGCTCCTTCTAATATCTTAGCAGCGGCGCGATAATGACCAATATTAGTCATACAAGAACCGATGAACACCTCATCGATTTTATCCCCGGAGCATTCCGACATTAACTTGATATTATCGGGGTCATTGGGTGCAGCAACAATTGGTTCTTTAATCTCGCTTAAGTTGACGGTGATAATATCCGCATATTCCGCATCCTTATCCGCCTCCATCAGGACAGGATTAGCTAACCATTGTTCCATTTTTGCTACCCGACGTAGGATAGTTTTGGCATCACTATAACCCCGGGCCGCCATATTTTTTAACAGGGCCACATTAGAGCGTAAATATTCCGCCACTGTCTCGGTACTTAACTTAATCGTACAACCAGCACAGGAACGTTCCGCCGTGGCATCGGTTAACTCAAAAGCCTGTTCTAATTTCAAATCTGGCAGCCCTTCCATCTCCATAATACGACCGTTAAAAACATTTTTTTTGTTCTGTTTTTCTACGGTTAATTTGCCTTCTTGCATGGCAACGTAGGGAATGGCATTAACAATATCGCGCAGAGTTACACCGGGTTGTAATTCCCCCGTAAAACGCACTAAAACCGATTCCGGCATATCCAAAGGCATTACTCCCAAAGCGGCGGCAAATGCCACTAAACCCGACCCCGCAGGAAAGGAAATTCCCAGGGGAAAACGAGTATGAGAATCGCCTCCAGTCCCCACCGTATCCGGCAATAACATCCGATTTAACCAGGAGTGAATAATGCCATCTCCCGGACGTAAAGCCACCCCACCCCGGGTAGAGAAAAAGTCCGGTAATTGGTGATGAGTTTGAATATCAACCGGTTTGGGATAGGCTGCCGTGTGACAAAAACTCTGCATGACTAAATCAGCGCTAAAACCTAAACAGGCTAACTCTTTTAACTCGTCTCTGGTCATCGGTCCGGTGGTATCCTGAGACCCTACCGTAGTCATAATCGGGTCACAGGAAGTACCCGGCCGCACCCCGGGTAAACCGCAAGCTTTGCCGACCATTTTTTGCGCGAGGGTGTAACCTTTACCCGTGTCATTAGGCATAGTGGGACGGGTAAATAGGGTACTAGCCTCAAGTCCCAAAGCGTGACGGGTTTTATCGG
Organism: Microcystis aeruginosa Ma_MB_S_20031200_S102; assembly: GCA_007095845.1. GTDB lineage: Bacteria > Cyanobacteriota > Cyanobacteriia > Cyanobacteriales > Microcystaceae > Microcystis > Microcystis aeruginosa_D. The sequence continues at coordinate 31,641 of SFBI01000136.1, forward strand.
TGAGACTGCGACCGATTAATAAGGGAATACGACCGCCGGCCCGCACTTCATCCAGAATTGTCTCAGGTTTGAGGCTAAAAGTGCTAATAGTTGCGCCCGCTTCGTTGGTGATTTTGCCTTCGTAGGGATAAATTTTAATCACATCCCCCGTGTTCATTTGGCTAACATCGCATTCAATCGGTAAAGCGCCGGAATCCTCGGCAGTATTAAAGAAGATAGGGGCGATTTTACTGCCTAAAATATAGCCACCAGCACGTTTATTAGGCACAAAGGGAATATCATCGCCAATATGCCAGAGAACCGAGTTAATCGCCGATTTTCGGCTGGAACCAGTCCCAACCACATCCCCCACATAGGCGACCGGATGACCTAATTTTTTCAATTCGGCAATGGTTTCTAAGGACCCGGGTTGACGGGTTTCTAACATGACCAAAGCATGGAGGGGAATATCGGGCCGGGTGGTGGCATGGGGAGCAGGAGATAGGTCATCTGTATTGGTTTCTCCGGGGACTTTGAAGACGGTGACGGTAATTTCTTTAGCAAGTTTCGGTTTAGCGATAAACCAAGCGCCATTGGCCCAAGCATCGATAACCTGTTTAGCATAGGGATTGGTGTCGGATAATTCCAAAACCTCGTTAAATGCGTCGAATACCAGCAGGGTTTTACTTAAAGCGCTGGCAGCGGCAGCGGCGATATTAATATCTCTGGATTTCAGCAGTCCAATCAGAGAATGAACGTTATAACCACCGACCATGGTTCCCAGTAAGCTAACCGCACCCTGAGCGGAGATAACGCTAGATTTTATTTCACCTTTGGCAATTCCTGTTAAAAATCCTGCTTTAACGTAGGCCGCTTCATCAACTCCGGGGGGAACACGGTCACGCAGCAGGGTCAGCAATTCTCCCTTGAGTTCTTCGGACGGATTTTTGAGTATTTCGCATAATTCCGCCGTTTGTTGAGCATTGAGGGGAAGGGGAGGGATACCTAATTTCGCTCGGTCGGCAACGTGCTGATGATACGCTTCTAACATAGGTCTATTTTCTCCTAGTCTTCACTTGTGACGGTTTCTTCCTAGGTTACTGGATTTTTGCTAGTCTCGGAATTTCTAGGTTAGCGAGACATGACTTTGCTGTGTGACTTCCATAAAATGAGAAAATAGCGATCGATTGACTATATTGAGGCGTAGATAATGGCTATCACCGATTCTGATCTAGATTTAGCACAATATATCGACCATTCTCTCCTCGTCCCCACCGCCACCAGTGAACAATTAGAGGCCTACTGTCAACAGGCTGATCAATATCATTTTCCCACCGTCTGCGTTTATCCCGCTGCCGTTAAACAAGCTGTGCAGTTACTCCACGGCAAAAAAACTTTAGTTTCTACCGTGATTGGTTTTCCCACAGGGGCCACTACCTCCGCTGTTAAACGTTATGAGGCTTTAGAAGCCGTAGATAATGGTGCTAAGGAGTTAGAGGTGGTTATTAATCTCGGTTGGCTAAAAGATGGGAAATCTGAGGAATTATTCCAAGAAATCGCTAGTATTTGTCAGGAAACCAGCCAGACGGTAAAAGCGATTCTGGAAACCTCGCAACTGACGGACACCGAGAAACGTTTAGCGGCAGAAATTTGCATGGATGCAGGAGTGAGTTATCTAAAAACCAGTACCGGCTGGTTTGGAGGAGCAACGGTTAGCGATGTCAAGTTTCTCAAGGAAATTAGCAAAGGCCGGGTAGGAATTAAAGCATCCGGCGGAATTCGCACCATTGAACAAGCAATCGCTCTTATCCAGGCCGGGGCCACCCGTCTGGGGACTTCTCGCGGTGTCGATTTAGTCCGTCAGCAAAAAGCTGCTTTTGAGGAGTAATACTAAATCCTGTTTAAAAGGTATAGGAAAGTGGGGTGTGGGGTGTGGGGTGTGGGGTGTGGGGTAGTGGGGAGAATAAATAAAAATAATCTCCTGTCTCCTGACTCCTGAATCCTGTCTCCTGAATCCTGTCTCCTGACAGCTAAAATGATGACTGAGAATATAGATAAAAATAAGGAGGTTTATTTGCCGATAATTCGCTGTGGTAATCGAGAATTTAGAGATATTCAAGGGATTGTTTTTGATAAGGACGGTACGCTAGAGGATTCGCAGGCTTTCTGGTACGATCGAGCTATAGCCCGGATACAAGCCATTGAATCGCAAATCCCTGGTTTAGAGTCTTTATTAACCAAAACTTTCGGTATTGGGGCAAATAGTCTCAATCCTGCTGGTTTAATGGCAGTGGGCAGCCGCAGAGATAATCATATCGTCGCTGCTGGTTGTATTGCTTCCACCGGCCGGGATTGGTTAACGGCTATGGCGATCGCAAAAGCGGCCTTCCAAGCGGCCGATGAAAAGGTTCCCCCCCGCTTAAATCCCCTCTATCCCCAATGTTTAGAAGTAATTCGTTATCTGCACGCGGCCGGTTTACAATTGGCGATTCTTTCCTCCGATACCACAGCACGAGTTGAGCAATTTGTCAAGGAAAATGGCCTATTAAATTATATTAAAATTGTCCGAGGCTGCGATCGAGGTTTAAGTAAACCCGATCCCTTATTATTACAAGAAACCTGTCAAGCTTTGGGGACTGCCGTGGACAAAACCCTGATGATAGGGGATACTAGGGCCGATTGGGAAATGGCTAAACAGGCAAAATCAGCAGCTGCGATCGCAATTATTTGGCAACCAGAAACCCATCAAGATTTACAATTAGCTGATGTGGTCATTAGAGAACTGACTGCAATCTCAGTTATCAGTTATGATTTTAGCTGTTAGGAGTCAGGAGACAGGAGATAGGAGATAGGAGATAGGAGTCAGGAGACTATTTTTATTTGTTTTCCCTGCTCCCTTCTCCCCAATCCCCACTTCATAATTCATAATTCATAATTTATAATTTCCGCTCCCCACTCCCCAATTCATAATTCATAATTTCCACCTCCCCCCACTACTCTCTCCCCAATTCATAATTCCCTCTATGCTAACAATTGCCTTACCGAAGGGTGCTTTACTAAACGAAAGTATCCAAATATTTCAGAAAATTGGCTTAGATTTTAGTGCCTTTCTTGACTCAAAAAATCGCCAATTACAGATTACCGACCCCACTAACCAAGCGAAAGCGTTATTAGTAAGAGCCACAGATGTACCAGTTTATGTAGAATACGGTCAGGCACAATTAGGCATCGCCGGTTATGATATTTTATTGGAAAAATCTCCCGATGTGGCTAATTTAATTGACCTAAAATTTGGTTATTGTCGGATGTCGGTAGCTGTTCCTGCTGATAGTCCCTATCAAAGTCCTCTGGACATTCCCCATCACGGTAAAGTTGCCTCAAAATTTGTCAATTGTGCTAAGGATTATTTTCGTCGTTTAGATATTCCCGTTGAGATTATACCTCTCTATGGTTCCGTAGAATTAGGACCGATTACGGGGATGTCAGAAGCGATAGTTGACCTAGTTTCCACTGGTCGAACTTTACGGGAAAATGGTTTAGTAGAAATTGACGAATTATTTGCTAGTAGCGCTCGATTAATCGCTCATCCCCTCAGCTATAGACTAGATCGCAATCATATTTATAACTGGGTAGAAAAGCTCAGAGAAGCAACTACATCAATGGCAAAAGTTTAACGAATCAGCGCCCCCCTTATTAGGGGAAAATTAAGGGGGGTGTGTGACAATTTTTAACACCCACCTACTGATTATGCTAAAATCTGGTTATTAAAAACTGATTATTTATTCCCTCTTTTGCCTCTTGCCTGTCCTGATATGTAGCCTATACTCAACGGATTTAGTACTCACCGTTCGCTTAAATAAAAAAGCGATCGAGGACAAAAAAGGTTAAAATCCTTGTGTAGTAAAGGGTTTGGTTGAAGGAGTTAAGAAAATTCCCACACAGATAAAGTCAGAACGA
>SFBI01000137.1 GCA_007095845.1 Microcystis aeruginosa Ma_MB_S_20031200_S102
TAACCAGTTTGTGCCTTAAACCTTTTCCTGTATGGGTTTCAGCTATTTTTGGGTGTAGGCTCTCTCATCGAATTTTATTTTAAGTTAATTATTTGCATAACAGTTACCGAAGAGCCAAACTTGATTATATTTAGGGTTTCCTGAAAAAGTTTGTTGGTGGGGTGAGGAGACAGTTATCAGTTATCAGTTATCAGTTATCAGTTATCAGTTCACTGAGAAAACTCCCCACACCCCACACTCCACAACCCACACCCCACGTCCCCACTTCCCCTGCTAATCCCCTAATTCCCTACTCTAAAGCGTAGATACGACCATCCATGAGCAGACGGGTGATCCCTTTAGCTTCCAGTTGAGCGTGAGCTTTTTCGATCAGACGACCGTCGGGAACTTTAATCACTTTTTCCTTGCGCTTGGAGAAACGACGAGCGATGCGATGACTTTCAAAGATGGGGAGAGTGCGCTGCTGGATTTCCTGAGGGGGAACCTTACCCAATTCAGCAAAATCCTTGAGGGGACGGGTGATTAATTCGGCAGCGCGATCGATGACCAAGTAACAGGTTTTGGGAAAAGCCGCCGCCGAGAGGGGTAAGATCTGTAATTGGGCGGTTTTAACGATAGTCGGGCCCAAATAGCTGTCCGCTAGTTCCCCCTCCTCCTCATCTTCATCTTCATCCTCATCCTCATCCTCATCTTCATCTTCATCCCAATCCTCGTCAAGCTCATCTTCCTCGATAGCTTCGACGAAAAACTCGCTTAAATTAGCGGTTTCTAGGGTCTTATCGCCATTAATTTCTGTATCTTCTGGATTATCTGCTTCTGGCGGGTAAGCGGTATCCATTAACAGGGTTAATTGTTCCACAGAAGCGATCGGTTGCTCAAAATCCTGCTCATCCTTAGCTGCGATTTGGGCTGCCCGAACACTAATCACCTCGATCGCTTTTTCCGGTAAATCCGCTGCTGTTTCGTCCTCCTCAAGGCCGCGACCATTGCGGGCCAAGCGTTTTTTCTGGATTAACTGCTCGTATTCCTCGCCAGAAAAAGAATTTTTGAGAAAACGACTGACCGTAGAACTACTCACGTCATAACGCTCGGCTAACGTGGAAGTGGTGGCCTCCGTTTCCCGATAAAGCTTAAGAATTTCTTTTTTCGTGGCATCAGTCAGTTTTCTTGGACTCATATTACTTATATAGTTATTTTTTAAGCGATAGGATTTTGCCGATGGCTAGTCAGGGGAAGCTGTTGTCTTTGAGCGGACGTACTCTTAATCATAAAACGCCCTAGCCAATTAAAACTAAGCAATTCGTTTTCTAGTCCCTGTTCTAGTCTATCCTTGACTTTTGTTTCTCACCACTACTCAAGATTAAAAAATTGACGATGATATCAAGTGCTGCTAGTCAAAAAGCCTTATTAGTTCTAGCCGATGGTACAGTTTACGAGGGTTATTCCTTCGGGGCCAAGGGAACCACCGTCGGCGAAGTTGTTTTTAACACGGGAATGACTGGTTATCAGGAAGTCCTCACCGATCCCAGTTATGCTGGTCAAATCGTCACTTTTACCTATCCAGAATTGGGAAATACGGGGGTTAACCCCGAAGATGAGGAGTCAATTCGTCCCCAGGTGAAAGGAGCGATCGCCAAAAACATCTGCCACCGGCCCAGTAATTGGCGTTCTAGCCAATCCCTACCGGATTATCTGGCCGCTCATCATGTTATTGGCATCTATGGCATCGATACCCGGTCTCTGACCCGCAAAATTCGCTCGGTTGGGGCGATGAATGGGGCAATTTCCACGGAAATACTCGATTATCACGATTTACTGCGGTTGGTGCAGGCGGCCCCCAGTATGGCCGGGTTAAATCTCGTCAAAGAAGTTACCACCAAGGAAGTGTACGAATGGACGACTCCCACCCCCTCCGCTTGGGAATTTGCGCCCATTGATAGTGATCAAGAACCGTTAACGGTGGTAGCGATCGATTTTGGCATCAAACGCAATATTCTCCGGCGTTTAGCCAGCTACGGTTGTCGGGTGATTGTGGTTCCCGCTGACACTCCCCCGGAAAAAATCGCCGAATATAATCCCGATGGTATTTTCTTTTCTAACGGACCGGGAGATCCTGCGGCTGTCACCGAAGGAATTGCCCTAGCCAAGCAACTTTTACAAGGAGAAAAACCCACTTTTGGCATCTGTATGGGTCATCAAATTTTAGGCCTATCCCTAGGAGCAGAAACCTTTAAACTGAAATTTGGCCATCGCGGGTTAAATCAACCCTGTGGACTGCAGCAACAGGTGGAAATTACCAGTCAGAATCATGGTTTTGCCGTGCAGGAGGCCTCTTTAAATCCGCAAGTGGAGATTACCCATCTCAACCTCAATGATCGCACTGTAGCGGGGTTAAAACACCGGTCTTTGCCCTTTTTCTCGGTACAATACCACCCCGAAGCCAGTCCCGGCCCCCACGATGCCGATTATCTGTTTGGCAAATTTGTCGATTTAATGCGGCAAGCAAAAAAGGATCGGTCGTAAATTTTTAGGATATACTAGGGTTTTGATTTTTACGGCTCTAGAGCTAGGAGGCGATTATTCCAGAAGCAATTAACTTGACCGTCAGCTTGCGAGGCACCCGCGAGGTCAGAGATAAGTACCAAATTTTCCGTTTGACGGGTCTTTTAGATGCCTTTTCCGAACCGACTTTTTGTAAGGTGATCGAAGGCTATGTGGACGAAGGTCCCAAGGATGTGATTATTAGCCTCGCTCAGATTGATTTTATCGATAGCTCCGGTTTAGGGGCTTTGGTAAAATTGGTGAAAAAGGCCAAAACCGAAGGGGGCAGTTTACAAATTGTTACCAATCCTCGGGTAATTCAAACCGTAAAACTGGTGCGATTGGAGAAGTTTTTTTCCCTGCAACCCACCCTAGAAGCGGCGATCGAATATCTAGAAAAAGCGTAAATCGTGGAATCTCCTCTCGAACAAATTCGCTTACAGGTCAGTGGCCAGGGTTCACCAATCCTAGAGGGTCTTGACCGATTATCGCCTGCTTCTCTGGCCTATCTGGGGGATGCTGTTTATGAATTATACATCCGCACCTATTATCTACTGCCGCCCCAGCGTCTGGGGGACTATCACGCTCAGGTGGTGGGCAAAGTTAGAGCCGAACAACAGGCCTTAGATTTAGCGCAACTGCAGCCCTATCTGACAGACCAAGAAAAAGAAATTCTGCGCCGGGGACGCAATGCGGTCACGGGAAAACGTCGTCGTCTGACAGCCCAAGTCTATCAGCAGGCCAGCAGTTTAGAAACCCTGTTCGGCTATCTTTATCTCCAAGACCCCTCAAGATTACATCAACTATTAGAAAAACTAGAATTATAGCCATCAGGGACGATTCCCGACTTTACTCTTAATCCATGCAATCATGAGCGATCGACCATTTCGTGACAAGTCCGATAATCGTAATTCTCGCCGGCCTTTGCGGTCAAAAACTGGGCCAATTCTGGCTAAATCCCCGGTAGTAACTCCAGAAAACCAAGAAGCTGATGATCTGCTCTACGGTCGCCGGGTGGTTTTAACAGCTATGGAGGAGGAGCGCCAACTAAATCGGATTTGGGTGGTCAATCGACTCCGTTACGATCCCCGTTATCATACCCTCCTAGAAAAAGCCAAGGCCAACGGTACGGTAATTGATGAGGTGGACGATCTGCGTCTCGATCAGATTACCAATAAGGCCAATCATCAGGGAATCGCCGCCCAGATGTCCCCCTATGATTATATCGAATTAGCCGATCTGATCGAAAAAGCTAAGGGCAAAAGTCGTCACCCCGTCATCGTCATCGCCGAAGGGATCACGGATCCCCATAACCTGGGGGCAATTATTCGCACCGCCGAGGCCATGGGTTGTCAGGGGGTAGTTATTCCCCAACGTCGCGCCGCCGGGGTGACATCGACGGTGATGAAAGTGGCGGCCGGATCCTTGGAATATTTACCCGTCGCTAGAGTGGTTAATCTCAATCGTGCTTTAGAGGAATTAAAAGCGGCTGGTTTTTGGCTTTATGGCACGGCGGCAAAAAGTGGGAAATCTTTACACACAATCAATTTAACGGGTGCGATAGGATTGGTGCTAGGTTCAGAGGGAGAGGGTTTGAGTCTGTTGGCCCAAAAGTCCTGCGATGAGTTGGTATCTATCCCTTTGGCAGGCAAAACCCCCAGTCTCAATGCTTCGGTGGCGGCGGGGATGGCTCTTTACGAGGTTTACCGTCAACGCTGGCAAAATTCCCCAGACTGAAAATCTGTATTTTTCGACACTCCCAATAGCCAAAAGGAGAAAGTATAAATAGAATAGGAAGGAAGTTTGCGAAATGTAAACGAACGTAACAAAACCACCAGAGTAGATTTAGATGGGGAACGAAATGAAAGAATTTTTGATTAGCTTACTCGAAAGGTTCGGATTAGCCTACTGGGTCGAGATTAAAACCGACTATCCCAGATGTACTTATTATTTCGGTCCTTTTCTCGCTAAAGACGAGGCTGAAGTCGCTCAAGCTGGTTACGAAGAAGATTTGAAAACAGAAGGAGCGCAGGGGATTAAATTGCATATAAAACGTTGTAAACCGAAAGATTTAACTATTTTTGAGGAAAAAGAAGAAAACAAGCTCCTGAATACCCTAAAGGTGTTACGTAGTCAAGCTTCTTAAAGACTTTCAGTTATCAGTTATCAGTTATCAGTGATCAGTAAACAGTAATCAGTGAAAAGACAGCAGGAAACTGCCATTTGATGAGGCTCACTTAATACATACTGCTTAGGGACTTGCGTGGGAATAATATCCCAATCGATCGGAGGGCGCAAGCTTTGCGCCCCTACAGTAACGGATTTTGTCCACAATGTAGGGGCGAACTGCGTTCGCCCAAAAGGTACAAACTGATAACTGATAACTGATGGCTAAATATCAATGGGAGCGATTTAAAAAACAGCTATATTCTGCTTCCGTCAGTCTTCCCGCTTCGTAGAGAGTATCGGTAATTTCTGCTAGGGTTAAAACCGAATAAGGTTGATAACCATGGCTACGAAGTTTATCTTTAACAGGGCCACCATGGTCGATAAAAACTACAATATCATTAACTAATAATCCCGCCGATTTAATTTTTTCTGCCCCCTCGATCGCACTTTTGCCAGAAATTAAAATATCGTCCACCACTACCACCGTTTCCCCCACTTGAAAGTTCCCTTCAATTACTCTTCTGGTGCCGTGAGCTTTTACTTCTTTGCGGGGGAAAATCATCGGATGATTTAATAATAAAGATAAACCCGTGGCTGTAGGTAAAGAGCCGTAGGGAATACCAGCAACGCGGTCAAATGTCAAGGTTTTTAATATTTCTCCATAGGCTTCAATTACCTGCTGAAAAATATTAGGATTAGAGATAATTTTTCTCAGATCGATATAATAGGAAAAAGTTTCTCCCGATGCTTGCACATAATCGCCAAACATCAAGCAACCAATATCAAATAATTGTAGAATTAAATCCTGATGAGGATGTTGTTTTAAAAGACAAACGTTAGCAGTCCAAGTTTCATCTTGGCTCGATTCTTGCTGGTGATTTTGTTTAATTTTGTTGACTTCCTCGCGTAAATCCTTGACTTTTGCTCCCAAATCTGGTTGAGATAAAAAGTCTTGGGGTACAGGAATTAATAAACCCTCGCCATGACTATTTAAACCCACAGTAATTAACTCAGAAAATTGACTTTTTTCTTCCCAAATACTGCGTAATAAAATCAATCTTTCGGGGGCAAAATTGCGAATCTTGGTCAAAATCTCCGGTTGAGTGGTTCCCACTTCTAAAAACACCTGTTCGGGAGTTCCCCAGGTGCAAGCTTCTTTGACAACTTGCAGATAAAAAGGATTGTCGCGACTGGGAAATTCTTGCAGATTAATCGCGCCTTGATTGGAAGTATGACAGAGGATAAAAGCGCCATGCTCGGGGTAAACTAAAAAAGGAGCAACGTGATCCTGTCCGGAGTAGGGATTGAGAGTAACCGCGTCCACCTGCCAAGTTTTAAAGATAGTCTCGGCTAAAATACTGCTAGTATTAATATCACCGTGTTTAGCATCCAAAATTACCGGGATATGAGCGGGAATTGCCGTTAAAATTCGCTGTAATAATTCTAACCCCGCTGCTCCCAAAGCTTGATAAAAACCTAAAGTTGGTTTGTAGGCACAGACAAAAGGAGCGGTTTCATCGATAATAAACTTGAGCCACTGTTCTAAATTAACGATTAATTCTCCCGGGGTGGAGGGCATCATTTCGGGGTTAGCATCTAAACCGAGGACAAGTAGAGTCTGGTTTTGACTAATGGCGTGGTTTAACTTTTGAAAAAAATTCATCGGTTTCTAATCTCAGGATTCTGGATTAGTTTCTAATTCTACACTATTTGGCCGAAAAATAGGTTGTAAAATTGTCTGGTGCAGACTTTTTCTGGTGTCAGCGTCAAGGAATTTCTTTTGTAGGGGTTGCCATTCTTGCCATTTTTGGTGACGGATATTTTGGAAAATTTTTAGTAAAGTCGGCATTTCCTTGGCAAGACAATTAGGGAAAATTTGGCTAAGAAAATCCGAGAGAACACAACAATCCTGCATTTCTCCGAGAATACCTTGAAGGTTTTTAATATCTTCTAGATACTCTTTATATTTGTCGCCATAAAACTGAGTGAATAACTCCATATTATAGCGAGAACGCTTGGCTTCTTTGCGAAGATCATGCAGTAATAATCCTTCTTTTTCCAATAAGTCATCAATTTCTTGACTAGAAAACTCTCCTACTTTTTGATCTTCCTCTAAATTTACCCCAACTAACCAGCCTTCATGCAGTAAAAAGCGACTCGCTTGCGGTAATAATAAGTCTGGTAAAACCGTAGCAATATCTAATTTTCCCATCGGTTGATAGGTGGGATTATCCAACCAACGGGCAAAATCTGCCTTAAAATTGAGAAATTTATCGGACTTTAACAGCTTTTCTACCTTAGCAAAAGCCTTCTTTCTTTGGCTTTCGAGAACTTGTAAAACTTTCTTCAGTAGCTCCTGTTCTTGCGGGGGTAAAATTGGCTGATAATGACCGACAAAAGCCTCTTTTAACACATCTAAATCCCGCAATTCTCCTAAAATTCTGCCCAGATTACCCACCCGTTTTTGATCGGCATATTTCGGCATGGTTAGAGCGGGATCAAAACCAGTTAAGGTACTGCGAAGACGGCGCATTCCCACACGAATTTGATGTAATTCTTCTGGATCCTGATCGAGTAAAACTCCAGCTTCGTGTTTAAGAATTTTATGAAAATGTTTATCAATACCGATATAGGCCCAATCGGCAACAGTTTTAGCCCGAGGATTAAATTTGTTAGTCATTGGTCTTTAGGGGGGAAATAATGTCAAGATAGTGATAGAATCTTTAAATCAAGACTGGAACTAATAGATACTATTTATTCTATACAATAGGATGAAGCATCCGCTTTAAGAGAAGTTTATGGATAGTTTTTGGCTAGATTATGGGGGGGAAATCGCTTTTCGCACAGGAGAGCATCTTTTCTTGACGGGAATAGCCATGGCTATGGGTAGCTTAATCGGGATTCCTCTAGGTATTTTAATTAGTCGTCAAGCTATTCTCGCTCAACCGATTATAGCGATCGTTAACACCCTACAGACTATCCCCAGTTTAGCCCTATTTGGTTTTTTAATTTCCGTGCCTTTTTTGGGAGGAATCGGCAAAATTCCCGCTATTGTTGCCCTAACTCTCTATACCTTACTGCCAATTGTTTTAAATACCTATCTGGGCATCAAAAAAGTTGATCCCGAATTAAAATTAGCCGGGTTATCCCTAGGTATGACCGACGGTCAAATCCTGCGCTATATCGAATTACCCCTGGCCAGGGCGACAATTTTGGCAGGAGTGAGAATTGCGACGGTGATTGCTATCGGTGTGGCTACGATCGCAGCTGCCATCGGTGGCGGTGGTTTGGGAGTGTTTATTTTTCGCGGTATTGCCACGGTAAATAATCAGTTAATTTTGGCGGGGGCAATTCCTGCCGCTTTTTTAGCCCTTGTTGCCGATTGGAGTCTCGGTCGGCTAGAAAAGACCTTTTCTCCTTCGCCACGTCCGAAAAAGCCCTCTAAATGGCAATGGGGATTAGGTTTAATCGGGTTGGCCTTGCTATCTTTCCTCTTGACTCAAATTTTCCATTCATCCCCCGGCACAGTGGTGATCGGTTCCAAAAATTTTACTGAACAGGTGATTTTAGGGGAAATTTTGGCCCAGGAAATCGAAAAAGAGACGAATTTACGGGTTGAGCGTCAATTTAATCTCGGTGGTACTCTGATCTGTCATGAAGCGGTGAAAGCGGGTAAAATCGATGGTTATGTGGAGTATTCTGGCACGGCTTTCACGGGAATTTTGCAGGAAAAACCCCTTAACGATGCCCGATTAGTTTCTGAAAAGCTGCAAGAGATTTATCCAGAAAAATTTAATCTAGAAGTGTTTCCCAGTTTAGGATTTGAGAATACTTTCGCCATTGTTATCCGGGGAGAAACCGCCAGTCAATACAATCTTAAAACTCTCTCGCAGGTGGCTAAATATACCCCCAATTGGCAAGCGGGTTTTGGTTATGAATTTTTGGAAAGGGAAGACGGTTACAAGGGATTAGCGAAGACCTACGGCCTAACTTTTGCCCAACCCCCGAAAGTGATGGATTTAGGGTTAATGTACCGCGCTTTAGCCGAAAAACAAGTGGATTTAGTGGCGGGAAATTCCACCGATGGCTTAATTCCCGTGCTAGATTTAGTCATCCTAGAAGATGATCAACGCTATTTTCCTCCCTACGAAGCGGTACCGATTTTTAACCGGGATAGTTTGCAAAAATATCCGCAATTGCGACAGGTTTTAGCCAAACTCACCGGCAAAATTACCTCCAGCACTATGCAGAAATTAAACTATCAGGTGGATGGACGCAATCGCAGGGTGGAAGAAGTGGTCGAAGAATTTCTAGTCTCCCTCTCTTAACCATTTAGTCACTCCCCCGGGTTGGTCGATTAAACTAATCCCTTGCGCTTTTAATTCTGCGCGAATGCGATCGCTTTCGGCGTAATTTTTCGCTTTTTTCGCCTCTGTGCGTTGTTGGATGAGATTTTCGATATCCGCTGCACTAATTCCCTCAGAAACAGGGGTTTCTCCCTGGTCGGCGGCAATTTCTAGACCCAAAACCCTAGACAATTTCACCAAAGTCTGCCATTTTACCGCTAATTGGGCCAGATTGCTGTCTGTCTTACCCGCATGGGTTAAATTATTACCTTCCTTGCGTAACTCCTTAGCGATTTCAAATAACACCGCTAAACCACCGGCAAAGTTAAAATCGTGATTTACCGCCTCTTGAAAGCGATTTTCTAGCTCTTGGTCAGTAATTGCGGGATTATCTGGCGGAAGATGCTTATAACCAAAGGATAAACCCTCTTGTAAAGTATGCCAGCCATTAGTAGCCGCCTGCAATCCCTCATCGGAAAAATCAATCGGTTTGCGGTATTGGGCCCCTAAAATTAATAATCTCACGGCTAAGGGGTCATATTTTGCCAATAACTCGCGAATAGTGATGAAATTACCGAGGGATTTCGACATTTTTTCCCCAGCCACCTTAACCATGCCATTATGTAACCAATAGTGGGCCAGAGGTTTACCCGTAGCCGCTTCACTTTGGGCAATTTCGTTTTCGTGGTGGGGAAAAATCAGATCACTTCCCCCCACATGAATATCGATAGTTTCTCCCAATTGTTCTTTGACCATGGCCGAACATTCAATATGCCACCCCGGACGACCTTGGCCCCAGGGAGAATCCCAACTAGGTTCCCCCGGTTTTGCCCCCTTCCAGAGGGCAAAATCAAAGGGGTCTTGTTTTTTAATTGCTTCCGGGTCGTCGGTTTCTACCCGGCCGCTGGCCCCGGCTTGCAAATCATCGAGTTTTCGCCCCGATAGTTTGCCATAATCAGAAAAACGACGGACGGAATAGTAAACATCGCCATCGCTGGGGTAAGCATAGCCTTTTTGTTCTAATTCATAGACTAGGCGCTTGATACCGTCGAGGGTATGAGTGGCCCGGGGATAAGCGTCCGCCGGTCTGACTCCTAATTTTGCCATATCCTCAAAGTAGGCCTGGATAAATTTCTCGGCCACGGCTGCCATGGTGGTGTGTTCATTTTTAGCCCGATTGAGAATTTTATCGTCAATATCGGTGAAATTTTGAATATAGCGCACTTGATAACCGAGATACTCCAAATAACGCCGCACCACATCCCAAACCACACAGGTACGCGCATGACCCAAATGGCAATAATCATAGACGGTAATGCCGCAGCAATACATGGAGACTATGCCCGGGATGAGGGGGGTAAAGGGTTCTTCGCGACGACTGAGGGTGTTGTAGAGGATTAAGGTCATGGATGGGGATTTTTTTCTGGGGAAAAAGGCTAGTCCAATTTTATAGCAGTTATTTTCAGTTATCAGTTATCAGTGATCAGTTATCAGTGACCGCTAACCACTTTCCCTGATTTCCCTACTATATTTTGTGTTTTTTGTCAAGGGGTTTTTAGGGTTTTAGTAAAGATGTGACGGGATAGGACTGTTTTGATCAGGACTATTATTGATGAAATCGATAGAATAACGATAGGGGAAGCTTGCTTGTTTGCCTCAACCGACAATTTTTATTGTTAATCAACTTTGACCAGACCATCACCATGAATGAACCACCTAATAGCGCTGGCGATGAAATCCAATTACCCCGGGGAGAAAGAGTTGACCAGCTAAGAAATCTCATCGAAACCCTACGCATTGCCGATGAAGTGGCCAATCGCGGTTATTTGATTACCAGCGCCGAAGTGGCCGATTTAATGGATATTAATCCGGGCGCCGTTACCAGTCGAGGCGACCATTGGCCGTGGCGAAATTGGGTAATCTCCCGGGTCAGACGGGAGGGAAACCAAATTCTTTGGCAGTTGGAAAAAGTCGATTAGGATTAATGGCAACCATCAGTTAATTTCTCTCTTGACTTTTGCAATTATCTCGTCATTGTCCCCCAGCAGATGACGCGCAAAACGTCGGGCCAGGGGCGGAGCCGATACAAGTGTACTGGTAAAACCAGAAAATACCTGCAATCCCACTTTATCGGCGATCGCTCCCACTAGGGGCCGTCCCGAGGGAGCAAAGGCCACTAGGCAATGATGACAGCTGCCGGGGAGAGAGGCTAAAGAGGGCAGCAATGTCCCCACGGCGGCCCGTATTGCTTTTTCCCCGGCCAGAGGGTTTAAAATCGCCTCTGGATCGGTGATAATGGCGCTAATTTGCCCTAGATAAAGGCTTTGATCCCGGAATTGTACCGCTCCCGTTTCTAAAACACTGGCAATTATTTCTGGGGTTTCTCTCTGCCAAATGCCCTGCTTTTCTAGTTGGGTGATTTTTTGCTCTAATAGCAATCTAGCAGGAATTGCGGGCATAACTAGGGTGTTTAATTTGATCTCAGTGGGGGGAATTTTGATCACCTGGGCATGGGTAAAATAGACGGGAGCAGCAATACCGGATTTTTGCAGTAAAGACCGGGTTAATCCCCCAGCACAGACGATAGTTTCCCCAGCAGAATAATTATTTTTAGGAGTTTTTACGCCGGTAATTCTCGATGCAGTTTCAATTAATTCGATGACAGCTTCCCGAATAATCGTGCCTCCCAGACGCAGAAAAGCTTGTTGATAGGCAAGATTAGTTTTTTCGGCGTTAATGTGACCGTGGGGCAGTCGTAAAACTCCAGAGATAGCTGCGGGATTTAATAGGGGTTCTAAAGCGATCGCTGCCTGCGGATCAAGAATTTCGGGAGTAATAGCAAAGATAGCAAATTTTTCGGCCACAGTAGCTGGATCATCTTCGGGGTTAACGGTGAGAATTAGCTCTATGTCCCGGTATTCGTTATCTATGCCCAATTCCTGGGATAAATTGCGCTGAATTTCTCGACCTTCTTGGTATAATTTTCTCTGGATTTCTGTGGTAGCTGACCAATAGGCTAAACCTCCATAACTGTAGAAAGTGGCGTTGAGGGGATGGGTTTCTTTTTCTAATAAGAGGACTCGACTGCCTAGGTTAGCTAGTTCATAACTTAAGGCGGAACCGGTGATACCACCACCGATAATTATATAATCATAAGTTGTGGTCATAATTGGGCTAATTTTTTCTCAATTAATCTATTCTATCATTATACTTGCTCAGTTCCCTAGTTCTGATTTGATCAATAATTGCTATAATTAGAGAAAAAGTTCAAAGCGAGACAGGATAACTATGCAACAGCTAGAAACTAGGGGGATAACTGACTCATGGATTAAAGGTAGTTGGGAAGAATACTTAGAAGCAATTAAAAACTTCCCAGAGAATCAAGGAAAAAGTTATTATTACAATGGCTATTATCGATTAGAAATGACTCCTATTGGATTTGAACACGCTAGAGATCATCATGTTGTCTTTTTGGGGGTGAGTCTCTACGCTATCCTCAAAGAAATTCCTTTTCAAGGACTCCCCACTTGTTCCTATCGCAAAAGAGGAATTAGAGAGGTGCAGCCAGATATATCTTACTATCTAGGAGAGAAAGCGAATCTGATACCAAATGGGACTTCGATTATTGATTTAAATCAGTATCCTCCACCAGATTTAGTCATTGAAATCTCAAAATCTACCCTCAATGATGACTTAGGTAATAAACGCTTACTCTACGAAGAATTAGGGGTTAGTGAATACTGGAGTGTTAAGGTAGATGATCCTCAAATATTTGCTTTTGAAATAATTGATCGAGGTAGCAA
>SFBI01000138.1 GCA_007095845.1 Microcystis aeruginosa Ma_MB_S_20031200_S102
TTGTCTAGCCAATTGTTTTTTTTATTGTTCGCCTCTTCTAGAAAATAGTTGCTTCGTACTATATTTTCCCTGCCAAAATCGGGGTTAATGCTCTATTTATTTCAAAATGAGAATTGCTGTATATTGTCAGTCCCCCTGGCCCACTGCGTTTTATGGAACAGTCTGTTACTCGTGTCACTGAAGGCTCTCCTGAAATGAAAGAATGGAAAACTGGACAGCCTATTGCTGATAAGTACCTAAGCAAAATTAATTACATACATCTAACCACCTCTTGCCTCTTGCCTTTTGCCTTTCTTCACTAGGAAATTAATTTTGCACGACTACTTACCAATGTCTTGAATATTGATGAGCGTCTCACGACAGAACAACGCTGCGTGCTGTAACTTATGATGCAGCTTGGCAATGTTACGCCGACAGTTGGACTGGTTCCCTGGAAACTGGTAAATTTGCCGATTTTGTGATTTTGCAACAAGATCCATTAACCTTAAAAAATGTGGAGCAGCAATATCAGACGATGAGAAATATCCCAGTTATTTCGACTTGGAAAAATGGGGTAAAAGTTTACTGTTCTACCACTCTTTCTCACAGGAACTAATTTTTTGCTCAATCGTCATTCAATAAATAATTCATCAATTTACTTAGATTTTACTTAAGGAGACATCACCCATGACTCAATTACCCGGAATTGTTCAAGGTGCGCCCAATAAATCTTTGGGTTTTGATGCGGATTCCGTAATTACTCAAGCCACCGCACAACAATTTGCCAGTCAAGGCTACAAATTTTGTATCCGTTATCTTTCCCTGGGTGCGGGAGAAGCGCCAGGAGATTTAACCTACGAAGAAGCCCTCGGTATTTTACAAGGAGGACTCGCATTAATGCCTGTACAGCACGTTTCTTCTCCTGGTTGGATTCCTTCGTCCCAGTTGGGAACAACCTACGGCAATAATGCGGCCAATAATGCAATTTCAGTGGGTTTTCCTACGAAAGTAAATGTTTGGCTAGACTTGGAAGGAATTAGTTCGGAAGTTGCATCCGAAGCAGTAATTCAATACTGCACAAATTGGTATAATGCTGTCGCAGGAGCAGGTTATTTACCTGGGTTATATGTAGGGGCTAATTCAATTTTGAATAGCCAGCAACTTTACGATTTGCCTTTTCAACATTATTGGCAATCAGAAAGTACTGTTCCCCCAGTAGCGGTTCGTAGTTATCAAATGGTACAGTCTTACGTTGGTGAACCAGTTAATGGTATTGGCATTGACCAAGATATTACCTATATCGATAACGATGGTGGTGTGCCTCAGTGGTTAATCTTAACCTAAGTTTAATCTTTGGACAATTGACTTGACGTGCGGGCATCTATATATTGATATTATGCCCTATAAATAGCCGTTCTGGTGCTAATTTTTACACTTCTAATGATGGGGTAAATTGGAGTCAACTTAATCAAGTTAAAAAGGGCGGTCATCCCTTTTTTGTGAAATTTGTTTTATGACTATTACCCAGACTTGTCTAAGATACGCCTAATCAATTGACAATCGGAGAAAATTTTACAATGCCTACCTATGATCAACAACAGATCCTTTTCTGTCTTTCCATGTTCGCTAACATCAGCAATAGCGAGAAAGTTATTGCAGATTTAGCCGATCCTACGGTTCAAGGAAAAATTGGTCAATGGACAATTCTTTGGGGTCCCGTTATTTATTATCATGATCCTAAAAATCAGAACTGGGATAATATTATGTATGTGGCGAAGGGAGAAAATGCCGAAACCAATAACCCTCAATATGTAGTTGCGATCGCTGCTACGAATCCGAAATCAGTTTTTGACTGGTTACAGGAGGATGCTGCTACCCATAACATGGTTTCCTGGTCAACGCAATTCCCCGAACGCGGAAAAATTTCCCAAGGAACAAATACTGGAGTTACTATTCTGCAAAACCTGAAAGACTCCTCTAACCGCTCTCTGCTAGAATTTTTGACCCAGGAAATTCCCAGTCAATCTGATCAACCTATCGAAATCATTACCACAGGCCATAGTTTAGGCGGAGCATTATCTCCAGTAATGGCATTATGGCTGTACGAAAATCAAGCAACTTGGAACCCGACTGGTAAACAAGTCACCGTCAATACCCAATTTTCTGCTGGAGCAACCCCAGGGGATCAAACCTTCTCTGATTACTACGGAAATACGCAGCCAGGTCTCAATCAAAGCAGCCGCCTCTGGAATAGTTTGGATATTGTTCCCCATGCTTGGAATATTCAGCAATTGCAGCAGATTCCCACCCTGTATCAATCTTGTAATATTCCTAAATCTTCGAGAATTACACTATTAGTTAATAGTCAAATTCAGAAAGTGAAAAACTGTAATTATCTCGCCTTAAATCCCAGCACTTTTGCCATGAAAGGTCAATGTGGTGTTTTTTCTCAACCACAAACAAACCCCCTGAAGCAATTTCTACAAGAAGCCTATTTTCAGCATATTCAAGCTTATTTCAATCTTCTGGAAATTGACTGGCCGCTGACAGAGAATGTGGCTGATTCTCTTACGCTAACAGATCAAGATTTAGATAATATTGCCACTAAATTAAGCTAATCATTTCTCTACACAGTCGGCAGTGGGAATCGGCACGACTTTAAATGGGGAGGAACGAAAGAAAAAATACTTAAAGTATTAACTTCTGGCCTCTCAAGTAATTTCCTTTAATACTCGCCCAATCTGTATTCGGAGATCTTAATTTATGAGCAAATATTTTTTAGAGGTAAACCAATGACCAGTAATTCTAAAAAAGGAAGCTTAGTCGTCATCGGATCGGGAATTAAAGCGGTAGGACAATTTACCCTACAGGCCCAAGCCCATATCCGACAAGCCGACATTGTTCTCTATGCGGCGGCAGATCCCGTGACTGATATGTGGATCACCCAGCAAAATCCAAACTCCTTTGATCTTTATCAGTACTATGCAGACGATAAGGCTCGCATCATGACCTACGTTCAAATGATTGAGCGAATCATGGAGGAAGTCCGTTCTGGCAAAAACGTCTGCGCCCTTTTTTATGGACATCCTGGCGTTTTTGTAACGCCCTCCCATAATGCGATCGCCATTGCCCGGCAAGAGGGTTACGATGCGGTTATGCTTCCAGCCGTTTCAGCCGAAGATTGTCTCTATGCCGATCTTGGAATTGATCCCAGCATTCCTGGACTGCAAATTTATGAAGCAACCGATTTTCTTTTACGCAAACGACAGGTAGATACGACAGTCAACCTAATTCTTTTTCAAGTCGGTTGTGTCGGAGAGCTTGGCTTCAAATTTGGTGGCTACGTCAACGAAAAGTTTGGCATTCTCATTGACTACTTAGAAGACATTTATGGCTCAGATCACATGATCGTCAACTATGTCGCCAATGTGTTTACTGGCCAGCCCATCATTGATCGTTATCCCCTTGCCGAATATCGTAACCCAGACATCGCCAACAAGGTTTCTGGAGTTTCTACCTTCTTTATTGAAGCCGCCGGAGTCGCTCAAACAGATGTTGAAATGGGTCGCAAACTAGGACTCAAGGCGTTAGGAACTGGGCGCAGTACCCCCTTGATCTGTGGCATGGAAGCCTATCCGCAAATGGCAATTCAAGCCCGTTCTAACAATCGCAATCATCAAGTACCTTCCGGCTACAAATATAGCTTTGCCTCCGAAGCCCTCTACCAAACAGTTTTAGATTTACTGTTGTCACCTGAAGCATTGCGGAGTTTCAAAAACGATCCCCATCAGTTTCTTGATGAGCGAGAAGGACTGACTACCGAAGAGCGGCGGAAACTCCTCCTCGAACATCACGGTGTTACCCGCATGATGTTCAAACGCGATCCCCAACAAGAGGCCGTTCGTTTCGTTGGAGCCGCTTTGTTAGACAGTCAACTTGCGATCGGCTATCGAGACTATCAAGAAGCCATGAAATACCAGTTTGAAACTGGAGATATTTCCCCTGCCGAATACGAAGGCTCGATCTCAGCTTGGTTACTAAATCAAGGTTACGCCACCACTGTCTCAGCTATTACCCACGCAATTAAAGGAGTAAACGTCTAATGGCTACATTTAATTATTCTGGAACCTACATGACCAGTTGGCTACAGCCCGATGGGACAACGTACTTGCCTGGCCCAGTAGTAGTAGATGCCTCTACCGAGTCTGTCAGCTTGAATGGGGTAAACATTATTCAGCCTCAATTCAACACAACCCTCAATACCGTCTCATGGTCTAGTTCATCCGGCAACTACAGTTCTGCTCAATTGACGTTCTATCAAAATAACAACGTCAACGGCTTTGTTGGACTGTACGCCCAGGGAGGAGATTCTTTACCGGCTAGTAATAACCTTTTTGGGTCAGCCAGCACTGCCCAGCAAGCCCTATCTACTTGGAATGGGACTTATAACGTTTACCCCAATCCAGGTACCCAATCCATCGGCACAATGGTGGTCAACGGCAATAGCGTAACTTATCTTAAGTCAACTATCAGTGGGTTTGAGTACACAGGAGAAATTCCTCCCAACGCCAGCGAAATTGATCAACTTGCCTGGTTTACCCCTAGCGGTAATCCCCAGAATATGATTTTGCAATTTGCCAAAGATAAAAGTGGTGATTTGACCTTCTATGGCACAACTTGGACAGGGGGAAATCAGCCACCAGAGATTAACGTTACTGGAACCACTGCATCGTCATCAACTCCTCCCCAAGTCACCATGGCGTTAATCATGGTTATGACCACTGAAACCAGTACAGAAGTCACAACGGAAGTTACCACCGAAGTGACAACGGAAGTTACGACGGAAGTCACCACCGAAGTCACCACCGAAGTAGTGACGGAAGTAGCGACGGAAGTAGCGGCAGTGGAAGTGGAAGTGATCGCCGCTGTAGCAGGTTTGGCCGGAGCACCGGGTAAAATCTCGACAGCAGATCCTCTCGCTGATGCCTCTGCGGCTAATGAGCTCGTCAAAAAAGCGACCTTTTTGGCGGAAGTGAAATAGTTAAGTTGTCTAACGAAGGGAGTCCATTGTCCCTAACCGGCGAGGACTCTCTTACTTCATCACAATGGGGCGATAAAACGATGACAATGGTAGGTAACGCAGTCTTATTTGCCAGTGCCGAAACTTATACACTTGGGTCATATACTTTGCCCAATTATCTAATTTTTGGCTACGATACTGAACGCTGGAACTTTAGGGCTTTAATTTCAGATTTCTTCGGGACAAATAATTTAGAACAGTTACATACTTTCCCACAATTCAATCCCAGAACCACGACAGATCCACTTCCTAACTATGAAATAACCAAAAACAGTTGGGCGATTAGCAAAGCACTTAAGAACGCCGTTTCGCCCTTGGCAGAACAACTATTTCGGAGCCTTTTGTATGACTATGTGGCTACTTTTCTCTTTCCTATTTCAGGGTATCAACCCTTAGCCGGAATGCGTGTCAATTTTCATGGTTCTAAAGCTATCTTGTGTTTTCATTCGGATGCAGAATATGGACAAACATTGGAGGGGATTAACTTGTGGCTACCCGTGACTAAGGTGTGGGGAAGTAATAGTATGTATTTAGAATCGGACGTGGGAAGTGCTGATTTCACCCCATTGCAACTGGAATATGGTCAGGCTTGTATCTTTTATGGTAGCAAGCTAGTACATGGCACTGTTGATAATGACAGTGGTTCAACGAGGATTTCCTATGACATTCGATTTAGAGTTAAACAACCCTAGTCTGTTTTGGACTGTTCAGGGGGAAGAGGATCTACCGCTACCGATGCCGCTAATAGAGTCCAATCCTCTCTTGTCATCAATACTGCCATTTACTCGCTACTTTGAGCTTTACTCAAACTATGTAGGGGCACGATTTGCTATTTGGGTGACGGTTCCCCCTAATTATGCCACCCACTCTGATTGTTGTTATCCAGTTATCTATTTAACTGATGGCAATGTTACTGTTCCGCAAACTGCCACCTACCAACTCTTAAGTATTGATCCCATTTATCCCATTCGCCCCTTTATTCTTGTTGGTGTAGGCTACGCAGGTGAGGATGCACGCTATCAACTGGCACTCAGGGCAAGGGATCTGCGCCCTCCCGGTGAACCTATCCCCAAAGGCGTTAGTGAAGCATCAATGCAACGGTTGGTTGAACTTGGTATTTTGGACTCTGTAGGGGTGAAGTTCTATCTCCACTACCTTAACAACTCAGCAGGGGATCAGTTTCATGCCTTTCTGAGTGAGGAACTTCATCCTCGTTTAGTAGAGCAGTATCGTATCGAACCTGACACAGCAGGACTATTTGGCTATTCCTATGGTGGACTTTTCTCAACCTACGTTGCTCTTCAGCAATCACCTCTATTCCATCGGATTGGTGCTGGTAGTCCTGGACTCATTCCCCAGCAATCAAAAATCTTCGAGTTATATCAAGCTGAACTAGACAATGCGGCTGACCATGCCCACCGATGGTTTCATTTAACTGTTTGCCAATCAGAATTAATGAATTGTTCCTATTACTACTCGTTGGTTGGACAGGGAACAGTAGCGTTATTAGAACTCCTTCGTCACTCACCCCTGAAAAAGCTGAGATTCTCCAGTCAGATAATTGCACAGGAATCTCATAATACGGGTTTTATGGCATCATGGTTTAGTTTTCTCCGGACTTGCTATGCTGCCAAATAATAATAATAAGCAGATAGGGAGAAGCCAGATAGCCGTCCTGAGCAAAAATGTCTATCAAGACTAACTATTAACCATCAATTCACTCACAATTCACAATTCACGATGACTACTAATCCCTTTCCCTATAATCAAACTCTACAAGCTTTTACCCCGACCCAGGGAAATTATGCAGATAATACCTTTGTCATTTCTGCTAGTTCCAACGGCATTGGTGCAGGACAAATTCAACCAACAGCAACTTCTAGTAGTTCTATAAATTACCAATCTTCCTTCCTTTACAATATTTTAGCCCAAGGAAGTCGCACAACCGCCCTGGCTTTTATCCTGAATAATTCGGGAGTTAATCAAACGCCTCCTTATTATTTTCTGCTGGGTAGTGAAATCGGCTACTTGTGGCTTTATTCCTTTACTCCCGCCGCTGATGTTAGTGATTTCAGTAATAGTAACATTGCTGAAGTGGAAAAAATTGACTCGGTTCCCTTTGATAGTAGCATCGCCTCAATCTTGTATTATTCACCACTGAGTTTACTATTTATTGCTGGTCAAAACGGTAATCTTTATACCTATAATGTCGGCTGGAATAATCAAGGTCAACCAGTTTTTTCCTATCAAGGTGCTAATAAAAATTACACCAATCCTAACAATCTCACGATTTCTCTGTCTTTGGTTAATTTAGCTGCCAATCAACCCAGTTTAATTGTTACTGGATTAACTTTTACTGAGCAACAAACAACAACAAATGGCAGTTTTGTGTTTGCTATTAGTAGCGAAAATAATGGCATTCTTGCTAATGGCACATTAATTCCTGGAACAACTAATAGTGTCGCAACAGTAGTCGATAATAATGCTCAACTCATTTACACTGCTACCCAAAATACCCTGGTTGCCAATGCTTTTAGTAATCTCCAAAGTGCTGGTAATGTTATTTGGACACCCACCGATCAGATTCTTTTATCTCTCCACGGTTCGGCTAATCCTAATAACGTAGATAATCCGCAATTTTCCCAGGGATCTTTATTTATCGGAACCTGTAGCAACACAGCCAATATTACCAATACAACAGTGGGTAGCATTTACACATATAATCCGGCTTCAGGGATAGTTTCTCCTTGGCAAAATCAAGTTGTATTGGGACCTCCTTATGCTCTCTATGCTGATCAAAACTTGCATCTTTTAGTCAATTGCGGTCTAACGGGACTGTATTACTATTCGATTGTTTATACCGAAATGGCTCCCAGTTCAGCAGAATTAATTCCTAACACTGCGATAACGACGGCAGACAGCAATCTTACTACATTTATTTCCGTCGCTAAACTTCTTTTTCAACTCTATCAACAGCATGAAGAAAATAGTTCTTCTGTTCCTGTTTCCTCCTCTTAAAGTGTTATAGCAATTCTATTTGATTTGTAAAATATGAACTACACTCGACCCACCTAAGGCTGAGGTCGCACTTTCTGTCGCTTCTTCAAAAAAAACCAGCCGTAGGAATAATACTAAATCCGTTGAGTACAGGCAGAGGCTAGTTATGACTCATTGTTCGCTTAATTTTTTAGGGGAAGGGTTTTAAAGTTGCTCTTACCTTTATCCTGTATGCTTTTTAGCGAGTAAGGTAAGTAGAACATTGCTGAGAGTGCGATCGCCAATTGGCTCGCTCAAACCCCAATCAATTCGTTAACCTCAAAATGGCCTTTTTGTACTAATAAATATTCGCATAAAACGCTCAATGCTTTTGCTAGACCGCATTTGAGACAATTTATCAAATTTTCGGTTCGAGAAATGAGCGAACGGTGAGTCCTGACAACTGACAACTGATGTTTACTTTTCCTCTTGTCTTCTTGCTGCTAATTGGTCTAAAATTTCGGCATGAACTTGGCGAGTAATTGGATAAAAATAGGCAAGAATTAAGCTAATGATCAGGAAAAATGCTGGTAAGGGGGCAATTGCTAGGCGAATTGCCATTAAAGCACTATCTGGCTGCAGGGGAATTGCTTCTCCTGGGATTCTCGGTTTAAAACCCGATGTTTCCAGAGCAATACCGACAAAAAATAACCCCAAAGCTAAACCGATTTTTTGCAGAAGTACCATGAAAGCATAAAAAATACCTTCTCGACGTTTTCCTGTTTCTAATTCGTCTAATTCAATCACATCAGGAACCATTGACCAAGGAATTAAATAGGCCACAGATACGCCAAATCCTGCCAAAACCGCCAAAGCATACATTAAAGTTATTTGTCCCGGTTGGAGCAAAAATAAACCGATTTGGGCAATAATCCAGAATGTCATTCCTAAAAAATATACTATCTTTTTATCTAATTTCTGACTAACTGCTTGCCAGAAAAATAACATCACTAAAGCTGTTCCCTGTACTGCTAAAGCGACTAAACCTGATTCTGCTTCCGATAGTCTCATGTAGCTGACGACGTAGTAAACCAAAATCGAGGCAGTTAATTGTACTCCTAACCAAGCACAAAGATAGATACCAATAACGTATAAAAAGGGACGATTACCAAAAACTATTTTTAATTGTTCTTTCAGGGGAATAGTTTTGGTATTATTAGCCGCTTCTCTCTGTTGAATTGCTGCGCTATCCTTGAGATGATTTTCAGTTTTTCCATAGTAAAAGGTTAACCCCGAAACTATCCCTTGTATTCCTAATAAAATTGTGGAAATAGCGATAAAGTCTCTGGAATTAACCCCAATTTTTCCTAGTCCATAGACCAAGAAAAGCGCACCGACAACTATAAAAGTAATTGCCAAAACTTTTTTCTGGGGAGAATTGAGAATCGCTTTTGCTCCTCGTTCTTGTAAAACTAAGGCGCACCAAATAACTGCTAAAATCGACATTAAAGCACAAACTACACCTAACAATAAAAAAGCTTGATGGAGATTATTGGCATAGGAAGATGAGACGAGAATATAGAGAATTAATGAGAGAATGCTGCCCCCGATGGAAAAGGCAAAACGAAAACTATTTAAGCGGGTTCTCTCATTATAGTCATGGGTCAATTCAGGAGTGAGTGCCTGGTAGGGAAGATTGACTACTGTATAGGTTAAATTAAAGATAATGCCAATAAAAATATAATACAAAAATAGCCATAATTGGTTATTAGTCGGAATTAACCACAGTAAAAAATAGCTAATTCCGAAGGGAATTGACCCCAATAACATCCATGGTAAGCGACGACCCCAAATAGTACGAGTTCGATCGCTCCACATTCCAATAATCGGATCGTTAATAGCATCAAAAATTCTCACAACCATCAGCACACTACCAGCTAATCCTGCTGGTAATCCTGCCACATCAGTGAGGAAAAATAGTAGGTAAAATACCGAGATATTAGCAGTGATAGCCGGTCCCAAATCGCCAGCACCATAGGCAATTTTTGTGGTTAAATTCAGTTTTTCAGCAGTCAAATGAGCCATAAAAGCAATTACAGAGATTAAAATAAGCTTAACTGTTCTGGGGACATTTGTAACCTTTGCCAGAGCGGTTGAGGAACTTTAAATTTTTTTATCTCTAGTAATTCCTGAAAATATCTAGCATAAAAAGAGGAAGATTGCTCAATGACAGATGACACAAGGGACAAATAAATGGCTTTATCTTTGGTATCCTGGAAAACCCTAACTATTTCCCCGTTCTTGACTTTCTATCTATGACCTCAGCGGCATCATCAGCTAAACTGACTAATATCAGTTATTTGAGCTATCAGCATCGGAATTCCCCTGATTCTGGGGGTTAAACTCCAGAAGAGCCACCAGATTATTCTTTTTCGCAATGTTAGCGGTTAGGATCTGTTACTTGGGAAACGATCAAAATAGATCAAGCAAGTTTGATAGTACAGACAAGAGATCAGGGAAAATTTTTTCGCCAAATCCAAAACTTTTTGACACTGACGTTCTATGATGCCTCATATCTTCCTATTTTTAGAGATTTTTTCCCAAGAAGGCGGCATTCAATCCTACATTAAGGATGTCCTGCAAGCTTATCTCACTTTGCCCGATTCCGACGCAGCCGAGGTTTTTTTGCTGCGGGATGCCCCTGATTGTCCTAATCCTTTCAAAAATCAAGGTATTACCTTTCATTACCTGAAAAATAACTCAGCCACTCTCGGACGCATCCAATTAGCCCTTAAGTTTTTAGTTTCTCTCCTCCAAAAACGTCCCCAACGGGTTTTTTGTGGTCATATAAATTTAGCTCCCCTCACCCGTTTTTACTGTCAAGCTTTAGACATACCCTACACCGTCCTCACCTACGGGAAAGAAGTCTGGGAACCTTTACCAAATTCCCAAAAACAGGCCCTGCAAGCGGCCGAATCGATCTGGACAATTAGCCATTATAGTCGCGATCTTATGTGTGAGGCTAACGCTATTGATCCCAAAAAAGTAGCAATTCTCCCCTGTGTGGTGGATGAGGAAAAGTTTAATTTAGGCGAAAAGTCCTTGACATTAATCAAGAAATATGATGCTGAAAATGCCAAAGTTTTATTAACAGTGGCTCGATTGTGGTCGGGGGATATCTATAAAGGGGTAGATGTAACCATTCGCGCTCTGCCGACAATTTTAGAGACTTATCCCGAAGTAAAATATCTAGTCATTGGACGAGGGGACGACTACCCAAGGTTAGAAGCTTTAACCAAGCAGTTAGGAGTCGATAAACAGGTAATTTTTGCCGGTTTTGTCCCCACGGAGGAATTAGCCGACCATTATCGTCTCGCCGATGCTTACGTTATGCCTTCCCGGGAAGGATTCGGGATTGTTTACCTAGAAGCGATGGCCTGCGGTGTTCCCGTGATTTCTGGAGATGAGGACGGTTCAGCAGAGCCGCTGCAGGATGGTTTGGTGGGGTGGCGCGTTCCCCATCGAGATGCCGAAAAGGTGGCTAAAGCTTGTCTGGAAATTTTGCAAGGTCAGGATCAACGTTGTCACCCCCAATGGTTACGTCAACAAACTGTGACTAAATTCGGCAAAAAGACTTTGCAAGCAAAATTACGGCAGTTAATCTAATCCTTTGTTCCTGATGATAACTCGCCTTATCCCTATTGTGAATTGTTTCATTTTTGTGCGGGGGATACAGAATACTTTTTTGGGCGCAAAGACTTTGTTAAAATCCTATTTCAGCACCCAAACCCATCATTTCATCCCCCGAGCTGCGTCGAGAAGCGGTGAATCTTTGGTAGTTTTTGCCAGCTTAGTTCCTAGCATTGTGCGAGCTTATTCCTGGACTTCCCCCGTATAAACATACTAGCTATGGCTAAAAGTCTTACAGAGCCTGAGTTCAAGCAATACAATACCAATGAACTACTGGACACAAAATCCTGAAGTTCTTACGCAGATA
>SFBI01000139.1 GCA_007095845.1 Microcystis aeruginosa Ma_MB_S_20031200_S102
ATCGATCACTTTTTTTCTCAAGTCTAGGCTATAAGACATTTTTCTGTATGGATTGCTCGTTTCTCTTTATTTTACCTTATTTTTCCCTCGTCTCACACTTATTTGAAATGACTATAGTTGAAATTCCCCCACTTCCCACTTCCCACTTCCCTTCTACCCACCCCCCACTTCATAATTCAGGCTTTTCGGTTTGTGTTATGCAATGGACGGGGGCTATAAGGGATGGAACCCTTATATAGAAAAGCATTTAGCGATTTTTGTCAATTATTTTTGATCTAGAGCGAACTGATCAATTAAATCTCTTGCCAGATAAGGATTTAGTCGATTTATGCCTCCTATAGAACCATACCAAGTAACGAAGAGCCATAATTCATAATTCATAATTCATAATTCATAATTCCTGCTCCCCAACTTCTATTTTCCGTCTAAACTTTTGTATAGGGATAGTCTGGGAAAGTATGGATAACTCTTAGACTAATTAATTCGGGACTCACATCACAATATAGACTATGGCTTACTATTGGTTTAAAGCATTTCATCTGATTGGGGTAGTTGTTTGGTTTGCGGGACTATTTTATTTAGTACGTTTGTTTGTCTATCATGCGGAGGCAGCAACAGAAACGGAACCCGCACAAGCTATTCTGAAAGCACAATACGAGATCATGGAGAAGCGACTCTACAATATCATTACCACACCGGGGATGATTGTCACCGTGGCCATGGCGATCGGTTTAATCTCCACAGAACCAGAAATTTTAAAATCGGGATGGTTACATATTAAATTATCCTTTGTGGCTCTTTTACTGCTCTATCATTTCTACTGTGGTCGCATCATGAAAAAGCTAGAAAAAGGGGAATGTAATTGGACGGGACAGCAATTTCGGGCCTTAAATGAAGCACCAACCCTGTTATTGGTAGTTATTGTCCTTTTGGCAGTATTTAAGAATCAATTACCCCTCGATTTGACCACTTGGTTAATTGTAGCTTTAGTGGTATTAATGGCAGTGACAATCCAACTTTATGCTAAAAAACGTCGCCAAGATCAAGAAAAACTTCGGCAAAACACTCCCCAAAAAGAAGAAGTAGCGACCAGGTAAATTATCCTAATCGTTCCCTAGGTTTCTAGGATAACAGTTAAGAGTGGTTTGATAGTTGTGGGATGGTCTTTTTAGTCCATCCCCATTCTATAGGTAGCAACCTTGAGCTTTAAAATTTTTGGCTTTATGCTATTTTTAAATCTATACCAAAACTATTTAGGGTTTGCTGAAAAAGTACGGACGAAGCATTCGGATAGAAAATCTCCGGTTTCACCGATAGGTTATTGGCCGAATGCTTCACCCCTACAAGACGCGGGCCGATGAAAACGCAAGGTTTTGAACAACGCCATAAATAAAAACAATCTTCTGACTACTGACTTCTAACCCTAACAACAGTTTTTGATTTTTACAAGAGGTCCTATGAATAGTTGCTGGATAGATTGGGAAAAAATAACTAGAGATTTTCTCAGTTCCCGCAAAATCAAGCAAGTTGCTGAATTGCGAGGATTCTATCGAGTTAATCCCTCGGGTATTCCTAGAATTCCTCCCAATTTAGAATTGAGAGACTACCAAAATACAGCGATTATCAGTTGGTTTCGTAATCGGGGACGAGGAACTTTAAAAATGGCCACTGGCAGCGGTAAAACTATTACTGCTTTAGCTATTGCCATGGAACTTTACGAAGCGATTGAACTGCAAGTATTATTAGTAATTTGTCCCTATTGTCACCTAGTCAATCAATGGCAACGAGAAGCGGAAAAATTTAATCTTAAACCGATTTTAGCCTACGAAAGTGTCCATACATGGCAAAGTCAACTATCCACAGAATTATATAATGTGCAAGCGGGTAATCAAAAATTTGTCACTATTTTAACTACTAACTCAACTTTTATTAGCGAGGGGTTTCAATCACAAATCAAATTTTTTCCCGATAAAACTTTAATCGTTGGTGATGAAGCCCATAATTTAGGTTCCCCCCGATTAGAAGAGTTATTACCCCGTTCTTTAGGTCTAAGATTGGCTTTAACTGCCACTCCTGAAAGATATTTTGATGAGGAAGGAACTGACGCTATTCTTGATTATTTCGGACAAATTCTACAACCAGAATTTACCCTAGGTGATGCTATTAGCAAAGGTGCTTTAGTCAGTTATTTTTATTATCCAGTCTTGGTTGAATTAACCGATAATGAGGCTTTGTTATACGCAAAATTAACCCAAAGAATTGGCTGGACTTTACAGAAAAATAGTAATTTTAATAGTAATGAAAATTTAACAGCATTGCTAATGCAAAGATCGCGATTAATTGGTTCAGCAAGTAATAAATTACAGGCTTTACAACAACTAATGCAAAAGCGTTTAGATACGGATCATACTTTATTTTATTGTGGGGATGGTTATGTGGAAAATTATACTGCTAATTATCGTCGTCAGGTAGAGGCAGTTACTCATTTATTGGGTAATCAATTAGGTTATCGCGTTGCTACCTACACCGCAGAAACTTCCCTAGAAGAACGAGAAAAAATTCGCCAACAATTTGAGGAGGGTTATCTACAAGGATTGGTGGCAATTAGATGTTTAGATGAGGGGGTAGATCTACCATCAATTCAAAACGCAGTTATTCTGGCTAGTAGTGGTAATCCTCGCCAATTTATTCAGCGTCGCGGGCGAATATTGCGGCCCCATCCTGATAAAAAACAGGCCACTTTATTTGATATGATCGTTATGCCACCCACCTTAGATCGAGAAACCTGGGAAGTAGAAAGGAATTTATTACGCAAGGAATTAAAACGCTTTCTAGAGTTTGCCCAATTAGCCATTAATGCTCAAGAAGCTGAGACTAAATTAGGGGAGATTCAAGATAGATATTGTCTTTTGTCTAATTAAAACTTGAAAAGTTAAACCTTGGCAGCTTTTATGCTAAAATAGAAATTAGTCAAGAATTGATCGCCGAGAAAAATTAACCCAACCGAATAGCGATCGATAAAGTTGTATAATTTTCTTTCCTCTCCTTACTAAACTTCTATGCCTCCTCGTCAACAACCCCGTCGCATTGCTCGAGAACTTGCCCTTTTGAGTTTAAGTCAGATTAAAGGCAATCCTGAAAACCTGGAACAGCAAACTTTAAACGATTTAATTTTAGTCGCAGTTAGAACCTTAACCCTAGAAATTCAAGAAACCTTAGAAACTGCCGCTGCTGAAATTAGTCGTGGTAATGAACGGATTCTCGCTAGTGATACTAAGGCAACAAATCTAAAAAGCGCCCAAACTATGGTACAAGAAGCCATTTCTCTTACCCACAATGCCATTAATCGTTTAGGAACCGTGATAGATTTTCCCGAAATTGTCCAGTTATCTAGTCAGTACGAAGTGCGAGAATATGCCCTAGAATTAATCGGGACAGTCTATCGTCGTCGTGCGGAAATCGAACAGGAATTAACCGGTGCTTTAGTGGATTGGCAACTGCATCGTTTACCGAGAATCGATCGAGATATTCTGCAAATTGCCGTGGCAGAAATGCTCTATCTTGATATACCTCAAAAAGTAGCAATCAATGAGGCGATCGAATTAGCAAAACGTTATTCTGATGATGAAGGTTATCGCTTTATTAATGGCGTTCTTCGACGGGTAACGAATAAGCTAAACGAAGCAGAAAAAGCGATATCTACCCAAGGTTAAATCCGAAAGAAATTAATACTACAATCACCACATTTTATAGGGAAATTTCTGTAGATTGATATTGTAGTATCGCGCATCTCCCGTGACTTCTTCGCCGATCCAATCGGGAATAGTAATCACTTGATTCTCTTGTTCTAACTCAATTTCAGCCATAATCAAACCTTGATTATCTCCCAAAAATTCATCAACTTCCCAAGTTAAATTATCCAGAGAAATGCGATGACGAATCTTTTCAATTAAAGGTTTCTTACAGAGGTTTTCTAACATGATCTCCGCATCTTCTAGGGGAATTGCATACTCGAATTCTTGGCGACTAATGCCCTCAGTCTTACCTTTAATGGTTAAATAACCCCGCTCTCCAACCACACGAACTCGCACAGTTGTCAATCCCTCTTGGGTAGGAATATATCCTTGACGATACAACTTGCCCGCAGCCAGCGAGCGCCAGTGATCCCCTTTAACCAGAAACTTCCGTTCAATTTCAACAGACATAAGTTTTTGACGATAATAAATTTAAGCCGTAGCCACGGCAGCAGCTTGGGTTCCCAGTTGAATTAACTCGATCTTGTAGCCATTAGGATCTTCCACGAAAGCAATCACCGTAGAACCGTGTTTCATCGGGCCTGGTTCCCTGGTAACATTGCCACCAAGACCTTTAATTTTCTCACAGGTGCTATAGATATCATCCACGCCTAGGGCAATATGACCGTAAGCATTACCGACTTCGTAACGATCAACTCCCCAATTATAGGTCAGTTCGATGACAGCATGATTAGCCTCATCGCCATAACCGACAAAAGCCAGAGTAAATTGACCATTAGGATAGTCTTTCTGGCGCAGTAACTTCATTCCTAGCACATCGCAGTAAAATTGTAGAGATTCCTGCAAGTTATTGACCCGGAGCATGGTGTGTAAGAGACGCATGATTATTTTTAGATGACATCGATCGAAAAATTATTCATCCTTGATTGTAACCAGTCCTTGGGCCTTCTTGTCTCCTTGAGGCTCAAAAATCATACTAATACAAGTGTACAAAAACTCACCTTAAATGTCGGCATTCTCCCTCTGTTAGACCCATCTGGTTAGCGGGGGAGGAATGTTGACCAGTACAAAGCGTGCCTAGCGCATCAACGCTCAATATGTGATGCTTCACCTTGGTGAGTTTTCTGGAACCGTAGAACAAGTCCCGATACTAAATCTGGTTATTAAAAACTGATTATTTATTCCCTTCTGCCTTTTGCCTCTCCTCATAACTAGCCTGTACTCAACGGATTTAGTATGACTCTAGTAGTCAAGCTTCAAGTGGGTAGCGAACAGCAAAAATTGTTGTCCGATATCTGTTCGGTTTTTGCGTCAGCTTGTAACTGGATTAACGAGAACGTCAATCCCTGGCTGACTAACCGGAACTCGATTCAAGCTGTCTGCTATCAGGACGTTAAGGATCGGTTCGGACTGACGGCTAACCACGTTGTCAGAGCTTGCGGTCGGGTGGCGGCTAATCGTTTGACAGCAAAACAGAAGGGGAAGAAGGTCAAGAACTTTGCTCCGACAAGTTTCGATTGCGACGGTCGAACTTTTCGGTTTTAAGACCGAAAGAAGGCGGTCTAACTCTTGGACTTTTTATCAGCTTCGACAATTTCTCGAATACAAAGGCATTAAAGAAGGAGTTGAGGTCATCGCGGTTAATCCATGATATATCTGAACTTCCCCCATACATATATACCATAATAGCCGAAAACCCTTATCTATCAATGGATACACCCCTTAACTTTTCTTCATGTACCCATGTAATTTGTAACATTTCTTAATCGA
>SFBI01000014.1 GCA_007095845.1 Microcystis aeruginosa Ma_MB_S_20031200_S102
AAAACCTGTCTATCTCCAGCACTGGATGATAATTATCTGTCAAAAAATAATGCTTCTACACAAGTTCTCTATTTAAATAAGAGAATTTTATCTGATTTTTTTTAAAATGAGAATTGCTGCATTTTGGCCACAGCGATTGCGGGTAATGCTGATTATCTGGTGAGTGGGGATAAATCGGATTTGCTAAAACTAGGCATTATTGAAGATATTCTCATCATAACCCCCCGTCAAGCCTTAGATATTCTTCAACAGCTTATCCCTACCTAGGATGAAAATAATTATAAATTTCCTTAGCTAATTGTTCCCCAATTCCTGTCACCTGTTGCAATTGTTCTAGGGAAGCTTCGCGAATATAATCCAGAGAATGAAAATGAGCTAATAAATCTTTTTGTCGCTTAAAACCTAACCCCGGTATCTCATCCAGACGGGAACGGCGACTTTTTTGCATCCTTTGTTGTCGGTGAAAGCTAACAGCAAAGCGATGCGCTTCATCCCTGACTCGACGCAATAATTGCACTCCGGGTTGTTCCTTATCCGTCTCTAAAGGAGAGGATTCTCCTGGTAAAAAAATCTCCTCTCTCTGTTTAGCTAAACTAACAACTTTTACCTGTTCTAATAAATTCATCTCCCCTAAAACTGTCACCACTGCCGATAATTGTCCTTTTCCCCCATCAATCATGACCAAATCGGGAAAATCATCACTTTCGGCAATATTATCGGGATTTTCGGCATAACGACGGAAACGCCGGCGAATTACTTCTGCTAAACTGGCAAAATCATCGGAATGGCCGATTTTAACTTCGGGATTTTTGATTTTATAGTGACGATAATGTTGATTAGCGGCCACCCCATCGATAAACACCACTGAGGATGCCACTGCATTGGAACCCTGAATATGAGAAATATCATAACCCTCAATGCGGTGCGGCAGTGCCGGTAAATCGAGAATTACCGCTAAATCCTGCAAAGACTGTAAATCCCGGTCGGCGCTTCTTTTCGTCTTTTCTAACTCATAAAGAGCGTTTTTCTCGACCATAGCTAATAAATCCGCTTTACTTTGCCGTTGGGGGACAGTTAACTCGACTTTGCGACCCTTTTTTTCCCTTAACCACCCCGCTAACACCTCACCTTCCGGTAATTCGCAGGGTAACAGGATTTCGCTGGGAATTTCCACCCCTTCCACCGATAAATAATGTTCTTCCAGGACTTTTTGCAGGATTTCTCCCTCGTTTGCTGACTGACTATCGGCAAAAAATCCCAAACGTCCCACCAAACGACCGGAACGCACTTGGAATAATTGTATGCAACAATGCTGCTCGTCCTTGGCTAAAGCGATCGCGTCCCGGGATACGGTATCATCAGGTAAAGAGACTTTTTGATCGGTATTAAGGGCCTGTAATCCGCGAATTTGATCCCTAATCGTGGCCGCTTGTTCAAAATCTAGGTTTTCCGACGCTGCGAGCATCTTTGTCGCTAATTTGTCTAATAATTCCCCCGTCCTTCCCTGAAAAATCATCGCCACTTTCTGCAAGGTTTCTCGATAATCTTGGGGACTAATTAATTTTTGACAAACCCCCGGACAACGACCGATATCATAATTTAAACAGGGACGGTCTTTAAACAGAGGTTGGGGACGTTGACGCAGGGGAAAAGTGCGTTTAATTAGGTGTAAAGTGTAGCGCAGCAGCCTGGTATCGACGTAGGGACCATAATAACGGTCTTTTTGGTTATTTATGCTCCGTTTGCGGGTGATAAAAATGCGCGGGTAGGTTTCCGACCAAGTAATACAAATGTATGGATATTTTTTATCGTCCTTGAGGAGAGTATTAAAATGGGGCTGATGTTGTTTAATTAGATTAGCTTCCAGGGCCAAAGATTCTGCTTCTGTGTCGGTGACGATAAATTCAATTTCTGTCACCTGTCGCACCATCAAAGCAATGCGGGGACTGAGGGGTTGACTGGGACGAAAATAGGAACGGACTCTAGACCGGAGTTTTTTGGATTTACCGATGTAGAGAATTTCGCCATTTTGGTCGCGCAGGAAGTAAACCCCCGGTTCGAGGGGGATTTCCCGAAGACGATTTTCTAGGCGATCGAGGTCTTGGATTAGGGTAGAGTTAAGATTATTCCCGAACATCTTTTTATATTAGACAAAAAAATTACGCCAGTGGGTATTAGCTGACGTTTGGCAAGATATTTAGGGCAAATCTTCACAAAAATTAATAGGCTTCCGATTCGATTTGCTTAATCGGGACGAAACACTCTCCGGGGAGTAGAATCGGTTTATTGTTAAAAATCAATTGGCCGCGATGATTGTCGCGGTTAATAGCGACACCGAAAGGACGTTTACTAACTCGGCTATTGAGGGTACAGTAGATGCGATAAATGCGTCTGGCTGCCCGTAAGACAGTAGGATCTAACAAAATTGGGATTTCCATATCGACACGCTGTTGTTCTGTTTTCTCGGATAGGGCCACCATCTCACTCGTCTCCCCACGATTAAATTGACGTATTTATTAAATCAATGGTATATGACGATTTCGGAATTTGTCACTTTTGTTAAGATTCTAAAACTTTCAGGATGACCTGGCCCATAGCTTGGCATCCCACCAATGTCATACCTTCCGAGAAAATATCTCCAGTACGATAACCGAACTCTAAGACTTTTTCCACGGCTTTTTCCAGTGCGGCTGCCGCTAAAGGCTGATTTAGCCCATATTTTAACATCATAGCAGCGCTGAGAATCTGGGCGATCGGATTGGCCTTATCTTGGCCGGCGATATCCGGGGCCGAACCGTGGACGGGTTCAAAAACTCCCACCCCAGCAGTCCCTAA
The DNA here is from genome assembly GCA_007095845.1 of Microcystis aeruginosa Ma_MB_S_20031200_S102. Classification (GTDB taxonomy): domain Bacteria; phylum Cyanobacteriota; class Cyanobacteriia; order Cyanobacteriales; family Microcystaceae; genus Microcystis; species Microcystis aeruginosa_D. The sequence goes on from SFBI01000014.1 coordinate 2,836, forward strand.
ACTAGCAGAGGGTAACATTCCGATACTACCGGTTAACATGGCCGCTTCATCGGAGAGAATATCACCGAATAAATTGCCCGTGACGATAGTATCAAATTGTTTGGGGGCCCGGACTAACTGCATGGCTGCGTTATCGACGTAGAGATGGGAAAGTTCCACATCGGGATAATTAGCGGCGATTTTCGTCACCCGGTCGCGCCAGAGTTGGGAAACATCAAGAACATTAGCTTTATCGACGGAACAGAGTTTCTTACCGCGTTTTTGGGCAATTTCAAAGGCCACCTTAGCGATGCGGTCCACCTCCGATTCCAAGTAAACCATGGTATTTACACCGCATTTTTCTCCCGTTTCCGTCTCAAAAATCCCCTTCGGTTGACCGAAATAGACACCCCCAGTCAATTCCCGGACGACCATGATATCCACTCCCTCGATAATCTCCCGTTTGAGACTAGAAGCGTCGATTAATTGCGGAAAAATGGTGGCAGGACGTAAATTAGCAAAAAGACCTAAACCGGATCTTAAGCCTAATAATCCCGTTTCTGGTCTTTGCTGCCGAGGCAAATTATCCCATTTATAACCCCCAATAGCGGCCAGGAGAACAGCGTCACTATTTTTACAGGCGCTCAGGGTTGCTTCGGGGAGAGGATTGCCGGTTTCATCAATGGCTGCCCCTCCAATTAAAGCGGTTTGGAAGTCAAACTGGAGGTCAAATTTTTTACCGATGACTTTCAGTATCTCTACGGTGACAGCGAGGATTTCCGGCCCGATGCCATCGCCGGGTAGTAGGGTAATGCGATACTGTTGCGTCATAGTTCTAGAACGGTAAAATAGGTCAGACTCTTGATTATAACATAGTTAGGGTTGGCTGAATAAATCTAAAAACCTTGTTGGATAAGGCTTTTAGACTTTTTTCCCATCAAAAAGTGCCAGCGATTGCAGTGATTGGGGGGAAAATTCAGGTACTTTTTTCCTGAAAATTAGGTCATTGAACCCCTGAAAATCGGTAAAACCCTACACCCTACACCCTACACCCCACACCCGGCCTCCAGGAAAAACTTTTTCAGCAAACCCTAATTAAACAGGCAGTTAATCCCCGATAACTAAACTAATTCCACATGGGAATCATCCCCAATCATAAAGCGTAAAGCTTTTGGACGTTGGGGTGCGATTTCTAATTTTGCCCGTCGTCCAATCACACTATCAACTATGCGCTGATGAATGCCAATAATTGTGGCATCTTTGAGAATAACACTGTGTTCTATGTCGGCATCGATTAATTTTGTGCCATTAGCTATACTGCTGTAGGGACCGATAAAACAATTCTCAATGTGACAATTTTCTCCAATAATGACAGGGCCGCGAATGGTACTATTAATAATTTTACTACCCTGGCCAATTTGTACCCGTCCGATCACCTGACTATTAGGATCAATTTCTCCTAGTAAAGCGATTTCTAGACTGGTATCGAGGATAATCCGATTTGCTTCTAATAAATCATCTTTTTTACCCGTATCTAACCACCAACCTAGTAGTTTATTCGCTTCTACTGCTTTATTTTGATTGATTAATTCTTGGATAGCGTCGGTAATTTCTAACTCACCCCGGCCCGAAGGTTGAATAGATGCGATCGCTTGGTGAATGGTGGGAGCAAAAAAATAAATCCCCACCAAAGCTAAATTTGAGGGGGGTTCTTTCGGTTTTTCGACTAAGTATAAAACTTTGCCAGTTTCATCTACTTTTGCCACCCCAAAAGCACTAGGATTAGACACTTTTCGCAGGAGAATTAAAGCATCAAGAGACTGTTTGTGGAAAGACTCTAAAAAGGGCGATAAATCATCCTCGATTAGGTTATCACCCAAGTACATAATAAAGGGGGAATCTCCTAGGAAAGATTGGGCAGTTTTAACCGCGTGAGCTAATCCTGCTGGTTGATCTTGGCGAATATAAGTTATCTTAGCGCCAAACTGTTCACCATTGCCCGTGGTCTGACGAATTTCTTCCCCAGTTTCGGGACTGATAATAATGCCAATATCGGTAATTCCTGCGGCCACAATTGACTCGATTCCATACCATAAAATCGGTTTATTGGCCACGGGAACTAACTGTTTTGCCCCAGTATAAGTTAGGGGACGTAACCTCGTACCTTTACCACCGGATAAAATTAGTGCTTTCATAGTTTTAAAGATTAAATAGTTGGTTGAGCATAGCTTTGAGAGAATCTCGCCAATAGGGAGGAATATAACCCAATTGTTGCGAGATTTTTTGACCAGAAAGAACCGAATAGGCCGGACGCACTGCTGGGGTAGGATATTCAGCAGTAGTAATGGGAATTACTCTCTGAATTTTTAGGGGAATACCGCTTATTTTTGCCTCCTCAAAAATCCCTTTAGTTAAATCAAACCAACTGGCAACACCGCTATTAGTAAAATTATAGATTCCTGGGGGATTATCGACATTAATTAGAAGCTGAGTAATGGCCGTGGCGATATCTTTAGACCAAGTGGGACTTCCCACCTGATCAACAACTACTTTTAACTCTTCTCTTTCCTTGCCTAATTTCAGCATAGTTTTGACAAAATTACTTTTGCCATAACTGCCGTAAACCCAAGCAGTACGCAGGATAATTGCATGAGAATTAACAGTTTTAATCTCTTCTTCTCCCCTTAACTTTGATTGTCCATAAACCCCTAGAGGATTAGTTAGATCGGTTTCTAGATAGGGGGTATTTTTCCGACCATCAAAGACATAATCTGTGGAAATATGAAGAAATTTAGCTTGAATTTTCTCGGCAGATTCCGCCATGATTTTCGGAGCTATAGCATTGATATAATAGGCTAAATCTGGCTCGGTTTCGGCTTTATCCACTGCCGTATAAGCGGCGGCATTAACCAGATAATCGGGGTGAATTTCCCTAATTAACTGGCTGATTTTTTCCGAGTTAGTTAAATCTAGTTCTTCTCGACCGATACTAATAACTTCACCCAAGGATTGTAAAGTTACTTGTAACTCTTGTCCCACTTGACCTTTAGCACCAATTAGTAAAACTTTTTTCATCGTCTTTAGGGGAAAATTTCCACGGATTTAAAGGGTTGTCCAGCTTGGTCTTTAGGGGAGAGAATCGGCGGGGTATCTAAGGGCCAATCAATCCCTAAATCGGCATCATTCCATAAAATGGTTTTTTCGTATTGGGGATAATAATAATTAGTGGTTTTGTAGAGAAATTCGGCTCGGTCGGAGAGAACTATAAAGCCATGGGCAAAACCTTCGGGAACCCAGAAAATCCGTTTATTTTCCGCACTTAAAACGCAGCTTACCCATTGCCCAAAAGTGGGGGAACTTTGACGCGCATCCACGGCCACATCAAAAACACTACCGCTCACCACCCGCACCAATTTACCCTGGGGATTGTGGATTTGATAGTGCAATCCTCGCAGGACATTTTTTAAGGACATAGAGTGATTATCCTGGACAAAAGTGGTATTAACTCCAGTTTTTTCTCGAAAATCTTTCTGATTAAAACTCTCCAAGAAAAAACCTCGATCGTCTCCGTAAACTTGCGGTTCAATGATTAAAACATCGGGAATTTCCGTCGGAATAACTTTCATAAAATCGGAGACAAGATAACTTTTGCGGGTAGTCTAGCACAAAAGGGTATTTTTTTCTAAAGTTTTTTATTAATCTTTCCCCAGTAACTGAATAATGATAAAATGAGCCTAACTTAGTCAGAGCATAAACGACGTGGTACAAGTCTCTACACACACCGCTACTCAATCTATCCCCGTGGAGGGAGAAGCCTTAAAAAACTGGTTACAGACTAGGGCTAATCAGATTATCGCTGGCGATCGACTCAGTAAGCAAGAGGCCCTAGCTTTAACTGCGATCGAAGGTCAGGAAAATATTTTCAGCTTATGTGAAGCTGCCGATCGCATTCGTCAGGCCTGTTGTGGTAATACGGTAGATTTATGTAGCATTATCAACATAAAATCGGGAAGTTGTTCGGAAAATTGCAGTTTTTGTTCCCAATCCGCCCACCATCCCGGTCAAGATTCGCCTATCTACGGTTTAAAAAGCCGTGAGGAAATCGTCACCCATGCGAAAGCGGCAGCCGACGCGGGGGCAAAACGTTTCTGTTTAGTTAGTCAAGGCCGGGGATTAAAGTACAATAGCCCTAAATCGCAGGAATTCGAGGAAATACTGGCCACAGTTCAAGAAATCATTGAAACAGCCAAGATTAAACCCTGCTGCGCCCTGGGAGAGTTAACCCTTGCCCAAGCCCAGGCCCTAAAAGAAGCCGGAGTTACCCGTTATAATCACAATCTGGAAGCTTCCGAGAATTTTTATCCTAACGTCGTCTCCACCCACAGTTGGCAGGATCGGGTAGAAACGGTAAAAAACCTGAAAGCGGCGGGAATTCAGGCTTGTACGGGGGGAATTATCGGTATGGGGGAAAGTTGGACTGATCGCATTGATTTAGCTTTTTCTCTAGCGGAATTAGAAGTGGAATCAGTGCCGATTAACCTATTAAACCCCAGAAGTGGCACCCCTTTAGGTCATTTACCCAAACTGGACCCCTTGACTGCCCTAAAAGCGATCGCTATTTTCCGGTTTATCTTACCTCAACAAATCCTCCGTTATGCCGGGGGACGAGAGGCGGTGATGGGAGAATTGCAAAATCTGGGGCTAAAATCGGGAATTAATGCTATGCTGATTGGGCATTATTTGACCACCCTAGGACAACCGCCCCAACAGGATCAGGCGATGTTGGCTGATCTTAGTTTAATAGGAGGAGAAGCCCCCATCCCCGGTGAATACCAACCCTAACAGGCAACCTAAATCACGTCGAGGACGAGAATCTCCGCCGCGGCGCACTTCCGCGTCGGTTCCCAATGAGTTAATCTGGGCCTTGATTGGTTTGTTGCTGACAATTTTTAGTACATTTGTTCCAGTAAGTCTAGCTAGTTGGTCGGCTGCGGGTCTATCTTCGCAAAAATTAGGCATAACTTACCAAATTGGGGCAGTATTGTTAACGGGCTGTCTGGGGGGCAAAAATGCCGGGCTTCTTGCCCAGGTGGCCTATATTTTTCTCGGTTTAACTTGGTTGCCTGTGTTTGCCCAGGGTGGGGGAATGGGTTATCTAAAAGAACCCAGTTTTGGCTATATTTTGGGCTTTATGCCGGGGGCATGGCTGTGTGGTTGGTTGGCTTTTCGCTGGCGGGCTAAGATAGAAACTCTGGCTTTCAGTGCCTTTGCTGGTTTGTTAGTGATTCATCTGTGCGGTTTATTATATATGCTGGGATTGTCGATTTTTCAGCCCCAAGCCAGTCAAATCACCTTTCCCGATAGTTTGCCCACCCTATTTATGAATTATTCAGTCTGGCCATTTTTAGGGCAGTTAGTAGTAATTTGTGTGGTGGTAATTATTGCTTTTTTCTTCCGTAAATTATTATTTTATTGATGCCACAGCCAATGTTAAAAAAAAATCGCTGGTTTTGGATAGTGGCGGTGATTGGTCTAATTTTAGACCAAGTAACTAAGTATATAACCGTGCAGAGTTTTGAGCAAATCGGTGATACTTTTCCAGTTATTCCGGGGGTTTTTCATTTCACCTATGTGATTAATACCGGCGCAGCTTTTAGTGCTTTTCGGGGCGGTGTTGGTTGGCTAAAATGGCTATCCTTATTGGTTAGTTTGGGATTAATGGCTTTTGCTTACTTTGGACCGCATTTAAGTCGTTGGGAACAATTGGCCTACGGTTTTATTTTAGCAGGGGCTTTCGGCAATGGTATCGATCGCTTTTTGTTTGGTTATGTGGTGGATTTTCTCGATTTTAGATTGATTAATTTTCCTGTTTTTAATCTGGCCGATGTTTTTATTAATATCGGGATTATTTGCCTATTAATTTCGACTTTTCCCCACAAGTCGCCCCGTTCTAAGTAGTGCCTTGCGATGAGATAAAATACCCGATAATTTATCCTAATGTCTAGGTTATTTGATAATAACTCCCCACAATCCTTATCGAGGAAATTTCTAATTTTATTGTTATCTACAACACCCATTTTTACTATTCCTGCGGTTGTTCAAGCAAATAATAAACGTCCTTTCGGTTCAGGAATTTCTCGCCCTAATTCTTGTGCTGTTTCAATCCATTGTTGAATAATGATTTCAGCATTTTGCACAGCTTCTTGATAAGTTTCTCCATCAGCCATACATCCTGCAAGTTCTGGAACTTCAACGATAAATAGTTGCTCCTCATTACTCCAGTAAATAATCAGTTCATAACGAATTTTCATCTTGATATCCTAACTTATATTTTAAAATCAGACATCGAGTGGTGATACTAATCATTTAGATTCAGCAACTATTCTCGCATTTAAGAGCGTGAAAATCTCATTTAACTCTAAAATACCAGCTAATTCTGCGGTTTCTTGAGAATTAAGTTGGGAATTTTTTTCTAGTTCCCGTAGTTCCTCTAATCGACACTGCAATTCCTCGGTGAATTTAAAGAGATAATTTTCCCTTACTGGCGATAGCTTAATTCCTTTTTCAATCCAAGAAGAGGGCTTGACCATCAGTTGAGTTAACATCACTTTCTCCCTAACTTTAATCCCTAACCTAATCCTAACACGATTATTTATACTCGATCGGGTGAGCATTGCCCACCCAAAAAACTATGCTTCTGTTTCAGAAATAGAGCGATCAAATTTACTAACTAACTGAGGATTTTCTGACCAAGCATCGATAACACTCATATTACCATTGAGAAAATTCTGTTTAATAGCGCGGCGTTGAATTTTGCCACTGGCAGTTTTGAGAATTGTTCCCGATTTAGCCAGAACAATCGCATGGGTCATAATTTCGTGTTCTTCGGCGATTTCCTGACGGATATCAGCAATTAATTTGGCCGTATCTAACTCACCGCTGCGACGTTCCAATTCCTGGACAATAACTAACTGTTCTTCCCCGTTATCTTCAATGGAAAAAGCGGCACCATAATCGGGACGAAAAACCTCATTAAGATGCTGTACTGACCATTCTAAATCTTGGGGATAATGATTACTACCACGGATGATAATTAAATCCTTAATCCGTCCCGTGATATACAATTCCCCATCGAGAAGAAAACCTAAATCTCCTGTGCGTAAAAACGGTCCTTCTCCTGTATCAGCAAGATAAGCTTGAAAAGTTTCCTTGGTTGCGTCTTCCCGTTGCCAATATCCGGCGGCCATACTGGGGTCACTGGCCCAAATTTCGCCCACTTCATCGGCTGCACAAAGGGTGAAAGTATCGGGATTAACCATAGCTATACGGGTATCACAGACGCGACGACCACAACTGGGGACGTATCTAACTCCCGTGGTTCGATCGGAGCCTACAGGGACAATTTTACCGCGTTCGTAGGCGGTTGCATCCAAAGCGGTGATAATTGGGGTGGTTCCCTTGGGTTTATTGGAAATCAAGAGGGTATATTCAGCTAATCCGTAGGCAGGGGCGAAAGTTTGCCAAGAAAAGCCATAATCTGCAAAAGTATCGACAAATTTGGCCATAACCTTTGGGTTAATCGGTTCGGCGGCATTTCCCGCGGCCTGCCAACTGCTCAGGTCTAATTCCGCTAAATCGGCAGCTTTAATCCTACGAGTACAAAGATCATAGGCGAAGTTGGGGGCTTGACTATGAGTAACTTTGTACTTAGTAATATTTTTTAACCACTGCATCGGACGCTTAATAAAAGCAAAGGGAGACATCAGATAGCAGGGTGTACCGTTGTAGAGGGGAACGGTGATACCTTCGACTAACCCGTAATCATGAAAATAGGGCATCCAAGTGAGGGTAACGCTATCCGGTTCATAACCACAAGCTTTTTGCAAGTAACCGCAATGGTGCATCAGATTAAAATGACTTAGCATCACCCCTTTGGGGATATTAGTCGAACCGGAGGTATATTGCAGATAGGCAAGCGCCGATTTATCCACCTGGGGATCTTGCCATTGGTCCGCCAGGGAAATATCAATGCTTTCGGTGGTAATCCATTTCATTTGGTCGAATTCTGGGAATTCTTCCTTAACGCCTTCAATAAGAGTCAGAATACTTTCGGTAACTAGGGCAAAGGTGGCATTAGCATCCTTGACAATTGCGCGTAAACGGGGCAGAGTGCGTTTAAGTCGTCCCGATTCCGGTGGGGGGACGGGAATGGCAATCACTCCCCCGTAGAGACAACCACAAAAAGCGGCCACTACTTCTAAACTTTGAGGATAGAGTAACAGGGCCCGTTCTCCTTGAGCTTGGTATTTTTGCAAATAGGCGGCGATTGCTCTTGCTTGGCGATCGAGTTCACTGTAGGTTAAAGGTGGGGTTTCTTTTTTACCATCAATCAGAAAAGTGTAGGCATGGCCGTCCGGTTGTGTGGTGGCGCGGTAACGTAAGAGTTCTACTAGGGTTGCGGGTTGAATTAGGGTTTCAGTCATCGTTGTTATCGGGCTTATTGGCGCTATTGTATAGAAGTTTTAAGATATTTGCCCATGGCGCTAGGATAAAGTGCGAAAGGCGATCGGTCAAGGTGTAGGATTAAGTTATTGGTTATAATTAAATTAAAAATGGATTTTAGGTTCGATCCCCCCTAGCCCCCCTTGATAAGGGGGGTGTCTGATAATTTTTAATGCTTACCTACTTAAGTTAGGTTAAAATCCCCCAGCACCATCTCTAAAGTAGTGAGAAAAAGCTATAATTAATCAATCCTAAAAATACCGGGAAAAGTCATGACAGCCCTAGACATAATCCCAGATGTCACCTATCCCCCCACAGATTTATGGAGTGATGAACCACCCTTGGAAAGTGATCTACACCTGCAACAGATCATCATTCTCCTTAGTTGTCTAGAATTATTATGGCGCGAGAGGAGTGATTACTACGCTTCGGGAAATCTAACCATCTACTACAAAGCGGAACAACTAAAAAAACGTGATTTCTGTGGTTCTGATTTTTTTGTGGTTTTAGATACCGAAAAACGTCCCCGCAAAAGTTGGGTAGTTTGGGGAGAACAGGGTAAATATCCCGATGTAATTGTCGAGATTCTTTCCGATTCTACGGCCAATATTGACCGCAATAACAAGAAAACTCTCTATCAAAATACCTTTCGCACTCCTAATTATTTTTGGTTTGATCCTAATACGTTAGAATTGCAAGGATTTAGACTAATTGAGGGACAATATCAAGCCATTTCTCCCAATGAACTGGGTTATCTGTGGAGTGAACAGTTAGGATTATATTTAGGGATATTTGACCGTAAACTGCGTTATTTTACCGCCGATGGTCAATTAGTCCCCACCCCTCAAGAAGCGGAATTAGAGCAAAGACAGGCAAAAGAACAGGCTCTTTTAGAAAAAGAACAGGCTCTTTTAGAGAAAGAAAGGGAACGACAAGCTAAGGAAAAATTAGCCCAAAAATTGCGAGAATTAGGCATCGATCCCGATACAATTTAACTAAAGTGGCAAAAGTCCTAGAGAAAGTAAACCTAAATGAGAGGTCGTGGGAAAACTTATGAGTGATATTGAACTTCGGCAGTCAGTTTATGACCTTCTTTCATCCCTGAGAGAATTGGATGCGCTCAAAAAATTATTCTGGTCTGAGTTAAATTACCAGCGAGAAAATCAAACCCTGTCCCGACGCAATTGACTAAATAAAGCAGTAGAAGCATTAACAGAAAATCCAATCCTATTAGCTTCTGGGGGGGAAGATTTTCAGGTTATTTATGCTCGTCTCAACTCTAAGCAACTGATGCTCAATTTAGAGCGTCTTGTCGTTACTCAAATACTAAAAAACTATCTCTACACTCTCTTTGTTTTCTCTGATTTTCACCAAGAACGGTGGCATTTTATCAATGTTAAATATGATGTTAAATAAGAAAAACTGCAAGTCTTACGGCGAATTACAGTGGGTCTGAGGGAACATCTCTGCCATTACTTGTGAAAAATGTTATGACTTGTATAGCTTCCCAGTTTTTGAGATTTGAAGACTGTTTAGAAGCATTTTGAAAGCGTCTTAGCTGATGGATTAAATATAAATTATTAGCCATAGAAATCTTCGTCAAGAATATGTTCTAAGGAAAAAGGGCAGTCTAAGGGATATGATTCTTCCGGAGGAATCGCAATTCCAAAGTCAGCCAATTTACTTTCCTTGATGGCAATTTTACGACCTTTAGGATAGATTTTATCGATGGCGATTGCTAGATGAGATTTCAAAGAAGGGGTGTTTTCTAGTAAGGCGATAACTCGTTCTCTGTGTTCGACAATGGAGCTATACCAGCTAGATTTCATGCTTTCAGGGGCAGATGATTGTACTTTTAATTTCAGTATAGCCATTTCAATTAAAATTGAGAATATTAATCCCAGAGTTCACAAGGCTTTTGTCGGTCTAGAGTGTATCAGACTTATCTGAAATGACTATAAATGAGCCAGCAAAATCATTAAATTTCCTTCCAAGGCATTTTTATCTGATTTACCCAATTCTTTCAACTCCTCAACTAAATGAGATACATCTAATGCCTGAAAATCTCCTTGTTCTAACTGACCTATTGTTGTTATCAGCCATAATTGAAAATCTTGTTCATAAAGTTCTGATTTAGTTGTCATGATGGCTTCGATAATAGTTAATCTAGATTGAATAATACTCTCATTTTGCAGATTTCGGATATTTCTATCGGTAAATATTAAGTTTTATTACAGGATTTGACCTCTGCGCCTATTCCCTATTCCCTTATCATTAGGATAAGCGGTTAAAATACATCTTAGCTTAAGGACTAGAGAATATTATGAGACTAGAAAGAGAAGATTTTGATTGGGCGGTACAAGAAAACCTAATTACTGCCAGCCAAGCTGAAAATTTATGGACGGCTTTTTTGTCCCGTTATCCCCAAGAAGATGAAGTTAATAGCCCTCGCTTTAATTTCGCTAATGTAGCCTATTATTTTGGGGCATTAATTGTTATCTCTGCTCTGGGGTGGTTTATGAACGAAGCTTGGGAGAGTTTCGGTGGTGCAGGCCTATTTTTTATCGCCCTGTTTTATGCAATTTGTTTTATGTTGAGGGGAAAAAATCTCTATTTTCAGCAAAATCTCAAAATCCCTGGCGGTCTTTTATTTACCATGGCAGTGGCAATGACTCCCTTAGCAATCTACGGTTTACAACGCTGGACGGGGTACTGGCAAGATGGATATCCGGGTACATATCGAGATTTCCATACATGGATTAAAGGCAGTTGGTTTTTAATGGAATTAGGCACGATTATCGCAGGAATAATAACTTTGCGATTTGTTAAATTTCCTTTTTTAACTGCACCCATTGCCTTTAGTTTATGGTATATGTCAATGGACTTAACCCCTTTACTATTTGGAGAGAACGAATATACATGGAGACTGCGACTGTGGGTATCCTTTTGGTTGGGAATTGCCTGTTTAATAACTGCCTATTTAATTGATGTACGTCAGCGTCGTAGTCGGGGAGATTTTGCTTTTTGGCTATACCTATTCGGATTGATTATGTTTTGGTTTAGTCTATCTCTCCTCATGGATGATAATGAAACGCAACGATTTTTGTACTGTCTAATTAACTTGGGATTGATGTTATTATCAGTCCTGCTAAAAAGAAGATTATTTGTAGTTTTTGGAGGCATCGGAGTATTTGCCTATCTTTCCTATCTCTCCTATCGTCTCTTTGCCGATTCAATTTTCTTTCCCTTTGCCCTAACTGTCCTAGGACTTGGTATTATCTATATGGGAGTTTTATACCAGCGTCATTACCAAACTCTGGCTAGATTTATTGAAAGTTATATCCCTCTTGAATGGCGCAATTTATTACCCAAAGATAGATAATTAGGAGAAATGGTTTTTCAGTGATCAATAAACAGTAATCAGTAAACAGTGAACTGAGAACTCATATATGATCACTGATCACTGATAACTCACATCCAATAACTGATCACCGATAACTCATAATCTTCCTTCTATGCGAATACTTATCGTTGACGATGAAAAAGAATTAGCCGAACCTTTAGAACAAATTCTTTCTCAAGAAGGCTATCACGTTGATATTGCTGATAATGGTCGGACGGGGTTAAAATTGGCACAAGAGAATAATTATGACCTCTTAATTCTCGATTGGATGTTACCCCAGCAATCCGGATTACAAATCTGTCAATATTTACGGGATCAAGGAGACACCACTCCCGTTTTATTTCTAACCGCTAAGGATACAATAGACGATCGAGTGGCGGGATTAGATGCCGGTGCTGATGATTATTTAGTCAAACCCTTTCAACTGCGAGAATTATTAGCAAGAGTCCGCGCTTTATTGCGTCGTTCTCCCAATTTTGAAGCTAGTAATAGCAGTAAATTAAAATGTGCTGATTTAGAACTCGATAGCGAAAATCAAGTGGCCTATCGTCACGGTCGCACGATCAGTTTATCAGCAAAAGAAGTACAATTGTTAACTTTATTTATGACCCATCCGGGACAACTTCTCACCCATGAACAAATTTATCAGCATCTCTGGTCAGAAGGGGAGCAACCTAATAGTAACGTAGTTGCTGCCCTGATGCGCTTACTGCGTCGTAAAATCGAAGCGGACGGAGAAACACCTCTAATTAATACTGTCTATGGGAAAGGCTACCGTTTCGGGGAAAATTAGGGAATGCTGAAAGATAATAAGAATAGCAACTGATTACTGATTACTGATATATGTTATCCTGCCTACAAATTGAAAATTTTACCCTCATCGATCGCTTAGAATTAACTTTCGGCAGCGGATTAAATGTACTGACCGGTGAGACGGGGGCAGGAAAATCGATTATATTAGATGCGATCGATATTGTTCTCGGTGGTAAAGTCAATCATCGCGTCATCCGTCAGGGAAGTCAACAATCAACCCTAGAAGCGACTTTTTCTCTAACTCCAGAATTAATTGCTTGGCTAGAAAGTCAGGAAATTGACCTATTAGAGGATAATAGTCTGACCATCAGCCGGGAATTAGTGATTACTAATAATTCCTTGCGTTCTCGTTCTCGGATTAACGGAGTCGTCGCTAATCGCCAACAAATGGCGCAAATAAGAGATTTTTTGGTAGAAATCACCGCCCAAGGTCAAACAGTTCAGTTAATGGACGCTAATCGACAGAGGGAATTATTAGATCTCTACGGGGGTGAATCGCTGCTGCGGCAGCGGGAAAAGGTAGCCATAGCCTACGCTAACTGGCAAGAAAGCAAGAATGTTTTAAACAATAGGTTGCAATCGGAACAAAATCGCCTACAAAGATTAGATTTATTAGAATATCAACTAAAAGAACTAGAATCAGCTAATTTAACTGACGCTAACGAGTTGGAACAGTTGGAACAGGAAAGAAACCGACTCTCCCACGCTGTCGATTTGCAAAATTCCAGCTATCAAGTCTATCAACTCCTCTACCAAAATGATCGCGATCAACCCGCCGTCGCTGATTTGTTAGGAAAAGCTGAAAATATCTTGACAAATATGATGGTTTATGATAGCAGTTTAGAGCCAATTTTAGAGATGGTGCGATCGGCATTAAATCAGGTGGTGGAAGCGGGACAGGAAATCAACGTTTATGGGGATAGTCTAGAGGCAGATCCGGAGAGATTGAACGAGATAGAAGAGAGAATTGTCCAACTTAAGCGCATTTCTCGCAAGTATGGCCCAAGTTTAGCCGAAGCGATCGATTATTATCAGAAATTACAGCAGGAATTAGCGGAGTTGACGGGAGAAGGACAATCGATTGAGGAATTAGAAAAAATTTGTCAGCAACAGGAAAAAATCTATCGAGAAACTAGCACCCAGTTGACGTTTTTGCGACAAGAAACCGCTAGTCAACTAGAAAAACAATTGGTACAGGAATTAAAACCTTTAGCCATGGAAAAGGTGATTTTTGTCTGTCGGATTGCTCCGGGTAATCCTAGCAGTCTGGGAGTCGATCAAGTGGTATTTTATTTTAGTCCCAATCCGGGGGAAAAAATCCAACCTTTATCCAGTACCGCTTCCGGAGGGGAAATGAGTCGTTTTTTCCTAGCGTTAAAGTCCTGTTTTTCCCAATCCCAATCGGCAGCAGCCACCCTAATTTTTGACGAAATTGATGCGGGAGTATCGGGAAAAGTTGCCCAAGCAATTGCCGATAAATTAGATCAATTAGGTCAACAATATCAGGTTTTATGCGTTACTCATCAACCCTTAGTGGCTGCTTTAGCTGATCACCATTTTCGTGTTTATAAACAAATGATTGCCGAAGATAATTCCACTAATCTCTCAGAAATTCGCACGGTTGTCCGGGTTACTTCTCTCGATAATCGTCAGACGAGAAGGGAAGAATTGGCACAATTAACGGGAGGAAATTCGGCAGCGGCTGCCATCGCTTTTGCCGAGTCTTTATTGGAGAAAGCGGCTGCTAAAAAACAGGAGAATTTAACCTTGAAATTGACTGATTAACCAACGTCCCACCTGACTTTGATCTCTGGTGCGTGCCTGTTGTAAAGCTGACTCTAAAACCGCAAGTTTTAAATTAGGTAAAACCTTTGATATATGAATTCTTTTGCTACCTCGATCAATTATTTCAAAAGCAAATATTTGAGGATCATCTACCTTAACACTCCAGTATTCACTAACCCCTAATTCTTCGTAGAGTAAGCGTTTATTACCTAAGT
>SFBI01000140.1 GCA_007095845.1 Microcystis aeruginosa Ma_MB_S_20031200_S102
ACTTAAACTAATAAAACGGAGAGCATCTGGCTTTAGAAACTTTCGGAATTTTTGGGTTAGAAGTATGTTATCTTGGCATCTTGTCTGTTGATTTAGCATAAAGGGTAACGAAGAGCCGACTTTATTTAGATGGTAGAGATTCTGAAACACAAGGTCAATATCATATGCAATTAACGGCAGTCTCCATAAGAAAGCTAGAGAATGAGTTAGGGCGTGTACAAGCAAAGTTACAGTATCAAAATGATTTAGCACTCGCACAGTTTTATATGCCAAGTTTGATTTCTCCAATAATTAATGATCAATTGGAAGAAAATAGAAATTATATTTGTTTTGGAATTTCAGCACTTGGCGAGATGAGAATAAATTCTGAAAGTAGACTTGATCTGAATAATCTCCCAAATCTAAATAGCGACGTTAATCTTAGAGCTATTCTGAAAGAGGATGATTATCGTCTTTGGAACAATATGGATAAAGCAATTTATAATGTTATTGAGCAAGCTCTTACGCCAGACAAACCAAATCCATACAGTCCCAATCAAGTTGAGTATTGGCGTGTAAAGAATAATCAAGGTTCTTGGTCAGACAAACAGCGGCCGTCTAGAAAACAAATCAGAAAGTCATTTCTTGTTCATGAAGGTTCAACATTATGGCTTGGAAATGATGATGACGCGATAGTTGGGTTAGATTATCGGTTAAAGTCTGGACAGGAAGTCGTGGCTGATAATATTTACATTACTGGGAGTGCTTTGTGGCCAAGATCTGGCTCTTGGAATCCAACTTTAACAATGGTTGCATTGTCGCAACATTTAGCTGATACACTAGAGAGAAATAGAAATTCTTAGGAGATAGACTGATGATTCCGTATGAGGCACGTAGTTCCAGACCAAAGTTATACGTTTATTTCTTCATTGCAGCGATCAGCATTGCCCTATCTTCTGTACTTGCCAATGTATTTGCCGATTATAAGGTATTGCCTGATTATATCGAAAAGTGGCTATCAAATAGTTCACCCTTTTTGATATACAGCTTAATTTTTACATTAGTCGATAAATTTTTGTGGAAAATTCGTTTATCCAACTATCCTATCGGCGAAACCTTGCTGGGTATTCCAGACATCAGTGGAGAGTATAGAGGTTATAACGAAATTTCTGCTCTTAAAAAAAAGGCTAGAGTGAAAATCACTCAGACATGGACGCATATCGGAGTAATATACTATGGGAAGGATGATACGCCAATTTCAAAAGCTAAGGCTGTTGTTCTCGACTCATCTAATAGAGATCTCATTGAGCTAGATTTCCTCTATCAACTTTTTTCTGAACGTAGGGACTCTGAAAAAAAATCTCAGGGTATGAATCACGGAGTTCAGCTCTCACGTATTGATCTTAGGGATAAGAAATTACAAGGAACATGGTTTAATGGTAAAGAGGAACAAGGCTATTTAAATCTAACGAAAGAAGGCACTTAGAGTTACCACAGACTGAATAAGTTTTACAATGCGATCACTTTGGTTTTTGAAAGTGCGATCTCTACTCTTGTAAGGTACTTTAATAAAATATAACTCACCTTTTGACTTAAGAGAAACTTCTACCGCTTTCAAGTCAGCCATAATGTCGGTTAGACAATGCTCCTATGAGGCATTTAATCATCAGATATACATTCATGAGCATATTGTTCAATCAGTAATTCAATTATTTTTTCATAAGAAATTTGCTTTCGATCCGCTTGGGCTTTAAAGAAGCTTACACTTTCTTCTGTTAATTCTAATGTGACTTGATTAGTTTTGCTTTTACCTTTAGGAACTAACTGGTCTGGAGACGGTAAAAAATCTTTAACGACTTCTCCTATTTCCATTGGTTCATTAGTATAAGTTATTTTGCTGTTCATATCGTTTACGTCCTTTTCGCCAATAACCAGCTCCAAAAATTCTAACTTTTCTTTCTCGGTAAGTAAAGCGTACTGTGATAATTCCTCCATTAACTTGCCCCATACAGTAAAATCGATTTTCTTCTTGACTGTGAGCCAGATCTTGCACGATAACTCTGTTGGGGTCAAAAAATGCGTATTGGGCTAATTCAAAGGAAACATCATGTTTCTGTTGGTTTAAACAATTTTTATCTTCATCCCATTCAAAGCTTTCATCCATCATAAGCAGAGCTTATAAACCTGATAAGTGTAATTGTAACCTAATTTGGAATTGCCGCACTGAGAAACTCAATCAAAATCACGTTAGTGCGATCGCCGTCATCTTGTTGATTAGATTAAAACCGCGATCATTTTGGGAGAATTAATCTTTCAGGAATGGCGATCGCACTCCTAGAAAGCAGTTGTTTCTCTGTGGGCGATCGCGGATTTCTAGTCTGAGTTAAGGAGACAAACCCAATATTACCTTAAATTTATGAAGGAATAAAATCAGGATCAAGCACTTCAAATAAAGAAAAAGGACATTCTTGAGGAAATAGGATTGAAGGAAGTTGATACTTGCGGAGAGTATCATTTCTAGCATCCTGATAGCAGTCTAAAAATATATCATTTACAATAGCTTTCAAACTGGCGCTATCTGCTAACGTATAAGCAATCTGCCGTCTTTGTTCAACAATTGTATTGCGCCATCCTCTCGCATTGTAATCTTTTTCTGTCGTCCAATATTGCAGTTTTAATAAATGTTCAATCAACACAGTTAAGCGGGTTTTTAGTTCTTTTATTTGACTTTTCCCCATGCTCTCTACTTCTTCAATTAAATTCTCAATATCTAATTGTTCTAGTTGACCTTTTTTTAAGATTTCAACAGTTTCTTGTATCCACAAATAAAAATCTTGTTCGTATAATGACGTTTTGGGATCAGTCGTGAGCATTTAAACATCTCCTAACTTGATGAGATACTGGCTCCATTATAGGGCGATCGCCCTCTATAACAAAGCAAAGAGCGATCGCCGATCTGTAGTTTTGTCTGAGATTTTTATCAGCGATCGCATTCCCAGAAAGCAGTTGCTTCTCTTTGGGCGATCGCGCTAATTCGATTTGGCTCATTTGGTAGAGTTATAAACTCTAGTTAACAAAAGTCCAGCGTCCTTCCACCTGACCGTCAAGAAGTTGATGAGTACTTAAATATTCTTCAAGAACACCTTGGCTTGAGGTAGTAACAACTTTAGCGTTAGCTATTTCTTCAGGCGTGAGATTCAAACTCTTCAGTGAGTTTTGATAATGATAATCTTGCACGCAGATTACATATAAACGATCAGCCTCTACAGGTTGTTCATTAATACTGAAAGATTCAATTGCTTTCTTAGTATTGTCATAAACTAATCGAACACCTTTGCTGATTTGATAACATTGACTTTCCCCAGGCTTTCTGTTTTCTGGGCGCAGAAAATGGGTAAATACCTTTGTCAGTTGCGCTCCAGTAACTTTAATTTTATAAAGAGAACCATCATACGGATAAACCTTCTTAAGATCTTCAAGAGTGACCACAGTCCCTAATTCTTTACCTCGTATGGAACCACTACCGACAAGCACGACATCAATCGTATCTATTTCTAAGAAGATATCAGCGATTAAATTACCTAACTCAGTTTCTTGTTCGCGCACGAGATGAGTCAATTTACGATTTAAACGGCTAACAATACGATTGTACTTGCGATCTACTTGTTCTTTGTAGGTATTGATAAAATTTTGCAAATCTACGTCAGGACTAGCTACCTGATCATTAATAGGAATAAGCTCCCATTTCCATTCGACAATGCTGTTCGTATCATCATCTACTGTAATATCGAAACGTCCGATCTGATCAGTCCCAACGGCGGCCTGGGCGATTAAAATGTTGTTTACTTGGGCAGGCTGTTCTAAAAGTGTATGAGAATGTCCACCAATGATCATGTCCACCCCCCACTCAGGGTCTAACATAGCCGCTAACTTTTGATCCTCTTCAAAACCAATGTGAGTTAGGAGAATTGTCAAATCAATATCTTCATTTTTGTAGGTATTACAGATCTTACCAACTTCAGCCGCCGCATCTTCTAGTCCAACAAATGTACCAATGCTTTTGTCCAGCTTTAAGGCACTAAGAACCTCTTCGGTGACAATACCAATGAACATAACATCAAATCCATCTACATTGAGGATGATATAGGGGTTCATCAACCTTTTACCGTACTTTTTAATGTACAAGTTGGCATTAACAATAGGAAAGTTTGCCATTTTTTCTAAGAAGAGCAAATGAGGAAAGCCATAGTCTAATTCGTGGTTTCCTAAAGTCACTACATTAGGTGCTAGGTAATTCATAATTTCCATGGTTGATAAGCCTTTAAATTCGGTATCAATCATCGAACCTTGAAGCATATCACCTGAAATGACATAAAGTGTATTTTTTTCCGTTTGACGCACTTGATTGATATAACCAGAAAGCAATGATAACCCGCCGATCAAACCACCTTGTCCAGTTTTAGCCTCCGCTAAAAAGTCGCCGTGCATATCATTGGAATGTAAAATCGTAAACTTTTTGAGTTTTGTTGTAGTTTCAACCATGAGCCTCTCCAGTAGTTTGAGTTGATTAAATGAAAGAGATAGTTTGATTTGGGTACTGCGAACGGTTTAAAGCTTGGCTTTCTGAATACCGTCAGAAGCTTGGTCTGTGATTTCTTCTAGCCGATCCAGAAAAAGTTCAGCTTTTAGCAGTTTAGGCTCTTCGGTTTGTGTTATGCAATGGAGGGGGGTTATAAAGGATAAAACCCTTACACAGAAAGACATTGCTTCGATTTTTGTCAATTGTTTTCGATCTAGAACGAGGTAATCAACTGACAGGGAGACAAGAAGGCTGAAATCCATACATCATAAGCTTTCCATGGTTTTAGCTCGAAAAAGTTCGCCGCACCATGTCTCACTTACTAATAATAATTCCTAGTAAGCTCGATCCTATCCCTAATTCTCTCGTTAGCTTTTTGCCTAGAATCGCTAGATCTATTTCTAGCGAGAGAAGCTAGAAGTCTTTGTTGGCAAGTTTTCCAGCTCGCTTGTCCCCCTGTCAGGGTAATCAATTAAGTCTCTTGCCATATTAAGGATTTAGTCGATTTATGCCCTCTGATCGAATCATACCAAGTAACGAAGAGCCACAGCCCATAGTATAGCATGACTCGCGCCAATGTAAAAACAGGGTGAGAGCATCACTGAGGAGTTCGGGATAGTGACAGTATTCACACCGGAACCTAGCGCGTTGTCGAACAATAAGTAGTCGTGCAAAATTAATTTCCTAGTGAAGATAGGCAAGAGGCAAGAGGCAAGAGCGGGGTTAGATATGTGTAATTAATTTTTCTTAGGTATTTATGGTAGAGCGATTTAGGAATGACCATTTACTCTGGCGGCAATGACAGCGTTGATGTAGCTGAAAATTTGGTCGAGTTCGCCAATCGCTTCTAGCTCAAGGACTTCCTCCGGGGTGAGATCATCAGCTTTTTTCTTGTCAAGAAGCGTCTGCATCTAATCGCCCAGTTCATCTGTAAATTTGAATAGGGTGAGATTATTAATCTGTTGTACCCGCAATCCTTTGGGAATCAGGCTAGAGGGTTTGACAAGAGCGCTCATGGTTGTAGCTGAACGTAAAGATTTTTCGATCCCAACAAATAGTTCCCGTGAAATAAATGAAAGTATTGCCCTGACACCATTCTACACCCCATTTTCTGAGGGGGGGTTAAATTATCTCCGACAAATAAAAATTATTCTCAATAAGTCAGATTGTCAAGCCCCGAACTCCAGAAGTAGAAGGGCATCGGAGGGGTTCAACGAGAGAATAAGGATTTTAGCGATTGTCTTGCCCCCTCAGATGCTTATAGATTGTCACAACAACATAAATTTAGCTTATGGTAATACTCAAAGAAAAGGTTTTTCTCCGCGCCACTACCTTGTACTAAATCTGGTTATTAAAAACTGATTATTTATTCCCCCTTTTGCCTCTCCTCATAACTGGCCTGTACTCAAAGGATTTAGTATTAGTCCTCCTTTTTCGGTGAACGGTCAATTCTTTAATAGCATTGGCAGAATGAGTTGAGTTACACTGTAAACAGTGTAATTAAAAGTTAAAAAAATTGATGTCCCAAGTTGTTAGCACCAGACTGCCCGACCACACAGCAGAAAGACTGAAACGGTTAGCCCGCCGATTAGGAAAAACCCCTAGCGAAACCGGCGCGATTTTAATCGAGGAATCCCTCCGAGAAAGCGAGTTCCCCTATATTGAATTTCGCCATTCTCCTTTGGGGCGGCAGCCCTACCTAAAAAACTCCAGTTTGGCTCTGTGGGAAGTAATTCAAATCGCTCAAAGCTACGGACTAGATGAAGAAAAAACGGCGGCACATTTTCATCGACCCCTGGAATGGGTACGCTCTGCCCTGCTCTATGCCGAAGCCTATCGGTCCGAAGTCCAAACTGCGATTTCCGATGCTCAAGCGATGAATGAAACGACGATAAAGCGGCTCTTACCGCAATTGGAAACAATGACGGTTTCTGCTGATTTGAGCGGGGAATAGCTAAAATGCTATCTTTTTTATTGGATGAACATATTTCTCCGACGGTTGCCGAACAAATTAGTTATAAACGTCCAGAAATCTCGATTTTTCCTTTGATAACTTGGCAAAAAGGTAGATATTTGGGCTATTCGGATGAAATCGTCTTAAAAGCGGCGGCTGAAGCCGGATTAACTCTAGTAACCTACGACCAGAACAGTATTCCCCCGCTTTTGTGGGAATGGGGAGAAGCTTGGAAAAGTCATAGCGGCGTTATTTTTATCGATTATGAGTCTATTCCCCCTAGCAATTTCGGTCTTTTGATCCGTTCGCTTTTAGCCTTGTGGGAACTGCAAGAAAAGCAGGATTGGACTAACCGACTTGTTTATTTGAAGCCAAAAGTCTAATTTTTTTGGACAGATTGCGATCTGATGTGTTATATTAGTTAGAGGTGTGGCAGAAATGACTACAATTATCCATCGCGAAAAGACCTGATTTTTGTCTACGCATGGAGACGTAGTATGAAAATCACCAAAATCGCCGCCATTAAGGTTTCCGCGTTAGTTATCTGTAATGTAGTCTCGTTAGTTGCACCTCACCCAGCGATCGCACCTGCGCTAAACGTTCTGGTCTGGGGATCGATCGAAATCTGCATCAATAACAGAAAGCCAAAAGATGAAAAATAAGTAATCATATCCCCTAGTTTAACTAAAAACTAGGGGAACGTATTTTTTATAGGGAGTTTGCTAATTTTTCGAGATCATCCTCTAAAGAGGTATAATCATTTTCCGTCCATTCACATAGGGTTTTCAATGCAGGAATAAATTTATCTTTAATCTCGTTTCTATAAACCTCATTTACGCTTTGATCTAGATTAATCCTTTGAGAATTGCAATAGCTAACCTTGTCTTCAAGATACTTTCTTAATTCCTCGGGATCGGTGAGATAAAGAATCATTTCTTCTTTTTTTACTCCCCGTAAATTGTGCATTAGTTGGTTACGGCGATCAAATTCATGCTCACGAAGAGAAGTGCATGACCACGTTAGTAGTTCCCAGTAGTCTTCCTTTTTGGTTGACGTTAATTGATATAACCAATTCAAAAGATTTTGTAAATCTGCTTTCCGAATTTCCTTTGACTTTAATTTGCTATTTAAGCATTTAGGCATTTTTAAATATTGACAAGCGGCATTTATATTCTTATTAATTTCATTAAAAGATACGCAATACAATCCAGTTTTATCCCACTTAACTAATTGAGACACGCGAACGTTATTGACTTGATCGTTTATCTGATTAATATGATGAATAATAGCCGCTTTTAAAAACGTCTCCTGCGCGGCATTTAATAGAGTGATTCCCTGAAGATAGTTTTTTTGTTTCAAGAAATATTCGATTAAATCTAAGGTTTTACGAACTCTCTTGATCGCTTGTTTCGGCTCGAATTCATCGCTAGTATCTATTTCATCGCTAGTATCTATTTCATCGCTAGTATCTATTGTTTTAATATTAAAAAGATCGATGTAGCTTTTTAGCTTCTTAATTTTTTCTGAGTTATTGTATCCTACCTCTTTTAATAATGCCAATGCCGACCCTGGGAAACCATCTGTGATTAATTTTTTAGCCTTCTGTATTTGTAATTGTTTCCAATAGCTAGAACTCGGAATAATTTCGTGTCTTGTTATAATCTTATTTTCTTCATAATATCGATTAACTATCAAGAAATTGACGTTAGAGAAGTAACCAATACTGACAAATTGAACGGCCGAGGAAATAGCGGGGGTACTAGCTTGATGACTGATGTAAAAAACATCGTCTGGCTGTATTTTTGTTAACTCTTCGGTGACAAGAGTTAACACTTGATCCCAGTGATCTAGTCCTCTATTATTAACAGAAGGCTGTAAAGTGATAAAATCCGGTTTTAGCTTAAGTTTGGTCTGGAAGTACCATTCAAAAAGCGGTTTTAAGGTACAGGTATCTTGCCAGAAAGGACAGGAAGAATTTTTGATGTCCGATGTTTTAAAAAGCTTTTCTTGATCGGTTAGAATGATATAAACTCGATCGGGAGATTTTTTATCTTGAAATTCTTTAATTAAAACATCAAGCAAAGGGAATACTAAATCTGAATAACAATGTTCATGATCTTGATAAACTAATCCCAAAACTCTAGCGGCAACCGGAAAACGCTTAGTATCGTTTTCTCGTTTAAGATTGGCAAAATCTGCACCTTCTCCCTGGCAATTACAGAGAGGTTCGTTGTTTTTAGCCTTCTTAAATAATCCCTTCCCTCTCATCCAATTGGCATCGGTATTTAATTGAATATCGCTGTTTCCCGTTGTGATAATCCAAGTAGTCATGGTTTTACCCGATAAATAGGGTTTGCTGAATAAATGGGCAATATGGACGAGGTAAGGGTTTTAGGGTTCTGTTTTGCTCTCACAGGTGCAAGATTTTGATCGTCGTTCAAAACCTTGCGTCTTTATCGGCCCGCGTCCTGTAGGGGCGAAGCATTCGGGCAATAACCTATCGGTGAAACTGTAGATTTTCTATCCGAATGCTTCGCCCGTACTTTTTCAGCATACCCGATAAATATGACAAATATTACCAAATTTTTACAAAGTCCGATCGCTCGTTGAGAAAAGCGATAAAATGAGTGCTATCCTCGGTTGGTTCGGGAAAGAAAGTCAATAGTTCGATCGGTGGTTCCTGTGGTTTCAGTTTACCTTCAGAATTCGAGTGATAATAAGGGTAAATTCGATGCCAAAGTCTTCCAGTTTGCGAGTCCCGTCCGATGCTTCCTTGTAAGTTTCGCAGGGTGTGGGTTCCCTCGTAAGGTTGATGAAACCACGTGATCGCTTTAATCCGATCCTCGACAATTCTTCCCCAGACTTGCACCCCACCTTGATTATCGTAAGGATACCAAGCTTCTCGCCAATTACAGTGTACAGGATTATCAGGATGAATAGTATAGCCTTGTTTAGCGGCGTAATTCTGGAATCGTATCCGAAGGCGATCGATAAATCGTGATAGATCTTGTTGTAAATCGGTGATAGGAAGATAAAGAGATTCTGAAGAGTCTATAAATTTCCAATGACACCCGATCATCGGTTTATTGCCTTTTTTAACATAGGGATGGAAAAACTGCCAGTGATCCGCTCTTCGCCACGATTTGCCGAATCCACCGAGTAAGAGAGAGAATTGCACTATTGCCTTGGCTAATTCCGCGAGTTCTTGTCGTTCTTCCGAGGAAGTGCGAGGATTCTGACAGGAAATTTGTAAAGTTCCCCGTTTGAGATTGTATAGAGGCATAATTTGCTCGCTTTTACCCGGAGGAGTGTAACGATGTTTGTCAAATTTTAAATCACCATCTTCATAAGTGAAGCTGATGCCGAGTTGTCCCAGAATCGCCGCTCCGTCGATACCCCCCCAGAGGATTTGAGTCAGATGTTTAGCGGTCTTTTCATCGGTCATTCCTCCTAGTAAGCGTAGGGTATGACCTCGAAGGGCTGCTTTAAACATATTGGGACGGAATTCGGAGGTTTTGTCGAGTAATGTAGCGGCGATTCCCTGTCCTTTGAGATGAACTTGTAAGAGGGTTTCTGGTGAGGGTACATCTTTAAAGCGACCGTATCCGGCGCTAACTCTGGAACCGAGTCCATTGCCGAGCGCTTTCTCCCAAATTTGCCAGATCGTTCGCCATTCTTGTTCGTCGAGGGGAATGGTACTGGAAATCCCGAAGTTGAGAGTTACCTCGTGAAAAGATAATAGTACATTAGCGTTAGTTTTTTCGTCTTGAATAACTTGTTTTTTCTGCTGGGGATGAGCGATATCGACTAAGTTTTTAGTCCAGTTATTATCCGTAGGATAGCCTCCTAGAAAGCGCAGAATACCGGGTTCGGAACCCTGATCGCCTTGGGAGGGTTTGCCGCAATATCTGAAAGCTTGTTCGGTAGTACAGGCACGACGGAAAGCCCCTTTCATCGATGATCCGGGGTAGTAGGGATAGCCTCGCGCACCGATAGCCGGTCGGATAATGCCATCATCTTGACCTCCATTGGTGACGAGTCGCCAAGTCATAGTATAGGGTCGCGTCTTGGCTTCTCCGCTAAATTGCGGTGGTTCGGAAAGGTTATTTTTTTTGACAGGAGACGGACGTTGTTGCGATTTGGGAGTTTTATCGGGTTGTGGGGATTTACCCCCACTATCGTCAGCAGAATGATAAAATTCTGTCCATTGATCGACCCAATCGTAGGCTGGCGATTTTTGTTTATTTTCTTGTCTTTGTAGTTGACATCTTCCCTCGATCTGTGCTTGATAGAGGAGGGGTACATCTGACCAGTCCGGCATTTTATTCTTCCTCCTCGATGTTCGGATTTTGGGGATTAGAGCTAGGTTTTTTGTATCGTTGCGTCCACCAGACCAAGCTATCACAAAGTTGGGTGAGGACGTAGAGAGCGATTCTCTGATCTTCTAGGGGAAAAGTTTCTTGATTCCAGAACTCTCTGGCGATCGCTTGGATAGCTTTGGTTTGAGCTTCCGGTTTATCTTGAGGATTAATCTTGCCACGGGGAACCCGTAATCCCGCATCTTCTAAGATATCGACGAATTTCTGCCAGACATCTCGCCAGTATCGTCCTTTTTGTCGATCAGTAGCGTCTTTTTTGTCGATCAATCTCAGGTGTTCACCCCAAAAACGTTCTAAACCGTAGGCGACGGTAGTTCTCATTTTGTGGGATTCATTTAACACTTTCTCGCTGTCTCGGTATTTTAAGACCAATTCCTGGGCAGCCCGATCGAGGTTATAAGGATTCCATGTCATAAAGCACCTCCCGATGGTTTTTTCAAGGTCATCATGCAGTGGCCGAAGCCGACCGATTCGAGTCCCCCTAGATAAATATCCCCCGTTTTATCTTGTTCCAGTGGTTTCCAGTTGTTCCAAACGTTATCATCGATCGGTTTAAGGGCAAGGGGAAAAGCGAGGACTGTTCCTTCTGGTATTGCCTCGACATTAAAAAAAGCTTTATTAGCCGCCACTTTCCGCCCCTCTTCTAACTGCACGCGACTTTGACGATAGAGAGCCATATCGTGGATCATACCCATATCATTGTCATCGACCACC
This sequence comes from Microcystis aeruginosa Ma_MB_S_20031200_S102, assembly GCA_007095845.1. Classification (GTDB taxonomy): domain Bacteria; phylum Cyanobacteriota; class Cyanobacteriia; order Cyanobacteriales; family Microcystaceae; genus Microcystis; species Microcystis aeruginosa_D. Next base: position 11,606 of record SFBI01000140.1, read on the forward strand.
ACGGCGGGCAGGTTTTTGAGGGGAAACCAAGGTGTTAGATCCCAATTGGGGTAACTCACCGTGATAAACCCCAAATTGAAGAAAAGTACGGGGTCAGAGTTGTTTTTGGAACGGGTTGTTAGAGTTTGCGAGCCGGTGTACGCGGGGGGGATGTCTGCCTTCACGTCGGCAATGCGTTGGTAGCGTCGTAGCAAACTCGGACAACTAACCCAAACGATCGGTTGTCCGGGGCAGAAAACTGGCAGCCAGACGATCGAGGCGTGTTCTGGTTTGATAATCGATTCGTAATCGTAGTTTTCCTGTCGGTTTTTTTCCGCACCGCGGCCGTACCAGCGTTCCACTTCTTGTAATGCGCTCGTTTTGGCCTGTTCCGGGGATTGCCCTTGCTTCTTGTATTGGCTTGTTAAACGGGCTAACATATCGGAGCGGAGACGACCGCGTAGGGAACTACTGGGGATTATGCCTGTTTGGGTGAACTGATCGCGAAAGATTAGGTTAAGGTTGCCGCTTTCTTCCCCGGCGGCGGCTCCCAGATGGAGTGGGGCAAGGGTTTCAATGATGCCGTAGGCTTTTAGATACATTCAATTCAATCCTTTTATTGTGAGCGGTAGAGATAGTCCACAGCCGATATGTTTGAGGGGAAACCCCTCTCTAGGAAACCAGTCTTCCGGCCAGTCCCACCACGATCGCCCGATCGGTTCTTCCAGCACATACACGCTTCCCGAAGGAACGGAATACCTACCCCGTCCCAAGCGTCCACCTAAACCGTAACGGTAGGGGATGGGTTTGTCGGTGAGCAGCAGTTGAACTGAGGGGAAATCGGGTTGTTCGGGAATTCGGGAGGAAAATCGTTTCGATCCCCAGATGGCCGGAGTAATCGTCGCAAAGGCCTGTTCGATTGGCTGTCTCAGCAATTGATAGATGGCCCAATCGGGTTTAATCTCAACGCTCTCGATCTCGACTAGATGATTTTCTCCGCCGAATTTATACCATCCCGGATCGAGGGGATGGGTGGACAGATAGATCAAACAGGTTTTCTCCTTCATCTGCACGGCGTATTCTAAAAACAGACCGTCCTTCTCGACGGTACAGCGTCGATCGATCTCTAGCTTGGGATGTAGGATCGGGGTAAATTCCCACGGTGAGAGTTCCGCAAATCCTCTTTCGGCGATGTATTGCGCCGATTCTGTCCAATCTTCACTAGAAATCCAGGAAAATTCGGGTTCTATTGAGTCCTTGTCGCAATCTCGCTCCCAGACGACTTGTCGATCGGGTGCAGCTATGATTCGCCATTCGTCGGATTTGTCGGTGGCGATTATTTTCGTGCGGGGAATCGGGATATAGACGTTACGAAGACTATCGGTTTTGGCCCAGAAGGGGCCAGCGATGAAGAGGTTGTCTCTTAATTCCCGATGGCTATACTGATGGGTCGTTTTATTGGCGCTGAAAAATAGTCCGGATAGGGTGGCGGCATCGGGGGGAAATTTAGAGCCAGAACGTCCGACAAGGTTTTCTGGGGAGAGGAACGCGCCGGAACTACCGTACATCATGCCGAGGGGTTTAATGATGATGAGATGGGAAAACATAAGTAGGGTCTGCTGAAAAAGGTTTTCCTGGGGGCAGGGTGTGGGGTGTGGGGTGTGGGGTTTTACCAGTTTTGAGGTGGCCAATTACCTAATTTTCAGGGAAAAAGTCCAGGGATTTTACCCCCGATCACTACAATGGTTGGCACTTTTTGAGGGAAAAAAAGTCTAAAAGGTTTACCCAACAAGGTTTTTAGATTTATTCAGCAAACCCTAAGTAGTCGTGCAAAATTAATTTCTTGGTTAGGATAGGCAATAGGCAATAGATTCGGATTTAGGATTATTTTTTGATCGTTTCCCCGATCGAGAGATGCCAACCGATCGCGATCAGTTCGTCTATCCAGCGAATGATCGCCCTAGCGTAGTCCTTCGATGGCGCGTCCTTTGGGAGGGAGACGATCTGCTCATCTTCTTTTTCTTTTTCTAAAATTTTTTTATAGCCGCTAAAGTATAGATCGAAAAACTGTAGGAGTGTGGAGAGGTTATCGAGGATTTTCGAGTCTGCGCCATCGGAACGGCTTCTAGGGTTATCGAGATAGCCCAGACCAAAAGCGTGACGGGCTTTTAGTCGGGCGAAGTCGCCATAGATATGACCCCAGTTTTTCCCGCCGTCCCGATCTCGATAGTGGTTTAGGGTGTTCAAGTATTTCCATCTGGTTGTCCATTGAACATATTGCCCGTTGTTAAATAAAACGCGGATGGTCAGGCGATCGCGTCCCAGTTTTTTCGAGCGCTGTTCTGCTTCCCGACAGTGCTGTAAAACGTCTCTCTGGGGAATGCTGTGGGCCGCCCAAACGAAGCCGAGACTTAGAGTCACCCGTTGATTGATTTCTTCAGTTTTTCCAGTTTTCCACTGTTGATCGAGGGTTTGTAGCCAGTGGAAAACTCGATCGAGATCGATCGAGTCGAGTTGTGGATCGGGAAATTGGCTATTATAAACGATGCCCAAAAAATCATCTCCTCCGGCGTAAATTATTCTGCCGAGTTCGGTCTGGTTAAAGTCCCTCTGAAATTGTTGTCCCCACCGACGCATAATCTCGCTGAAATCTCGGATTTTTTGGTCTGAGCCGAGGTTTTTCAGGTAATCGCCCACTTTATCGCCATCTCCCATGAACCAGCCCGTTTTTTGTCCCACTGAGGCGGGGTTATCTTGCGGTCTCCTGATCAGATCTCGAAATCCTCGCTGGCGAAGTTCTTCGGGAAGTTCGATTCCTAGAGAGCGGGCGATATGTGGGAGAGTGATCAACCGTTTGGTTAATTCGGGAATATTCAATCTTTCGTTTCCATCGATGTATTTGCCTTCTGGTTGTTTATCTTTGGGTTGGCCGTCAGGATCGTTAACTCCATCGAGTAGGAGGGCTAATCTTCGGTAGAATAGGGCGATATGTCGGTTTTCTTCGCTCCAGTCAAGCGTTTTCATGTCTTGGTTTTCCCGATCCATCCCGTACCAAGCGATCGCGTCAGTCCCGGACAGACTAGAGCTTTCCCCAACCCAATTCACCCCTTGCCAATTGCGGGCGAGTTTACGATTTTCGAGATCGACCATGGCAGACTCTAGATTGTCCCCTATGCCCCAGAAAAATTCCCAGGTGCGTTTTTCCCACTTTTTCCAGCTTTTTTGCCAATTCCATTCTGAGGATCGATAGTAAGGCGCGAGGGCGTTTTCGACCCATTTTCTACAGGTTGCGAGAATATTTTTCCAACGATTTAAAAAGGCTCGTTGCAGTTCCGCAATGATTTCCTCGGAGGAGGAGGACTGTATTTCGCTATCGATTTTCAGGAGAACACGGTTGGGCATTCCCTGTTGGGAGTTTAGCAGTCCGGGGCTAATTAGGTGGTACTGCTCAGGCCGGTGGGTGACGATTGTACTGGTCAGATCCGAGAGAATCTGAGAGGCTCCGTACAGGTCCCTCAATTTGCGGGATTTTTCAATAAAGCTTTGCACGGGGGAGAAGGTGATGGCTATATATTTGGGCATAAAGCTATAGAAAACTCGATTGTTGAAGAGGTATATTCAACGGCCTTGAAAAGACCTAGAAAGGACTTATCTCTGGCTAAAAAAATAGGATTGTTAGATTAATTGGCTCTTTTGTAATTTTATATCTATCACTAAATTTCTAATTATTATGTTAATTTTAAATAATTTTTCTTAAACAATCTTTATTTTTATTGATTTTTCTTAATTAAGCATCGTTTCTATTCAGGCACTTAACTAATTGGAATTAAAAAAATTGTAGGGTCAATTCATGAATTGACCCTACACATCTTTTCCATTCATACGCTTCACGAATTGGAAGCAAGGACAGTCATACCCGAAACGTCTTTGGTGTGGCATTTCCGTTTCCATTCATACGCTTCACGAATTGGAAGCAAGAAGAGGGTTTTGTGTTAACGATCTGGGCAACCCCAGATGTTTCCATTCATACGCTTCACGAATTGGAAGCAAGATGAACCCTACAGCAAACTCTTTTTTGCCGTTAAGGTTTCCATTCATACGCTTCACGAATTGGAAGCAAGTTATATGTTGTTTTTCGCAACTTCTATGAAAGGAAAGTTTCCATTCATACGCTTCACGAATTGGAAGCAAGATGGCAACCCCACTGTCTGGCGGAAACAAGTGTTCCCATCCTAACGTTTCCATTCATACGCTTCACGAATTGGAAGCAAGAAAGCTGCAATTATGGGGATCCTGTTGGCAACTGCGTTTCCATTCATACGCTTCACGAATTGGAAGCAAGACTAGCTTTGCAAAACTAGGCTGTACAAGGATTGTACAACGATTTTTCGTGGGATACTGAAAAGCATAGACATTATTAATAATAATTGTCAATAGTCACCTCAGTCATCAGGCTCAAAGCCTTACTGGACAAGGCATCGACGCACCTCAACGAAAACTCTAGATTTTCAGCCATTGTGTCTAACCCGCGAAAAATGTTGATAACCGATAACTGATAACTAATAACTGATCACTGTTCCTATGGACTAATACCCGCAGATTTAAGGGCTTTGTCCATTAAAATTACATGGGTACTGCTTTCCTGTCCCTCATTGTCAGGACGACATCGCTTTCTGATGATGAGGAATGGCGATCACTTTTGGGAGAAGCAACTTTTTTGGCGATTTTGATGATGGGGAGTGCGATCGCTTTTGGAAGGAGCAATTTTTGGGAATGGAAGTAATTAAACTAAAACTAATCAGAATAAATATCTCGACGATGACCAACTTGATGAATCGTCATAAAGTCATCATCAAAAGAATATATCACCCTGTAATCGCCAATTCTAAGTTTAAACAAACCGCTTAAATTAGAACTTAAACTTTGATGTCTAATATCATCAAAATTTTCATTTATCCAACGAACTTTTTTAAAAGACACGCTCCCGCACAACTGCCGTAAGCGACTCTAAACCTTCAAAAGCTTTATCGGTAAATTCTATATGGCGACGCATTACCAATCTAATCCTAATCTTTGAGCTACTTCTTCCGCAGAAATTCCCCGTTCTCCATTTCGAGTTCGCTGTAAAGAGTCAGCTAGAGATTGAGAGACTTCGGTTTTAAGTTGTTTATCAATATCAGGATCATTTAGTAGAGATTGAACTGTTTCCGTAACAGTTTCTTGAATCAAAAACTTAAAATCTTCAACACTTAGGTCTTTAACTTGCATTCTTGTAATTAGAACTCACTATTCTGACTATAGCATCGTTTAAGAATAGCGATCACGTTTTGTGGGGATACAATTGGAGGATGCGATCGCTTTTTGATGATGAGGAATAGCGATCACTTTTGGAGAGTCAACTTTTTTGGAGATTTTGATGAGGAGGAGAGGCGATCGTTTTCTTATCAAAGTCCTATAGAAATGAGATAGGATCAGGAAATTCCTGTAAAGTGTCAAGAATTTATGAAATCCATTAAAATCATTGTGGAAAAACATTCTGATGGCTATATCGCCTATCCATTGGGAATTCAAGGCGTAGTAGTCGGTGAGGGCGATACCCATGAAGATGCTCTTAATGATGTGCAATCGGCGATCGCTTTTCATGTTGAAACCTTTGGGGAATCAGTTCTCGAAGCTGACTCATCTTTATTAGAAGCCTTTGTTGTAGAAGCAATAGTCTAACGGCAAAATTTCCCTCTGATACCCCTAAAGCCAAAGTGATTAAAGTTCTTGAAAAATTTGGTTTTTCAATTGTTAGATAAAAAGAGCATATTTCTATAGATTAGAAAAAATCCAGATGGAACAAAAACACTTTTAACGCTACCCAATCACAAGCAAATTAAAAGCTCTACACTAAGGAGTATTTGCACTCAAGCGGGTATCTCACGAGATGATTTTATTGCTTCCGATGAAAAGATTTAAAGCAAAATCCTTTAAATGTGATTATTTGGTCTTTTGAAAGTGCGATCGCTACTTAGGGTTTGCTGAAAAAGTACGGGCGAAGCATTGGGATAGAAAATCTACGGTTTCACCGATAGGTTACTGCCCGAATGCTTCGCCCCTACAGGACGCGGGCCGATGAAGACGCAAGGTTTTGAAGCACGATTCTCTCAAAATCTTGCACCTGTTTCACGAGAAAAGCCACAAAACCCTGACCTTGCCTACATTTCACATTTATTCAGCAAACCCTACTTATGAGGGGTTTGTAGCCAGTGGAGAACTCGATCGAGATCGATCGAGTTGTAGATCGGGAAATTGGCTATTATAAACGATGCCCAAAAAATCATCTCCTCCCGCGTAAATTATTCTGCCGAGTTCGGTCTGGTTAAACTTCCTCTGAAATTGTTGTCCCCACTGACCCATAATCCTGCTGAAATCTCGGATTTTTCTTAACCGATGAGATGGGATTGATCCCTGGCATTCTGTTTCCATTCATACGCTTCACGAATTGGAAGCAAGACCAACGGGCGCGAGTGCCTTATGAGTGGCTGAATAAAGTTTCCATTCATACGCTTCACGAATTGGAAGCAAGGAGTTTCTTGAAGAGTTTCTAGACCATCTAGATCTCTAGGTTTCCATTCATACGCTTCACGAATTGGAAGCAAGCTGCTAACAGCAACTTGAATGCTGAACTTGCTGGGTTTCCATTCATACGCTTCACGAATTGGAAGCAAGGGCGCAAATCCAGGAGGATTTTTACGATGCCATGCGGTTTCCATTCATACGCTTCACGAATTGGAAGCAAGCCCTAGAGGCCGCGGAAGTAGAAGACTTCGAGAGTGTTTCCATTCATACGCTTCACGAATTGGAAGCAAGAAGATGTGGGCGTATCGTTGATCCTCGATCAGTAAAAGTTTCCATTCATACGCTTCACGAATTGGAAGCAAGGCTTCAACATCTCAGCAGGGGCGACAATACCGGTTAACGGGTTTCCATTCATACGCTTCACGAATTGGAAGCAAGACACTCCGCGAGGGGTGGCAGGTGGCCTTGTTTAGCGTTTCCATTCATACGCTTCACGAATTGGAAGCAAGTTATGACGGCATGGTGGGAGGATTTAAGGGATTTACTAGAGTTTCCATTCATACGCTTCACGAATTGGAAGCAAGCGATGTCCCCGGAAGAGGCGCAAGCCGCCTTAGAGGTTTCCATTCATACGCTTCACGAATTGGAAGCAAGACTAGCTTTGCAAAACTAGGCTGTACAAGGATTGTACAACGATTTTTCGTGGGATACTGAAAAGCATAGACATTATGGCTCTACCGAACCTGTCATGCAAAAATATCAACAACTCATGCTTGTAAAGCTTGTACAATAGGGCTTTGAGTTTTTGTTAGATTGATATTTATCAACTTTAGAGCATTGCTGGACAGAGAGGGAGCTTGGGGAATTTTCTACAGTGTAAGTTCGGAAGAACCGACATTATTAATAATAATTCGCAATAGTCACCTCGGTCATGAGGCTCAAAGCCTTACTGGACAAGGCATCGACGCACCTCAACGAAAACTCTAGATTTTCAGCCATTCTGTCTAACCCGCGAAAAATGTTGATAACTGATAACTAATAACTAATAACTGATAACTGTTCCTATGGACTAATACCCGCAGATTTAAGGGCCTTGTCCATTAAAATTACATGGGTACTGCTTTCCTGTCCCTCATTGTCAGGACGACGCTGAATATAACTGCCATCGGATTGTAATTCCCATGCTTGTCGGTTATCTGACAACATAATCCCGAGAATTTCTTCCAGTTCCTTGGCGATCGCTGGTTCATCGATGGGTGTCACTGCTTCCACGCGACGAGTCAGGTTCCGCGTCATCCAATCGGCGCTACCAATATAAACCTCGTCCTGACCACCATTGTAAAAGTAAAAAATGCGGGAATGTTCCAAAAAGCGACCGATAATGCTAATTACTCGGATATTTTCGCTTATTTCTGGCAATCCGGGCCGTAAACAACAGATCCCGCGAATAATTAAGTCAATCTGCACACCGGCACGAGAAGCGGCGTATAAGGCTTCTATAATCGGTTTATCCACAAGAGCGTTCATTTTTGCCACAATGCGACCCGTACCGCCATTTTTACAGTTTTTGGCCTCGCGATCGATCATTGCTAACATCCGTTTTCGCAAACTCACCGGAGCAATTAAAAGTTTGCGATAGGATTGCTGACGGGAGTATCCGGTCAGAAAGTTAAATAAATCGGTGATATCTGCCCCTAAATCCTCGCGACAGCTAAGTAAACCCAAATCAGTGTATAATTTAGCCGTTTTTGGGTTATAATTGCCCGTGCCAATATGGAAATAACGACGGATTTTATCCCCTTCTTTTCTGACCACGAGAACCACTTTTGTGTGGGTTTTCAGACCAACTAAGCCATAAACAACGTGAACTCCGGCTTGTTCGAGCTTTTTCGCCCAACTAATGTTATTTTCCTCATCAAAGCGAGCTTTTAGTTCCACTAACGCTGCTACCTGTTTACCATTTTCTGCGGCTGCAATCAGGGAATTGACAATCGGGGAATCTCCGGAAGTACGATACAAAGTCATTTTAATCGCTAAAACATGGGCATCATAGGCCGCCTGGGCGATAAACTGTTGTACTGAGGCACTAAAAGAATGGTAGGGGTGATGAACGAGAATATCGTTATTGCGAATTAAAGTAAAAATATCTTCGCCATCCTGTTCTAGGATACCGTCTTCGTTACCGTCAACTGTTTCTCGCAATCCCTGTAAAACCGGTGGGGTGACAGCATTCCAAGGGGGATCCTTCAGTTCGGGACAGGGTAAAGACAGAAAATAAAATAAATCTTTGTGTCCTAGCAGTCCATCCACATCGTAAACATCGATCTCCTCAAGTCCGAGATCGCGCATGATCCGGTCTTTAATATTGCTAGGAGTAGAACTGTGGATTTCCAGACGTACTGCCGATTTACCGATGCGGCGCTTGCGTACTTCTTCCTCGATCGCTAATAATAAATCATCGGCCTCATCTTCTTCAACGGAGATGTCAGCATTGCGCGTCACCCGAAAAGGATAACATTCTTGGATGATCATGCCGGGGAAAAGTGCCTCTAAATTGTGCATTACCACCTGTTCAAGGGGTACTCCCGTCCAAATCGAAGCTTTTCCGTCTTGGTGGCGTAATTCCTTGGATAATGCCAGAAAACGGGGGAAAACCTGCGGCACTTTCACCCTGGCAAATAATTCTTTATCGGTGTCGGGATCGCGAACGACCACGGCTAAATTGAGACTAAGATTAGAAATATAGGGAAAAGGATGACTAGGATCCACCGCTAGGGGAGTTAAAACGGGGAAAATATTTTGTTCAAAGTAATCGTGGAGATAATTGCGCTGTTCTTGATGTAAATCTACATAGTTAATCAGATGAATTCCCTGTTCCACTAAGAGATTTTTTAGGGTGTGTTCAAAAAGACGATCCTGCTGTTGTACAAGGGGACGCAGACGTTTACTGATCTCGATTAGCTGTTCCGAGGCAGTCCGGCCATCGGCACTTAAAACGGCTACATTTGCCTCTACCTGTTGTTTAAGCACTGCCACCCGTACCATAAAAAACTCGTCGAGATTGGCACAAAAAATGGCGGTAAATTTTAATCTTTCCAGTAGAGGAGTCCGAGGATCAAGTGCTTCATAAAGCACGCGACGATTAAATTCTAACCAGCTTAATTCTCGGTTAAAGTAATATTGCGAATCTTTAAGATCGATTGCGGAAGTTACGGTAGGAGCTTTAGTCATAGAGTCTAATACCTAAATAATAGATTAAACAGTTAGTAAGAAGCCACTCAAGTCTAAATTTGACTATTTTTGGCGTTTTTTTAGGCTACATTGCCCCAGATTAACCAAAGTTACCCCGATTATCTTGGATGCTAGTCCTACTGATTTTAGCCTGACTGGGGAAAAAATCAATTTATTAAAAGGTTAAGAAATCAGTCCCGACCGATCAAGGTTAAATTAATCTTTCAGTGCAATTAGAGTGCCAAGAAGAACAATAGGCATAATTTGCTGAGAATATTGTTTTTAAAGCCCAGCTTTGATCATAACATCGAAAGCAGCAGATTTAATTAACATCATTTCCAAATCATGTTCATCGGTTAAAAAGAGATGATTACTGTCGGGAATTTGCTGTTCTATTCTCGAAAAATCCGCATCTATAACAGCAACAACTCGGCAAAAATTTTCTTTTTCTAAGATGGATAATGCTTTGATAGCATTATTTTTACCAGAGGCAATTGTGATCCTAACCTCTTGCTTGTTTACTAATCGCTCATAAATAAGTTTATCGCTATGACCTTCAACAATTAAAAAAACTCCCTCATGATCGCTGCGTAGTAAACGAATGCTATTAGCAATTCTGTCAGGTGTTATCTGTTCTCTCATCTTTGCTTTTTTGCTTTGGTTTCTCTAATTCAACTGTCAAATCCCAACGATCATTAATAATATCAGGAGAATGGGTAGCCATCAAAATATCTAACCCGGAAAGTTTCGTAATTTCCTGTAAGTCTTTTAAAAATTCCTGCTGCCATGAAATATGAAGTGACATTTCTGGTTCATCAATTAAGATCAAAGTATTAGGTTTAACTTTAAATAACAATTCATATAAAATTACTAATTCGTGCTGTTCCCCAGAAGATAAATCTGTTGGTGATAAAACCTCCCCTTCCTGGGTAGTGAAGATAAACCCTTTACTTTGATCAATAGTAACACTTTTGAAAGAATATTTCTTATTAATTATATTTTTAAATAGCTCTACTTTCGGATAAATGTCATTGAATACATTGAGCTTTTTATCTACATCCTTAATATAAACCGATAATAACTTTCTGGTGCTATCATCAATACTATCTTTAACTTGAAAGTTAGAATCTTCATCTTTTTTCAATAGTCCTGCACTAATTAATTGATTTCTTTCCCTTTCAAGTTGATCAATTTTTTCCCTTAGTTGATCATCGGTCAATGATGCCTTTTTTTGTACAACTCGCGCTGGAAAGGTTCGGTCTAAAGTTTGAGATAGTTGTCCATACTCTGCTAATTTAGTTTGAATATTTTCTGCTAAATCTTCAGAATAGCTGGCCACAGAGTACAATGTCATCGGCCTCCTTATAGTTCTGCCATTTTTGGCACTATTGGCAATATCTAATAGACGTTGTGATTCAATAAAACGAACATTAATAGAGTCTATAATTTTCTTTAACCAATCAGGATATTCTTTCTGGAATTGCTTGGGTAAATATTCTCCAAATCGTTCATAAATATCTTCTAGATACAGAATTTCTTCTGTGGGGGTATAGAGCCATTTTTCTGATCCAACTCTATCTAAATGGGGTATGAACTCATCTATCATACCGAGAGGGAAAGAGATTGTTTTACCGTCTGGTGAATCAGGAGAAAAAGGCTGTTCTTCTTTTTGATCGGAGGAAGTAAAATTAAAAGTAATCTTTGGTCTTGCATTACTTTTTTTATTTCTACTGGTGGAAGGTTTGAGAATATCCACAAAGCTTTTATCGTCAAAAATTATAGTAAATTTTTGAAAAGGAATAGCTCTTATCTCTGAATACTTTGAGTTAAAAAAACCATTGACCAATCGCAGTATTGAGGTTTTGCCAAAGCCATTTTTACCATGAATAATAGTTATTCTTTCCTCCATATTGAGATTAATTGTATGGTCAAATATGCCAAAAAGATGCTTAACTGTAATTTGTTTAATTCTCATACCAGCTTAATTCTCGGTTAAAGTAATATTGCGAATCTTTAAGATCAATTTCAGGCTTTTCTCGGCTTTGTGTGATAATTTTTGCTTATGGAATCGTGAAATGCTTACTGGACAAGACTTTTAAGACTATTTTGCGGATATTCTATCAGTATAGACCTCGTTTCTACACAGAAACCAGAAGAGCCAATTTCAGAAGTTACGGTAGAAGCTTTAGCCATAGAGTCTAATACCTAAATAATAGATTAAACAGTTAGTAAGAAGCCACTCAAGTCTAAATTTGACTATTTTGGGCGTTTTTTTAGGCTACATTGCCCCAGATTAACCAAAGTTACCTCGATTATCTTGGATGCTAGTCCTACTGATTCTAGCCTGACTGGGGAAAAAATCAATTTATTAACAGGTTAAGAAATCAGTCCCCGCAAGACGAGAGATCAAGGTTAAATTAATCTTTCAGTGCAATTAGACTAGAAGGAAGAAGAATAGGAATAATTTTCTGGAAATATATTTGGCAAAACCTTGCCTAGCAAGACTTCTAGGGATGATAAGCACTGATGATCACACAAAGTCGAGCAGAACCGAAATTGGACTTATTGGCGAACTAGACAGTGACTTTGCATCCTCTCAAGCTTCTTGATTAGGATTGACCTTTAATACCTAGAGAGTAAGCAATATAACCATCTGGGTGTTTTTCGACAATCATTTTAAGGCTTTTCATCAACAAGATATTGCCTCATAACTGATATGTTTCCTGAAAAACTGGGCAATCTAAGACTAGACAGCATCGTGATTAGGGGGATAGGACTTTGGACTTCGCTAACAATCAGAAAATTCTCGGCTATTTCATCGAAGAAGCAGAAGAACACCTAGAAACTTTGGAACAGGGGATTTTAGACTTAGGCAATCTCGTCAACAACACTGAACAGATGAACGAGGTGTTTCGTGCCGCCCATTCCGTCAAGGGGGGAGCGGCCATGTTAGGTTATAGTAGTATCCAAAACACTGCTCACCGTCTTGAGGATGCTTTCAAAATACTGAAAGAAAATCCTGTAGAAGTCGATCAAAAATTAGAATCTTTATTCCTCAAGGGTTATGATCTGCTTCAGGTATTAATCGATAAGCTACGGGCTCCCGTGGGTTTACAGGCCGAGGAGGCTAACGTTATCGTTAAAAAGGGTGAACCGACTTTTGCCGAATTACAAGCCCATCTTAACTATCTTCTCGACCAAAAAAAATCTACCCCAGCTGTTGCGGCAACCTCCTCTATCTCCATCCGCGTCAGAGATATACTCAAACAGATGTTACAACTGTTCAAACAGGAAGAAACCAGCGCTTCCCGTCAGCAATTACAAAAATTAATTTCATCTCTGTCTAAATTGGCTTCAGAACAGCAACAATGGCAATATTTAGTTAAAAATGCCCAATCAGCCCTAGCCAACCCCAAACATTCCTACCGCACTCTCGCCCCAGTTATTATTAAAGAATTAAAACAAGCTAGTGATTTATTAGAATGGGGTCGCAGCGAAGAAATCACCGTCAGTCAAGAATTGCAGCTATTAGCCTCCGCCAAATTACCACAAATCCTGATCACCCTAGAACCGGAATTAGTAGCTAGTACCCTGCTGCAAATGTTCAATCGCCAACAGGTGTCGCAACTGGTACAGTTACTACAAACGAGACGTTGACATCTGCCCCGGCGTAAAAAAGTGGGAGCCAAACCAGAAAAAGCTAAGATATGGCAAGATAAAAACTTAATGCTGAGGGCTGACCAATATCAGACCTGATGCAGTGTCTCTTCAGTCACCGGTCAAGCTGGGATTTACTGAGAGTAAGCAATCTGCTAGAGTTTTAACGTTCGTTAAATTTCTCTGGCAGAGAAAACAAACAAAACCATAATGGTGTTAACGGGTGTGTGGAAGTGCTTAAAAATCTCAACTTTTCGAGGCGATACTCCTCGCTGGCCCTGCTGCTGGCTATTTTCGGATTATTTCACGGGACTGTAATGGCCCAAGAAGAACCGCAAGAAACGGTTTTTCCCCGCGTCGAGCAGCTAGTACAGTCTCCTCCTGCGACGGCAGAAACTACGCCACCCGCGGCAGCACCGACGGAAACCCCGACGGAAACCCCGACGGAAACCCCGACGGAAAACCCCATCCCTACAGAACCCCCCACCGCAGCTCCACCGGCACCGGCGGAGGAGTCGCGAGTTTTGGTGGCTGAAGTGGTAGTACAAGGGGCTAATCGAGAATTAGAAAATCTAGTTTATAACACCATTCGCACCCGACCTGGACGCAGCACGACTCGATCGCAACTACAAGAAGATATTAACGCCGTTTTTGCTACGGGCTTTTTTGCCGATGTGCGGGCAGTTCCCCAAGATACACCCCTAGGGGTGCGAGTCACCTTTGAGGTGCAACCTAACCCCGTTTTTCAGGGCGTACAGATTCAAATTGCCCCGGAAACCGTGGACAAATCGATTTTACCGGCCGGGGTGGTCGAGGAAATTTTCGCTAGTCAATACGGCAAAACCCTGAATTTACGGGAACTACAGGCGGGGGTAAAAAAAATCAATGACTGGTACAGCAAAAACGGCTATGATCTGGCCCAGGTGATCGGGGCCCCGCAAGTCACTCCCGATGGTCGGGTGATTTTGGTCATTTCCGAAGGTTTAATCGAAAAAATTCAAGTACGTTATTTTAATGTCGAACAGGAACCAGTCAAGGGTAAAACCAGAGAATTTATCATTACTAGGGAAATGCGCCTAAAAGCGGGGGATATTTTCAACCGCAATACCGCCCAACAGGATTTACAGCGTGTTTTCGGTCTCGGTTTATTCGAGGATGTGCGTCTGTCTTTTTCCCCCGGCAGCGACCCAAGGGAGGTGATTGTTAACGTCGATGTGGTGGAAGGTAATACCGGTTCCGTGGCCGCTGGGGGTGGTATTAGCTCGAATGCGGGACTATTCGGCACTGTCAGCTATCAACAGCGCAATTTTGGCGGTAATAACCAAACTTTGGGGGCGGAAGTTCAGTTAGGGGAACGGGAATTTTTATTCGATCTGAGTTTTTCTGATCCTTGGATTGCCACGGATAATTTCCGCACCTCCTACACGGTCAATGTTTTCCGGCGACAGTCGATTTCTCTAGTTTATGATGGGGAAGATTCCTCAATTCGGACTCTTAACGATAATGATAGTCCCCGTATCGTCCGCACGGGTGGCGGTATTACTTTTGTCCGTCCTTTGGCCCCTGATGTGTTTACAAAACCAAAATGGGTGGTTTCCCTAGGTTTTAACTATCAACAGGTACAGGTGCAGAATGCCAATGGTGACATCTCCCCCTTGTCTGCACCTCTCAATGGTTTTAGCAGTCAACAACTGTCTTTTAGTTCCTCTGGGACTGATGATCTACTTTCCCTCAATATTGGCGCTATTCAAGATTTTCGCGACAATCCCCTGCAACCCACCAGTGGTTCTTTCCTGCGTCTAGGTTTGGAACAAACTATCCCCGTCGGTTCTGGCAGTATTTTCGGCACTCGTGTTCGGGGTAGTTACAGTTACTTTATCCCCGTTCGCTTTATTAATTCCTTTAATCTCTTTGAAACCGATATTTTTAAAGGTCAGCAATCCCTCGCTTTTAATGTGCAAGCAGGGACAGTATTAGGCGATTTACCCCCCTACGATGCTTTTATTGTGGGGGGTAGTAACTCTGTACGGGGTTACGCCGAGGGAGAAGTGGGTAGCGGTCGCAGTTATTTCCAAGCGACGGCCGAATATCGTTTTCCCATTGTGGCAATTATCGGAGGGGCATTATTTGTCGATTTCGGCACTACTATTGGTTCCCAAGGTGATGTCCCCGGTCAACCCGGTATTGTCCGGGATTTACCCGGTACTGGTCTCGGTTACGGTTTAGGTGTTCGGGTACAATCTCCCGTCGGCCAAATTCGGGTTGACTACGGTTTTAATGTCGATGGTAGTTCTCGTATCCATTTCGGTATCGGGGAACGATTCTAATCAGTTATCAGTTATCAGTTATCAGTTATCAGTTACCAGTTATCAGTTACCAGTTACCAGTTATCAGTTACCAGTTACCAGTTACCAGTTACCAGTTACCAGTTACCAGTTACCAGTTACCAGTTATCAGTTACCAGTTATCAGTTATCAGTTACCAGTTACCAGTTACCAGTTACCAGTTACCAGTTACCAGTTATCGATAAATTTAGGGACTAAAGCGCAAGTCCCTTAGTTATTTTTGCTGTTCACTGATCAAAGCTTTATTACTTGATAATTATGGTTTCTACTATCCCTAAACAATTTGAATTATCGGGAATTGGCCTACATTCGGGGGAAATAACCCAGGTGCGCGTCTGTGGGGCCAATCCGGGAGAAGGACGTTATTTTGTCCGTAGAGATTTAGCCAATCAACCGATTATTCCTGCTCTAGTTTCTTCGGTTTACCAAACGACTTTATCAACGGAATTGGGACAAGGAGAAGCAAAGGTTAGAACTGTTGAGCATTTATTGGCTGCCTTAACCGCTTTGGGGGTAGAGAATGCTCGCATTGAGGTGGATGGTGCGGAAATTCCCCTCCTTGATGGTTCGGCTAAAATCTGGGTGGCAGCGATCGAAAATGCCGGTTTAAATAACTCTTTTTCTCCATCAGATTTAACTATTTCTCAACCGATTTGGTTGTACGAAGGAGATGCTTTTGTAGCGGCGATTCCTTCCCCTGAATTACGTTTTACCTACGGCATCGATTTTACCTATAAACCGATCGGTAATCAATGGTATAGTTGGAGTCCTGAGCAAGAAAGTTTTCGAGATGCGATCGCAGCTGCCCGGACTTTCGGTTTTGCTGATCAAATTGAGTATCTGCAAAAGGCTGGTTTAATTAAAGGAGGCAGTTTAGAAAATGCTTTGATCTGCGATCAAAATCAATGGTTAAATCCTCCCTTACGCTTTGAAAATGAACCAGCAAGACATAAATTATTAGACTTAATTGGTGATTTAAGTTTACTGGGAACTATTCCTACCGCTCATTACATGGCTTTTAAAGCCAGTCATAAACTGCACGTTCAATTAGCTAAAGCAATTCAGAGTTAATTATTTCTTGGATCAAGGGGACGAACAAGAAAAATACCGATGGCTTTGTCCACTTTACTGATATATTTTTGTAGGTCTTTAGCAATGGTAACTTGACCAGCAGGAGAGGCATGAATTAAGCCAATTTTGCAATCGGAAAAGCGATAAACTAGACCAGTATGGGTGGTATCTAAACCAGCGATATTAGTCACGACACCGATAATATCGCCAGCTTGTAGTTGTGGATAAATATCTTTAATCTTAGCAGTGGGAATATAGGTTAAGGATAAGCTTTCTAATTGCCGTTCTACCTGTTGAATACAATCGTAATTACTTTGAGGTTTTAACTGGGGATATAGAGGGCGATTTTTACTCATAAAACTGAGCTTTTTGTCAAGAGTAATTCCACCTAACTTTTGAATTATATTTTCTACATTACCTCGTTTTTGGTTGTCATTAATCCAATCGGAAAAGTAATGCAGACGACTACAATAACCGTCGAGAATACCGTGGCGATAACGCTGATTGAAAACCTGCTGACTAAAAGCAGAATAGTGATAATTTTTTAAAGCAAAATTGTGACTCAAAGCGAGAACTGTTTCCAGAAAAAGGACACAATCAAACTCTTTTAAAGAGATAAATAATTTTTCTGTTGCCGAGCGTTCGAGTAATCCTGCTTGATATTTTGCTCCTAAAAATTGAGGGGCGATATTCTGAATTATATCAGCCATGGCTAGGCGATCGAGTTGTTGATTTTGAGCGTACTGCACCAGTTTTTGATAATTAGGATCGCTGACTTCTTGAGGAAGAATAGTGGCTCTTCTAGGTTCTGTGTGATAAGTTTAACTTACATATGCTCGATCGATCTTTGTGTCCTCTGTGTCTCTGTGGTTCCTTTCACTTCCTCGCCAGCAGGACTGTATCTTAGAATACATTTTACCCACCAAATCCAAGAGAGCCATCAATTGAAACCACTTAACTTAATCAAGCTAAAGCGGTGAACTTCTCCGACGCAGACCCAACCACTGACCTTTAAACTTTGACCCCTTCCCGAAAACCCCATCACCCCATTTACCTAAAAATATTAAGAGATGTAACTATTTAGCCCTAACCTAGAAAGTGATTACTCAACAGGGGTGAGATCAGGATAGTCTAGATCGAGCAGTCAGATAGATGTTTAGTTAAATTCCTAACTTCAGATATGTCCGTTTCTAGTCCTCCTCGTTCCCTGCGTATCGGTTCGCGCAAAAGTCAGTTAGCCCTAGTACAAACTTATTGGGTACAATCAGAATTGAGTAAACACCATCCCCATCGACAGTTTGAGGTGGAGACGATGAGTACCCAAGGCGATATAATTCTCGATGTGGCCCTGGCGAAAATCGGTGATAAGGGTTTATTTACCAAAGAATTAGAAGTGGGAATGTTGAATAGATCGATCGATCTTGCCGTCCATTCTCTCAAGGATTTGCCCACTAATTTGCCCGAAGGTTTAACCCTGGGTTGCGTCACCGAAAGAGTTAATCCGGCCGATGCTTTGGTGGTAAATAGCAAAAATCAAGACTATCAATTAGACAATTTACCGGAAGGTGCAGTGGTGGGGACTTCTTCCCTGCGTCGATTAGCCCAGTTACGTTACCATTATCCCCATCTGACTTTTAAAGATGTGCGCGGCAATGTTAACACCCGTCTGGCAAAACTGGACGCAGAAGAATACGACGCGATTATTCTGGCCGTAGCAGGATTAGAAAGGTTAGGATTAAGCGATCGAGTTCATCAGGTTATCCCAGCAGCAATTTCTCTCCATGCGGTGGGACAGGGGGCTTTAGGGATAGAATGCCGCGATGATGACCCAGAGGTTTTGGAAGTCCTAAAAGTGTTGGAACACGCCCCTAGCCGCGATAGATGCTATGCTGAACGAGCTTTTTTACGGGAGTTGGAGGGAGGCTGTCAAGTTCCGATCGGAGTCAATACGGCGATCGAGGATGGTATCCTAACTTTAACGGGTATGGTGGCTAGTCTCGACGGTCAGCGCCTGATTAAAGACTCGGTCAGCGGTGATCCTAGCCATGCGGAAGTCCTAGGGCAAGATTTAGCCCATAAAGTGCGCGAGGCTGGTGCTGGAGAGATTTTAGCCGATATTTTCGCTGAAGTGGGGCGATAATCAGTTATCAGTTATCAGTTATCAGCTTCTGAAAGCAACAGGCACTCATGCAAAACAAAAAATCTGACAATTCTCCTACCTAAAAAATGGAAAGCTTATTGAGGGTTTTACCATTAAGTACCTAAGCAAAATTAATTACACATATCTAACCCCGCTCTTGCCTCTTGCCTCTTGCCTATCTTCACTAGGAAATTAATTTTGCACGACTACTTATTCAGCAAGCCCTATTTAAAACCAAAATATTCTAATCATTTCATTGTCGAAAAGTGGCCACCGAGCTTTGTCAAAGTATCGTGCCTCCCTATACCATTATATCGGTTAGGGCTTCGACGGTGAGACTTCGGCGTAAGACTTCGGCGTGAGTTCAGTAGTTCGACAAGCTCACTAACACGAACGCTCAGACTTCGGCTCTTCTAGGTTCTGTGTGATAAGTTTAACTTACATAGGATCGATCAATCTTTGTGTCCTTTGTGTCTTTGTGGTTCCTTCCACTCGCTCGTCAGCAGGACTGTATCTTAGAATACATTTTGCCCACCAAACCTAAGAGAGCCCAGACTTCGACAGTGAGACTTCGGCGTGAGACTTCGGCGTGAGCTTTTGTCGAACGCTCAGTAGTTCGACAGGCTCACTAACACGAACGCTCAGCCGAACCACCGAACGTTTTCATCCTAACATTTGAGATAAACTATCTAGAAAATAGAATAATCTATACAATTAGCACCGCCTGTCTATTACCGCTTATGCACCCGTGGATATACTATCTAAGACAAAATCCCTATTTATTACTCCATAGCGAAAAGGGACAGCGTTTTTTCCCTCTCGTAGGGAGATCTTACTGGACAATCGGACGGAGCAAAGATAACGATATCGTGATTAAGGATCACTGCATCTCTCGTAATCACGCTATTTTACAATCCACGGAAACAGGAGATTTTTATCTGATCGATCTCGGTAGTCTCAATGGAACTTTTGTTAATGGCAGAAGGGTAGGTGTTCCCGTGACTATACATAACACAGATCAGATCACCTTTGGCAAAACCGAAGTGCAGTTCTATCGTCCCACTGGCACTAATGTGGACAAGCAACTGTGCAATTTAGAATGGGATACCCTCACCTCGGCCGTCCATGAACGGCGCTTAACATCGGTGATGGTGGTGGATATGCGAAATTTTACGGCTTTAACGAGACAATTAGACGAAAAAGTGCTTTCTTCCCTAATTGGCAGTTGGTTTCGCCATGCTGGGAGTATCATCCGCAGTTCTGGCAGTTGGGTCGATAAATATATTGGTGATGCAATCATGGCCATCTGGTTTCACGGCCAACAGGAAGTCAATCGAGACGATATCTTACAAATTTTTCAAGCAATCACGCAAATACACAACATGACTCGCAGCCTGAACCAACAATATCCCTTACCCTTTAAATTAGGCATCGGTGCCGCAGTGAATACTGGTTATGCCATGGTGGGTAATACTGGTAGTGATGAACATCCAGATTATACGGCGATTGGTGATACGGTCAACGCCGCTTTTCGTTTAGAGTCGGCTACTAAAGAAATAGGTAGGGATTTGGCCATCGGAGCAACTACCTACAGTTATCTCATCGGTTTACCCTATCTCCACCAAGCTTTTGAGCAACATACCGTCAGTCTAAAAGGATATGATGATAGCACCATTACCTACGGAACCACTTTTGATGATTTGGAGCGTTTCCTCGATGCCAATAGTAGTGAGGAGATGACTGGAATTACAGGTGTTGCCAGTGTTGGGCCAATTCAAGTCTGAATTGGCGATAAGAAACCAAGGCGTTGCTGAATTAAGGTATGATTAGGCAAAATGGCGAGCATTCAGAGGAAAATAACTTCTGTTATTTGAATAAGGAACTGGAACATCCTCAAATTTTAGGTAGTGAATTAGTAATCG
>SFBI01000141.1 GCA_007095845.1 Microcystis aeruginosa Ma_MB_S_20031200_S102
CGGAACTCGCCTTTTCTTTGATCCGCCTCAAGCCGGGAAAACACCCCGATTTTTCTAGGGGTCTAACGGCTATGCGCCTTATCCAGCAAGCCTTTTAGTCGCCTTGTCACCCCTTGAACCTAATCCCATGAATCGTCGTGAATTTGTTGCCCTCGTTGGTGTTGGCGGAGCCATGGCCTGCGCCCCAGAAATCCTAGGGACGGCTACCGACCAAGAGATGACCCCGGTCCAAGCGGCGGATGGCTTTGTGAAAGTGACAGGCATTACCCTCAAAGAATTGGAAGCCAAAGGCAGTTTTCTAGATAAAAAATCCCCGGTCGGCTCCTTGCTCCTAATCTGGGAGAAAAATACGAAAAAGATCAGTGCAGTAAACCCGACTTGTACCCATGAAGGCTGTACGGTGAAATGGAATACTGGCGCACAGATTTTAGCCTGTCCCTGCCATCCGGGAAAATTTACCGCCACTGGGGTGGTCACGAATAAACCCCCAAAACGCAATCTAACCACCTATCAAGTCAAGGTCGAAAAAGACGTTATTTTCGTGAAAAAAGCTTAACGGGGTTGACGTAATACCATGCCTTTGGTGACACGGGTAGAATTAGTGACTCTCTACTCGCACTTAGAAATTATGTGTATTGGGAGCTTTAGTACAAATGTTCGAGCTTCCTCTCCCCGCTCCCTTCTCTCTTGCAGTCTTAACGAGTAATTTAGATAGTGGACTTCTTGCATAGTTTTTTATGGTATTACTTAACCACACTAAGCTAAGACGCATCTTAACCGAAGTCGGTTGGATTAGCTAAATCTCTCCCCCCTGGGGGGTCTTGCCTCATCTCAACAAGCAATTTAAATGCTTGATAGCTTATCAAACCCAGAAATGCTAGCTTTTGTAACAAAAATTTACATTAGGACGACTGCTCCTTGCTCCTGGTGCAACTAGATGTCCTAACTTGACAACATCTACCTTACTGCTTGTTCTAAGGCTCTGCCGTGGAACATAATATCTAAGTGGGGGTTGCCCATCACTATAAGATGTTTGATGCAAGAGGTCTAATGTGAAATATCAAATTCAATTCAAGCCTAAAGCTATCAAAGACTTAGAAAAACTTTCTTCTCAAGATCGGACTCGGATTATGGCTAAAATTGAAGCAATGAAGGATAATTTACAAGGAGATGTCAAGCAATTAAAGAATTTTACCCCTAATTATCGCTTAAGGGTGGGTAACTATCGAATTCTATTTGAGGTTGAAGAAATCACTTTAGTGATTTATCGTGTTAAACATCGACAAAATATCTACAATTAAATTAAGGAGAAAACAATGATTGAATTACATCCTGAATTCTTAATCAAAAATGGCAAAAAAGAATTTGCTGTTTTAACTTATGAGGAGTTTATGAAAATTAAAGAAATCTTAGAAGACTTAGAGGATTTGGAAGATTTAATACAAGCAAAAGAAGAAGAAAAAGATAGCAAAACTCATTCTCTAGATCAGGTTAAGAAGATGCTAAATATTGATTGATTGTCTTACTTTAATTCGACTATTTCGCCGATGGGAAAAAATAGAGTTCCCCTTGTATCTCTAAATCCGGCTCGTTTTCCAGAAATGCTAAAGGGTTGACAGGGAAATCCTGCTGTCAACACTTCAAAATCAGGCAGGTGATGGATAGCAATTTTTCTAATATCTTGATCGGGAATTTCTTGAAAATTATTGAAATATACTTTTCAACAGTTTTCGTCTATTTCACAAGAATATACACAGTCATAACCAACGCTCTCGAAAGCTAATCTAAATCCTCCAATACCAGCAAAAAGATCGATAAATCTGAGTTTTTCGTTTGTCATTGCAAAATTATGACACCAAAGATAGCCAAAGTAAATAGGGTTGGTCGAAAAAGTTTTTTGTGGGGACGGATTGTGGGGTGTCGGTCGTCGATACCAAATTAGGTTACACTTCATCTTGAGAAAAGCTGTCACCAGAGATGGTATATTTTGGCCATAGTATAGCTCGCTAGTTTAGATTTGTTCAATTGGAGAAATAAGATTAGATAAAATTTCGTTCCATTTTAATTTATGAATAGTTTGTAATTCCGAATCTATTTCAATTAGATGGGAATAGCTATTGACAAATTCTTCTGGAGATGATATCAGTCTCAGATAATATTTAATTGTCGGTATAATACCATTGGTGATTATTTGACAACCATGGTTGTTTTTGATAGTTTGAATCTCAGACATGATTAATTCCACTTCTGTGGGTTTAACATCAAAAGATGATAGGATATAATATCTTCTCGGATTAAATTTAATAATTTTATCTTTGGCAATTCGGAGAATTTGTAAATCAATGTACTTATCATGCTTAATTTCAATAACTTCTACTAATTGTTTATTTTTATCAAAAATCTCAATATCTCCTGCACTACCAGAAGTTAGATCAGAAGCTGTGTGACTGCCTAGGGGTTTTAATGTGCAGGATTTGTATCTTTCTACTTCTATAATTAACCTTTGATAAATTGCATATAGGGCTAAAACAGGTAATTTGGAAGCTCCACGAGTTTGATAATTGAAACTAAAATGATTTTCCAAGCAACTGCTCAAAGTGTTGATGTCAAAAGATTCAGGATTATCTATCTTCAAAATTTTAATCTTTTGGGTCTGGATAATCTGATTAACTTGATGAAGTAAAAGCCTTAAAATAACTTCAGCTTGTTGAGGATTAGTTTCAATAAAATCAATTAAACCCAGAAAAGCATCTTTGGTTTTTTGATTACTAATTTTACCTTGATAATCTAAAGTATAGGGAAAGGGTTGTTCTAAAGAACGAGTTAGCCAGCCACTTTCTGCCATAGCTGGTAATCCCAATTGTTTCAAGGTGGGAGTAATATACTGAGTATCAATAGTTCTTCCTGAAAATCCTCCAAGTAAATTAGTTTGATGGTATCTAATATCTTGATTAGGATAGAGAATTTTATGAACTAATAAAGTTATTAAAACCGTATAAACTCCCTTTTGTTTTGAGCAATTAGTAGCAATTTGTTGGATATAGTTTTGATAGGGTTGAGGGGGCAGTGGTTGCCGATCATCTAAATTTAAGGATTGGTCATAAATTTCTAATAACTTTTCTTTATGGTTCATAAAATTTAATCCGATAATTTCCAATTGAATATTCTGACGAGAAAGAGAAAACTCCTTTAAGGATACTCTAGAATTGGTTTCAAAAATATGTTTCTTAATGGCAATAGCCAACTCTTGAATCATGGGAATACAAACCGAATTACCCACCTGTTTATAAGACTCAGCTAAGTTAGGATGAATTTGAAAACTATCGGGAAACTTCATCAGTCGATAGCATTCTTGGATAGTTAATTTACGCACCTGATCTTGTTCGGGTATATAAATAAAAAAACGTCCAGATGTTTCCTGAGATGGTATAGTAGGATGTACTCCATCGATCGAATAAATTCGGTTAGGTTGATGATGAACCCGGGATAAATGTTCTGTATTTGGTCTGATACCTTTTTTCCAGATAGTTTTATTGCGATACCCGACAAAAATTAATCCTGATGGTTGTAAGGTAGGATTATCAATGAGAGTATATTCTTTTTTATCTAAGTATTCAAAATTGCCTTGAGGAGACAGAAAATCCCGTAACTTAGGTATTGGTGAAGTATATTTTAATGAGTTGAAATTAAATTTTTTATTTTGGGTAGCAATAATAATAATTCTTTCTCGATTTTGCGGCACACCAAAATCCTTGGCATTTAAGAGCTTATAATCAACTAAATAACCCAGTTCTTCCAAAGAACGCAAAATAATATCTAAGTTTTTGCCTTTGTCAAGGTGAATTAGGTGTTTAACATTTTCCAGAAGAATTATTTTCGGCTTTTTTAATTCGACTATTTCGCAGATGTGAAAAAATAGAGTTCCCCTTGTATCTCTAAATCCGGCTCGTTTTCCAGAAATGCTAAAGGGTTGACAGGGAAATCCTGCTGTCAACACTTCAAAATCAGGCAGGTCATGGATAGCAATTTTTCTAATATCTTGATCGGGAATTTCTTGAAAATTATTGAAATATACTTTTCGACAGTTTTCGTCTATTTCACAAGAATATACACAGTCATAACCAACGCTCTCAAAAGCTAATCTAAATCCTCCAATACCAGCAAAAAGATCGATAAATCTGAGTTTTTCGTTTGTCATTGCAAAATTATGACACCAAAGATAGCCAAAGTAAATAGGGTTGGCCGAAAAAGTTTTTCGTGGGGGCAGGCTTCCACGGCGAGACTTCGACAAAAGCTCACGTCGAGGTCTGAACCGCCGAACCGCCCTAGTCAACTACCTAATTTTCAGGGAAAAAGTACCTGAATTTTTCCCTTGATCACTCCCAGTCCGGTACTTTTTGATTTCCAAAAAGTCTAAAAGTGTTATCCAAAAAGGTTTTTAGATTTATTCAGCCAATCCTAATTAATTCTAGGCAGCGATTAAAGATTTGCTCAAAGGTTGCCACCGGAAATATCTTTCCCCACCCAATTCGAGGACAAATTTTAACCGAGGTTCCTGTTGACTAAGATTAATTAAGTATTGTTTTTCTTCTGAGGATAAAACAAAACTTTCAATAATCCAAATCACTAAACCTTTAGATTTGGGAGGTAAATTTTCCAATTGATAGGTAGCAATGGGAGGAATAAAATAAACCGGCCCGACAGCTGCTTCCCGACCAATATTTTTTTTACCTAAATGGGGGGGACGGACTCCATGAATGCCGGTAAGATAGGCACTCAAATCGCCCAGACCTCTAGCGGTGATATGCAGGACATTGTAACCAGTGGCCCGCAAACGTCTTTGATAGCGTCCCTCGTAACCCCCTTCTAAGGGTGCGTAAACACCTAAAGCACCGTATTGTTCCAGATCGCGAATAAATGGTTTTCCTGTGGTCAGTAGTGCCATAGCTAGTAAAAAAATCTTTTTCCCTATAATCGCACGTTTTGTTAAGTTGTGCGTCAGTGGAACAGAAAAAGACTTAAGATCGGAGTGTGAGAGAGAAACAATCGTTACTTTCTCCCGAGGAGGCAATATGTTTCACGATCTCCTTTATCCCAACGGACTGCTTTATATCCTGATTAAACTAACTGTTTTAGCTTTAGCAGTCTTTCTTTGGTTTATGATCGTTTCGGCCCCGGCTGTCTGAAAAAACCCTGCTCTTGTAACAGGTTAGCCTTGTCTTCTACAATTAGCGTTCTATGCAATGCCTAAATTTTGTCGATGACTCCTGTTAAATTGCCGATCGATCCTTTTCTGAAACCCAACCTAACCACTAAGCTCCTAGGGGTTGGGTTGGTATTGACAATTATTTTTATCCTGATTGCCCTGTTTTCGCCCCTTCTGCAAGCGATCGGACTGATTCAGGATCCAACCGACATTTTAAGCAATTATCCCCTACAACCCCCTAGTTCCGCCCATTGGTTCGGGACGAATGTGCGCGGTTATGATGTCTTTTCCCGCACCCTATTCGGGGCGCGAGCGGCCTTGTCCGTGGTATTTTTGGCCACAGGATTATCTGTAGTCATCGGGGTTCCTTTAGGACTAATTAGCGGTTACTTGGGAGGTAAAATCGATCGCGTTCTCCTCTTTCTCATGGATACCCTCTACACCTTGCCGGGGTTATTATTATCAGTGGCTCTGGCCTTCGTTTTGGGTCGTGGTATCCTCAATGTAGCGATCGCTGTTAGTATTGCCTATATTCCCCAATATTTTCGCGTAGTCAGAAATCAAACCGCCAGCGTTAAAAATGAGTTATTTATCGAAGCAGCCCGAGCGATCGGAGCTACACCGGGTCGTATATTATCAAAATATCTTTTCTTTAATGTCGTCCAGAGTGTCCCAGTTATTTTCACCCTCAACGCAGCAGATGCGATCCTAGTTTTAGGCGGTTTAGGCTTTTTAGGCTTAGGATTACCAGAAGAAGTCCCGGAATGGGGTCATGATCTCAAGGAAGCTTTGGCGGATTTATCTACGGGTATCTGGTGGACTACTTTATTCCCCGGATTAGCAATGACCACGATGGTGGTGGGTTTATCCCTCTTGGGAGAGGGGTTAAGTGAAATTTTAAACCCCCTGAGTCGTAAACGCTAAAAGCGAAGGCCAGAGTTCGAGGGAAATCATCTCAGGAGCATCCAGCGCCTCAGCCTCTCTGTCCAGTAACGATGTAAGATACCCTTTGGGCGATATTGGTGGCATGATCGGCCATCCGTTCCAGATGACGGATTAGTAAAGCCATCAGTAGGATTGGTTCCACCACACCCTTGATATCTCTTTGATGGGCGAGAGTGTGATAGAGATAGTCATAGGCTCGATCGACCGTATTATCTAGTTCTTTAACCCTTTGACCCGCTTCTTGATCGAGGTCAGCCAGGGCAACAAGGCTCGTGGCTAACATATACTGGGCATGGTGGGACATAGCCTCGATCTCACTCATACAATCGTGGGGAGTATAGGCGAATAATTTGAGTGCTATTTCGGCTAAATCCTTGGCATAATCGCCGATACGTTCCAAATCGCGCACTAACTGCATAAAAGCACTTAAAAGCCGCAAATCTTGGGCTACGGGAGCCTGTAGAGTCATGAGAGTGGCACAATCTAACTCGATTTGGCGATAGTAGCGATCGATTTCCTTATCGAGGGGGGCGATTTTTTTCGCCGTTTCCAAATCCCTAGCAAAAAGGGATTGATGGCTAAGACGAAAGGATTCTTCGACCAAGGTTCCCATTCTCAGCACATCCTGTTCCAATCGCTGGAGAGAACGAGCGAAATAGGTACGATCGGGATGATTGGTTTCTTTGGATAGGCTCACGGTCGGATTGGCGTAACATAAAACTACTCTTTCTCTACAGTGATAACAAGAAAATTTTCGATTTTGTACAGTTGTCTGGAGAACTTGACAGATTTTTTTTCTCTCTAGCCATCAGACTTTTTCTCCCCACGCTCACCAACCGCCATCATCTGTCCAAGTTCTCTTGTTTTAACTTAAGTAATTCCGCTTCAATTTGTTTTTGTCCCTCTAAATCTTGAAATTGTCCCTCTAAAGGGTCTTTATACCGGATTAAATCAGCTTGGGATTCGGCTTCTAGGACTTTTGCTTCTAATTTCTCGAAAATAGTCCCCATCTGACTGCTGTTCAAACTGCCCATAATTTCCTGGGCTTTTTGACTGGCACTCGCTGATCGCAACCTAGCCAGATAAAGGCTTTTCTGTGCTTTCATCTCAGCATATTTGCGTTCAATTGTCAAGAGTTCTTTCTTTAACTTTTGTATAATAGCCGTCTGTTGTTGCAGGGAGGTTTCTAGGGGGGCGATCTGACTTTGATAGGTTTGCCATTGGCTGAGAGCTTGGCGGGCGAGTTCCTCGTTACCGTGATGTAGGGCTAATTGGGCGCGTTCATGCCAAGTTTGGGCCGCTTTTTCCTGTTGTTGTCGTTGGCGCTCGGTGCGTTTCTGGGTGGCGACGGCTGCCGCCAGAGCTTGTCGCATTTGCATCAATTCCCCTTCCATCTCCAAGATCGCCTTTTCCAGCAGTTTTTCTGGATCTTGATTTTCCTGAATCAGACTATTGACTTGGGCGCGAATTGCTTGGCCCATGCGATCGAAAAAACCCATTACCGTCCTCCCGATAGTAACCCTAATAGTTTACTGAAGTGCCGCTCCTATCAATAATGATAGAACTAGGGACGGGGGACTGGGAGGGATCGGCTGTTTCTGAAGGTGCCGGACTACTGGGAGAAGGGGATGCTTGTAATTCTGGCGGTAACTGTTTCATTAACTCCGTGGCATCCTGTCGGTTTTGATTAGCCAGACGACGGGCTTTTTCCCGTTGAAAAAAGGGTAAATTAGCGGGTGATTCCTCTCTTTGGCGTAATTCCTCTAACATTCGTTCGTTAATGATCGCAGTCGAGGGGGCGGGGGTGACTTGGGGCGGTGGTAGCGGTGGTGCGGAAACTAGGGAAGATGCGGGCGGGGTATTGGGGGTATTGGGGGAAGTGGCGGCGACGGGTAAAGATTGCTTGATCTTACTGACGGGTAATTGATGGACGGGTATGAGGGACGGTGGCGGATTGGGCGGTAAGAGGGCGTTAGTCGGATTTATGGCGGTGGGGGGACTCTGAACCACTGGTGGGGCGGGAATGTTAGCGATCGGGCTAGTTTTAACGGGAGGAGCGGGAATATTAGCGATCGCACTGGTTTGAGGCGTTTTCTCTACTGGACGAGCGATCGCTATCAATCGATCGAGGTGGCGGGAGTTATTTTTGTGCTGATCCAGCAGCGAAGTCTCAGCTTTCCTCGGGGTGGGGGTGGTGTTGGTTAACCATTGATTGAGACTAAGGAGACTATTAGCAATTAAAAAGATCACCATTGCCCGGATGCCCCAAGGGGTAAAAAAGACATCTTTAGCTGGGGGATAGACGTTAATGACAGCAGCTTCTAGGTATTCTGATTCCTGAGCGGGATCAATGGCTGAACTGGGTTGATGGACAATCGAGAGAGGCAAATCTTGGGAGGATGGGGATCGATCGGATTTCATGACGGTATTATAGGGTTATGCTGAAAAGTTAAGTAGGTAGGCGTTAAAAATTATCAGAAACCCCCCTTATCAAGGGGGGATTAAGGGGGGATCGGCACCCCCCTTATCAAGGGGGGATTAAGGGGGGATCGAACCTAAAATCCATTTTTGATTTAATTATAACCAGCTACTTAGGGGTTTTTTCGTCCTAGTCTAACGTGGTACTCTCTAGATTTTCCCCATGTCTTTACATTCTCTTGACAAAATTTTAGCGGTTATTACTCAACAGGTGGGTTGGGAAGAATATCGCCACTATGAGCAAGTGTTGCAATTGTGGCCAAAAATTATTAATCCCCGTCTGCTGGAGCAAACCCGGCCTTTTTCCCTCAATCGCGGGGTTTTATCGGTGGCTACCAGTAGCGCCGCTTTAGCCCAGGAATTGTCTTTACAGCGCTATAGCTTATTAAAACGGCTTAATAGTCAGTTAGAGACTCCCTTGGGCGATATCCGTTTTTCTGCTGCCCGTTGGCAGCAAGATAATCAGTTAATTCCTTTAGAAGCGATCGCACCTAAATCCCTGAGAGATCATCCTAGTTATGTTGTCCCAGAAAAACTGCCAGAAAATCCCCCGCAACCGCACAGTTTAGAGACTTGGAGCCAGAAAATAAGTCATAGAACCCGATCTTGGCCAATTTGTCCTCGTTGTCAGTCTCCCAGTCCCTCCGGAGAGCTTGAGCGTTGGCAATGTTGTGCTTTTTGTTTTGCCCAGTCCGGCGGGGTAAAAGATTCAATTTCTGAATAGTCTTGTGGAAAGAGTGCTTTTGAGTCGGGAATCAATAGGCCGATATTTTCTGTCTTAATTGACCCTGTATTCATCAATTCTATTCGGCTAAGGCTTGATCCCCGCTTTGTTATCGCCGATACTAGACCCAATAACCTCGACTACAACTGAGTTAAACTCTTCAGTTTTGAGACAGTGCTGCTTTTTGCAAAGCAACTATTAAAAGATTCTAAAAACAAAATTTTTTTTGGGGATCACTAGAAACTATATGGCATATCAGTTCTAGCTGTGCTAGTCAGAAAAATACCCTTGGCACAGGGTAGGACAATATTACACAGAGCAAAAAGAGAGTCATCCCTTGAGTTCCCTATAATCATCTTCCTTTTAAAGCCAACCCATGCAACCCGCAAACTTTCTTACTTCTTCCTGTCGATACTGCCGATACTATCAAACCCAAGGTCGGCGCGGTGGCACTTGTCAACAACTAGATGTTCCCGTCGAAGCTCATTGGAAAGCCTGCGCTCTAGCGATGCCTCCTTTTAGCACTGAATGGCAACAACTCAATCGGGTGGTTAGTTTAGAACAGTCTCTAGAATTAACCTGTGCAGTGTCGCCCACTCCCGTGGTGGTTTCCCCTCGTCGTCAAGCTCCCCGACAACCGATCGCAGTTTAGAAGATCTGGGGCCTAAACAGAAGCAAAAAATTGGCGTTGCCCATTCAAAATATGAATTCACCCTCCCACATCTTTCAGGGCGCTATTTTTGAGATAGTAGATGAGTTGATTACCAAGATAAAGCTAGGAAAAGCAAGAGGCAGTAGTCAGGAGGTTATTTTTATTTATTCTCCCCATCTCCCCCCGCAAGGTAGACGAAGTGGTCTCCCCACTCCCATCTCTCCAATTCATAATTCAGGTTCTTCGGTTTCTGTTATGCAATGGACAGGGCTTATAAGGGATGGAACCCTTATATAGAAAGGCGTTTAGTGATTTTTGTCAATTATTTTTGATCTAGAGCGAACTAATCAATTAAGTCTCTTGCCAGATAAGGATTTAGTCGATTTATGCTCCCATATCGAACCATACCAAGTCCCGAAGAGCGATAATTAATGTCGCCAGAATGCCCCTGATGAGTTCTCATCGTCCCCTAAAAATTGGTATAGTTGGCACAGGGTTCGCCGCTCAACGTCGCGCTGAAAGCTTGCAAGCCGATGATCGCACCCAGCTTCTGTACTTTAGCGGTAATAGTCCCGAATCGATCGCTAATTTCTCGCAAAAATACCAAATTTCTGCCCTAGATTCGGCAGTAAGCCTGGCCAGTCATCCTGATCTCGATCTGATTGTCATTGCCAACGTTAATCAGGCCCATGCCTCGATCGCTCGTACTGCCTTAAAATCTGGTAAGCACGTTATCGCCGAGTATCCCCTGGCTTTCCACCCGGCAGCGGCAGCAGAATTAATCACCCTAGCCGAAACCGAAAACAAATTACTGCACGTCGAACATATTGAACTGTTGGGGGGACTCCATCAAACCCAACAGCAGTATTTAGCCAGCCTCGGCAATATCCACCTAGCCCGTTATACCACAATCGTCCCCGGCAGACCAGCACCCCGGCGCTGGACATTTCATCGGGATTTATTCGGTTTTCCTTTGATTGCTGCCCTTTCTCGTATCCATCGCTTTACTAATTTATTTGGGGAAGTGGAGTCCGTATCCTGTCATTGTCGTTATTGGAATGCTCCGGAATCCGATTATTTTCTGGCCTGTTTGTGTGAGGCGCAGTTATTATTTAAAAATGGCTTAATTGCTGAAGTTACCTACGGCAAAGGCGAAGTTTTTTGGCAAAATGAGCGAACTTTCACTATTCATGGTGAGGGGGGCAGCTTAATTTTTGAAGGGGAAAAAGGGCAGTTAATTAATAGTGAAGGTAGCCAAGTTTTAGAAGTTGAAACCCGTCGCGGTCTTTTTGCCAAAGATACCGCCATGGTGTTAGATTATCTGTTCGATCGGATTCCACTTTATGTTACTCCCCAAGCCAGTCTTTATGCCCTAGAAGTGGCCTACGCTGCCTATCAATCTTCCTTGTCGGGAAAAACAGTTTTTCTCGGGGCTAATTAAACCGAATTAGACTTTTTGAATCAACTTTCTACCTAGTAAACCCTGGGGACGAACTAACAACATAATAAAAAGAATAGCAAAAGCGATCGCTTCTCGATAACCGGAATATTCTGCTGGAACAAAAGCTTCGGCAATACCCAATAACAAACCACCGATAACCGCTCCGGGGATACTTCCCAATCCCCCTAAAACAATCACTCCTAAACCTTTTAATCCGAAAGCAATACCGAAATAGGGGCCAGCAATACTAACACTAGAACCGACTAAAGTTCCTGCTAAACCTGCCAAGGCACCACTAATAAAAAAGGTAATCACGATAAATTTTTCGGGATTGATCCCCAACAAACTGGCCGTGGTGACATCTTCAGCCACTGCTTGTAAAGCTTTGCCCATTTTGGTAAAATTAACCCAATAAGTTAGTAAAGCCACCATAACTGCTGAAACCAGAAAAATAATAATCTGAATTGTGCGAATTGCCACAGGGCGATCGGCTGTACCAAAATTAATTGCTGGGGGAAGATTACCATAAATATTATCGGGAAAAGTATAAATTTCTGCCCCGAATAAGTATTGAATAACATTAACAATCACCACGGCTGCCCCTAGGCTAGAAACCAAAGTTAAGAGAGAATCGGAACCCCTTACCCGGAGGGGTTTAAAGGCTAATCTTTCCAGAAGAACCGAGGTAAAACCTGAAAGGATACAGCCTAGCAAAAGTGCTAAAAAAAAGGGCAGGGAAAAGGGTAATTTGGCATTAGCTAATAAACCATTAAAACCGAAAACTCCCCCCGTGAGAGCGTAGGTAAAATAGGCACCGAGGGTAAAAATTGCGCCATGGGCAAAATTGATAATCCCTAAAATGGAAAAAATCAAAGTGTAACCAAGGGCAAAAATAGCATAGACACTACCGATCGATAAACCGTTTAAAACCTGTTGAAAAATTGTTACTAGATCCATGGTCGGGGTTAGCTAGGGTAACTTTTGATTATAACCAACGGTCGCCACCACATCCGGTAAAGGACGCTGCAGTTTATATAACCAGAATAAACCGAAAAGACCAACAGCGATCGCTCCTAAACTAATTATTTGCGCCATTTTTAGGGGACCAAACATTAAACTATCGGTGCGTAGTCCCTCGATCCAGAATCTACCTAGACTGTAGGCGATAAAATAGACTAGGGTAAGGGTGCCAATTTTTAATTTACTGGGGTGTTTTAACCCCCAGAAAAATAGATAGATGAGTAGGGCAAAAACTGCCAGATTCCAGAGAGATTCGTAGAGAAAGGTGGGGTGAAAATAATTGACGGTGATATATTCTAAAGGACGACTAGCGGGAGGAATAAACAACTTCCAAGGTAAATTAGTCGGACTGCCAAAAGCTTCCGAATTAAAAAAGTTACCCCAACGTCCAATCGCTTGACCGAGAATAACTGAAGGGGCCACCAGATCGAGTAATTGCCAAAGAGAAACCCGATTAATGCGGGCAAAGATTAGGGCTGCCAGCAAACCCCCGATAATTGCCCCGTGAATAGCGATACCTCCCTTCCAAATGGCGATAATATCAGCAGGATTTTGCGCGTATTCTTGCCACTGAAAAATAACATAGTACAAACGAGCTGCAGGTATGGCCCCTACTACTAACCAAATGGCCAAATCAGCGATTAAATCGGGATTGATCGCTCTTTTTTGGGCGAGGTACTGGGAGAGAGTTACACCCAACAATACCGCCATAGCGATGAGAAATCCATACCAGCGCACCGAAATCGGACCGATTTCCCAGAGGACGGGGCCGGGAGACTGAAAGACAAAACCTAAGAGCATGAAATTATTAAGAATAAAAAATTTTATCTTGCCTATAGTATCTTATGCTATGATCAGATGCGGTGACATATTTGCGGATGTGGCGGAATTGGTAGACGCGCTAGATTTAGGTTCTAGTGTCTTTGATGTGTGGGTTCGAGTCCCTCCATCCGCATTTGGTATTGACGAGCAACAACCGAAAAGGGGGACTTGTTAATTTCCCTTTTTGGGATTCCAATTCGAGGAATTGGTGTAATTATCCAAACTCTTTAAAATAGGGGAGATTTAACTATCTCCCCCACACCGCACCTCGATAAATCGCACAATTAACGCGCTTCAAACAAACGATTATCTGGTAAATTACTAATCGAGCGTTGGAGACTATTTAAGGATCTATTGTAATCGACGATCGCCTGTAGATAACGACTTCTAGCATCGGTTAAATCCCGTTGGGAATTAATTACATCCGTTTGGGTTCCCACACCCGCCTGAAAGCGTAAACGGGCTAATCGCAGACTTTCGGTGGCTGATTCAATGCTTTTTTGCGAGGTTTTAATGTTTTCTTGGTTAGAAATCAAACTATAGTAGGATTCCTCCACCTGAAGGCGAATTTCATTGCGACGGAGGGAGAATTCCGTATCGGCGCGATCGATACTTCTTTCCGCTTGACGGGCCTGAGCAAAAGCACGACCACCATCAAAGAAAGTCCAACGAATCCGGCCGCCGACGCTAAAACCATCGCCAAAACCAGCATTATCACTGAGGTCATTGAGGACATTATACTCGCCCAAAAGGTCCACTTGGGGAATCACCGCCGAAACAGCGATCGAGCGATCCTGTTGGCCGATTTCCCGTTGTAAGAGTTGTTGTTCTAATTCTGCGCGATTTTTATAGGCCAAAACGATACTATCATCAAGACTTAAGCCCCAAGTTCCCGCCTCGCGAATCTCATCAGCAGCGGTTAACTCGACGTGCTGACCGACACTCAATATCTGTGCCAGTCGCCGTCGGGAAATACGCTGGTTAGAAATTGCCCGGGTTAAGTCTTGGTTAGCGTTGGCTAGGTCAACTTCCGCCTGTAGGACAGCAAATCGGGTTCCTAGTCCCGCTTGCTCCAATAATTGAGCATCCCGTAAACTTTGACTAGCATCTTCGATCGCAGCTTGGGCGATCGCTACTTGGGCATCACCCCTCTGTAATTCATAATAAGCATCAGTGGCATCAAAACGAGTTTGTTCCGAGACTCGCTCCACCTCTAATTCCCGTTGCCGGATGACTTTTTCGGCCCTTTTGATCTGGGCTGTCCGTTCCCCCCCGGTATAAACCCCATAGACAATTCGAACACTACCCTGAAAGGTGGTACTATCTTCCGGTGTAAGTGCTGGGATTCCCTGTTGACGAGCCAAATTATTCTGTCTTTGGGCGGCTGCCGATTGATCTTGAGTGAGACTGGTTTCCGCTTGGGCCGTGGGTAATAAGGCCGCCTGTTGTTCCTTTAATTGGGCGCGAGCGATTTCTAAATCGACCCGGGATGTCTGTAAGGTCTGATTATTTTTTAAAGCTAATTCGATCGCCTGATTTAAGGTGATCGGTTGTACTACCCTAATATTCACCTCATCTGGTTTGGTAGGAAAAATTAGGGGATTGCCACTAGGATTAAGATAATTAGGGGCTTTGGGATCCGCTTCCGTGGTTGCCGGTGCCGCCGAGGGAGCGGGTAATTGAGAAACTGGATTGGCAGTAGGTCGGGTTTTCTTCAATAAATCGGCTGCGGACTGAGTTTGCGCCTTAACCGAGGATTCAGCCAAGAAAATCAACCCAAGCACCGCACTCACGGTAATACCATAACGCAAGAGCAACATGAGTATCTCGAAAGTAAACAGTAAACGATAAGAAGTAAACAAGCTCACACCACTATGTTGGCCGATTACTAATTACCGATAGTAACACGGGAGCATGAAAGCCACCGTCTTTTAAGCACCAGCTAAAATCCGATGTCAATAAACTACCTCAACCCCTTAGGCTGAGGTTGAGGTTTTCTGTCGCCCTAAGAGGTCGGGGCTGCGATAAGCTGAAAAAGGAAAGATTGTCACTGAGCAGTTACGGTGTGTTATTCCTAGCTAACGCAGTTGACCCCCGATAAATGATACAGGAGTTATCTATGGAAACTATTTTTATCCCCCACCTCCTCAAATCTCCTGATCGACAAAGAGTGATCATCATCGATGATTTGATCCCCGGTCTAGAAACCTTGACACCGGTGCGGGGAAGCTTGCTGGTTAGACATGGGGGGAATTTTTTGGAAGTATCGGTGAAAGCGGAAACCATTGTCACTTTAACCTGCGATCGCTGTTTACAACAATATAATCATCGTCTGCAATTAAACACTTCCGAATTAATCTGGCTAGACAAAAATAAAGACTACGATAGTTCCTATCCTCTAGAGCGAGAAATAGCCTACGAAGACCTCTCGGAAACCCTCGATCCTAACGGGGATTTTGACCCGCAAATGTGGTTATACGAGCAGTTATGTCTAACTTTACCCCCCCGTCAACTCTGCGGAGCCAATTGTCAACCCCCCGATTTTCTTCTTCCGGAAAAGACTGCCATCGATGGTCGTTGGGCCTCCCTAGAATCCTTGAAAAGTCAGTTATCTCAATCGCAAAATTGAGCTTTGATGCTGATTTTTTTTTGGGTTTCGATCCCAGAGAAAAGCGATCAAAACCCGATTATTTATCGGCCCCAAATCTTTTTCAGGACAGTTTCGGGGGTAATATCGGCGACTTTTCCCGTATTAGCTTCAATATATCGATGTAGCTCTCCCCCACTCGGTAAAACTCTCTTAGACAACGAAGGAACCAGCAGAGATAGGCTATAGGTTCCCACGGCCACGGCTAACTGTAAAGGGACACTTTCGGTAGCTAATAATAAATTAGCACCGGCGATCATGGCGGCCATTTTACCGATATCGGCCGTTCTGGACACTTTTAAGTTATTATCCATGGCTTTGAGGGCTAAAACCCAAGCTTCATCCAGTTCTCCCTGGATTGCGACAATTGGCAAATCCGGTTGTTGATGGCGAATACCTTGGATAATTTCTAGCCAACTCTCTAGGGGATAAAGCGTTTCCAGTCCTTGGCTGATGCTGAGATCGCTACCGCCGGCGTAGAGGAGAATATAGCCGCTATCCTTGATGTTGAGGCGTTGCTGCTCCATTTGGGCCCAATCTATATCATCCCGATTTAAGGTTAATTTTAAAGGTGGACAGGGTGCGGCAATTTTTAACCCTTTGACCAGTGCGTGATAATTATCCGCTAGATAGCCTTCCGTTGGCCGGGGGACTTGTTGCGATAAGAACCAGCTGCCATTATTTTCATAGCCTATACGGTTAAGAACACCATTTAACCAGAGTAAAAGGTTGATAGCAGGACGATTGGTGAGACTAATGGCGATTTCGTACTCCCGGTCTCGAATTACTCCCAAAATATTTAAATAATCCGCTAATCCGTACTGATCTCGATAGTCAAATAAAAGCACTTCCCTAACCTGGGGACAGAGACGATGAGCAGCCTTTGCTCTAGGTTCGACCAAAACATCAATGCTGCTTTGGGGGTAAGTTTGCCAGAGGGTTTCTAGAGTGGGAAAAAACAGCAGTTGATCGCTAATTCCTCCCGGTACAAGGGTTAATATTCGCATTTTATCTGGATATACCTGAATCGATCAGCTTAATTCTAGCAGTGTCCCTCGTTATTCACTAAATCCGGACAGCGATGTTTTTTCTCCACAAAATGCGATCGCAGATTCTCTGATTCCCCTTTTCCCTTAACTATTACCCGAAGGATTAGAACCGTACATAGCATTTAAAACCAAAGCGGGGTCAACGTATTGATTGCCGTACATCAGTCCCCAGTGCAAGTGTGGTCCGGTGGTGCGTCCTGTCATTCCCACTCTAGCCATGCGGGCCCCTGCCGGTATATCCTGACCGAGAGTAAGGACGATTCCCCCTGACCTATCAATCAAAAAAGTACCACGGCTATCGGATTGAACCGAACCCATGAGATGACAATAAATATGCGTCCATTGACCCGATTGCATCTTAATCATGGTGCCACAGCCTGTATGATCGGATAATTCGACGATTCTGCCGGTCCACCAATTGCGGATATAACTGCCTAAGGGTGCGGCCATATCTAACCCGGCATGAAATTGTTGACTGCCATCCATGGGAGAGGAACGATAACCGAAACCGGAGGTATAGGTTTGAAAGTTTTCCACGGGGAAGGAGGCCCCGGCCCAAGCATTTTGAGCTATGAGGGTGGGATTAGCTTTAACGGGGTGTAAACGGTCAAATCCTAGACAGATTAGCGTGACAAGACAGCTAATCGCTAAAAAACGCAGGAATTTAACAGGCAGATACTTGAGCATGAGACTTACTCCAAACACCACAATTCAATATACCGCTAATTTTACCGGCGGCTTCCAACCGATATTTTAGTTAAGTTTTGAGTTATTATTGAGGGTTGGTTAGGGATTGAGAACATTTCCCCTCAGGCTGCCAATTCCCCGACTCCCCCACTTAATTTTTACTTTTTACTGACTCGTAAGTAGGGAGGCACAATTATTTGTAGGATGGGTTAGCGGTAGCGTAACATGATCGGGCGTTGGGTTTCATGCTTCAACCCAACCTACGTTCATCTTATATTTAATTCCACCCACCCACTTACCATGTTAGACCTAAAGCAAATTAGAGAAAATCCAGAGGAAGTACAGAAACGCTTAGATAGTCGGGGAGGTAGTTATGATATTGCCCCTATTCTCCAGTTAAATCAACAACAGAAGGC
This sequence comes from Microcystis aeruginosa Ma_MB_S_20031200_S102, assembly GCA_007095845.1. Classification (GTDB taxonomy): domain Bacteria; phylum Cyanobacteriota; class Cyanobacteriia; order Cyanobacteriales; family Microcystaceae; genus Microcystis; species Microcystis aeruginosa_D. The sequence goes on from SFBI01000141.1 coordinate 18,088, forward strand.
TTTAGAGTTAGAACGCAGCAGTTTACAGGCCCGGGGTAACGAAATCGGTAAACTGGTGGGACAAAAAGTGAAAAGTGGCAGCGATGTCAACAGTCCCGAAATTTTGGCAATGAAAACAGAAGGAAACGAGATTAAAAGTAAACTAGCTCAATTAGAACCGCAGGAAAAAGAGATTAAAGCGGCCATTGACCAAAAAATCTTAGATTTACCCAATTTACCCAGTGAAACCACTCCCATCGGTAAGGATGAACGGGAAAATGTCGAAGTCAAATGCTGGGGAGAGGAATATAAACCCACTAACCCGAATATTTTGCCTCACTGGGAAATTGGGGAAAAATTGGGCATTTTAGACTTTGAACGGGCAGTAAAGATCGCCCAGAGTCGTTTTGTTAATCTTATCGCGCTCGGGGCAGCTCTAGAAAGAGCTTTAATTAATTTTATGCTCGATCGCCATATTGTCGCCGGTTATACAGAAGTTTTACCGCCAATTTTAATTAATAGTGACTCCCTGCGCGGCACGGGACAACTGCCAAAATTCGCGGAAGAAAGCTTTAAATGTCGAGATGATGAGCTTTGGTTAGCACCAACGGCAGAAGTACCCGTAACTAACCTTTATCGCGATGAAATCCTCTCATCGGAGCAATTACCGATCAAACACTGTGCCTATACCCCTTGTTTTCGTCGAGAAGCGGGCAGCTATGGCAAAGACACGAGGGGCTTGATCCGTTTGCATCAATTTAATAAGGTGGAAATGGTCAAAATCGTCCATCCTGACGCTTCTGCTCAGGAACATGAAAGTTTAGTTGCTAATGCAGAGGCAATCCTACAAGCTTTACAGTTGCCCTATCGGGTGATTGAATTGTGTAGCGGTGACTTGGGTTTTTCGGCTGCTAAATGTTATGACTTAGAAGTGTGGCTACCTTCGGCTAATACCTATCGGGAAATTTCCAGTTGTTCTAATTTTAGAGACTTCCAGGCACGACGGGCAAATATTCGCTTTAAAGAAAAAGGGCAAAAAGGCACTAATTTTGTCCATACTCTCAACGGTTCGGGATTGGCGATCGGTCGTACTATGGCCGCTGTCCTAGAAAATTATCAACAGGCAGACGGGACGGTAAAAGTGCCAGAAGTGCTGCAACCCTATCTAAAACGGGAAGTTATTTGTTAAATTTTCTAAAAATGCTTGACAAAATACTTGTATAGTGCATTGGAAAAAGTTGATCTTAACCCCACTCTAGAATTGCCTGTTTTAAGGCTCCTTCGGGCAAATTGGCGGTATCGAAAGACTCACCCGCTTCCACTCTCCCTAAAGCTTCAAAAAAAGCCCTCACACCACTGGCCGGTCCCCATGGGTGGTCCATAATTCCGGTTCCCGCATTGAGGATAACATTACGTCCGTAATCCCCAAATACCTGGGGAACAATACCGGGACGAATACCGGCCGAGGGAACTGGAAAAACGTTTCTATCGCGCAAAATATCGCGAATTTTGCCTTCCTCCTGGGGATCGAAGGGTAAACTACCATAAGCGGCAGGATATAGCACCGCATCGGCTCCTGCGTGGGCCATCATCGTCCCCAAAACCACAGAATAGGCTAATCCCGTATCGCTACCGGCACACATCGCTCCAGCAAAGGCAGGATGGGCGAAAATAGGAACATCGATCGCTGGATCACTAGCTAAAGCTTCTAAAACGGAAAAACCGTAGGTAAGAACGTTTAATAACAGGGCATTAGCCCCATGTTTCACCAATAAACGGGCTTTTCTCTGCAATTCGTCCGCTTTTCCGGTGACATTGACCGCATAGAGAACATTTCTACCAGTTTGCTGCCGCACTTCCTCCAAAACCCGGCGACAACAATCTAGGCGCTCGTGGGTGGGAGCCACGGGAAGATCCGCCATGATTTCATCATCTTTAATCACGTCTAAGCCAGCAAAAGCCACTTCTCGCAGGATATCGGCGTGATCTTGCGCCGATAGTCCTAAAGCGGGTTTAAAAATTGCCATGACTAGAGGTCGATCATAAACCCCCAAACGTTGCCTAATTCCGGTGATTCCCACCTTGGCTTTTGTGCCGTAGTTTTCGGGGAGGTACACCCCCACCACTTTTCCGGCTCCAGCCATGGAATATTTGCCGAAAATCATGGTTAAAAGACTGGCGATGTCATTTTCAACGTTTATCTCGGGAAAACGCACCCTAGCCACCTTATAACCGTCGGCTTCCTCCCTGATCTCCACCACTTCCCCTAGATGTTGTTGCAGCTGCTTTTGACGATGAATGTGGCGCTCGCTCCAAGTGCCGGCGGTTTGACCGATAGCGATCGTTTTTGCCTGTTTTTCGGCATTAATAGCGGGTGGAAAGCGATAATCGACAATGATAGTCATAAAAGGTAAAAAAAAGGGAGTGAGAATTATGAATTATAAATTATGAATTATGAATTGGGGAGTGGGGAGGTGGGGGAGTGGGGAGGTGGGGAGCATTTTTTCAGTAAACAGTAATCGGTGAACTGATAACTGATAACTGATAACTGATGAGTTCGATCGGTTTTATCAGCTATTGACAAGGGTTCCCCTAAAAGCCTACAAGTATTTTGGATAGGTATAGCCATTGAGGAACCGACCAAAATATGAAAATAAAGACAAGATTACGGGAATGGGGCAAATTTTTCTTAAAAAGCGGTGCTAGTATCGCCCTGGCACTATTTTTAATCTTAAGTCTGTTCACGGTTAAGGGGACTGCTCCTGCTTTAGCTGTGCTTGCTCAGGGTGACGCGGTAACGGATCCCACTGCTATTTTACGCAATGCCTTACCCATAGATAATAGACCAATTCGTCAAGTGCAACAATCGATCGAAGATATTGCCAAACATCTGCGGGCCAAGCGTTGGAGTCCGATTAAAAAAGATGTCAAGGATGCCAATTATGCCCTTTCTACCAAAAGCAAGGCTATCTTAGATAGTGTTCCCGAAGCAAGTAAAAGCCAAGGGGAGGAATTAATCGAAAAACTGAAAACGGGAGTGGCATCCCTGGATACGGCCGTAGAAGCGAAGGATAAAGAGGCAGTTTGGTCAACCAGACGGGAATTGCTCAATAATATCACCGCTTTAGAAGAATTAATGGTGGTGGGTTTTCCCTTTAATGTTCCCCCAGAATACGCTAACTTGCCGCAATTGCGAGGACGTGCCACCGTAGAGATGCAGACCACCAAGGGAGATTTAACTATCGTTGTGGATGGTTACAGCGCTCCGATTAATGGGGGTAACTTTGTGGATTTAGTCCAACGGGGTTTTTATGACGGTTTACCCTTCATTCGCAGCGAAGATAATTTCGTTGTCCAAACTGGAGATCCTGTCGGTGCAGAAGAGGGATTTATTGACCCGAAAACTAAGCAATATCGCTCTATTCCCTTAGAAATTTTGATTAAAGGGGAAGAAGAACCAGTTTATGGCAATACTCTCGAAGAATTAGGGATTTACTTACCCAGTCTCGCTTTGCCTTTTAACGCTTTCGGTGCCTTGGCCCTAGCGCGTCCGGATACTAATCCTAACGGAGGTTCCTCGCAATTCTTTTTCTTTAAATTCGATAATGAATTAACTCCTCCGGGGTTTAATCTTATGGATGGTCGTTATTCGGTTTTTGGCTATTTAGTCGAGGGAAAAGAGGTGTTAGAAGAACTTACCGATAAGGATAAGGTTATCACCGCTAAAGTGGTTTATGGCTTAAATAATCTCGTGGAACCTAGCTAAGGTGGGGGTTTTTAACTAGGTTTTGTCAGGGCAAAAGATTAGTCAAGATAGGGGAAGTAGCTCAAATTGTGGGTACTTCCCCCCATACCCCCGAAAAGTGGCAATTGTCGGGGTCAATATTTCCCGCTAGTGAAAGCAAGGCAGTTAGTAGATGTTACTCTGTTAACGACCTTTTCAACTTAGAGGAGGTAAATCGTCCACTATTTGCTTATGTCGAAGTCAGCAGTCACGATCAAAAATTGGTTAATAACATCAAAGTTCTCACCCCTGTTTTTGCCGATAATTTAGCCGAGCTTATTCGGGGATGCCTAGAGGATTTATTAATAAAAGTTTTTTATCAAAAGGGAGAGTTTAAGTTAATATGATCGATAGTCATTCTTCAGAAAATGAGCAGGAAAATGTTCAAAGGTTTCAAGAAAAATATCTCTATACTATTGGTCAAAGAACTGATAAATTAGAAAATCAAAAGAATAATAAATTAACTGAATGTCAGCGAGAAAACTTACAACTAATTCAATCTTTGTCCGAGCAAAGCAAACCTATTATTGTGATTGATGGCGTTATTTTTCAAATTAACCAAGGAGGAATAGCGAGAGTTTGGTATTCAATTCTACAAAAATGGAGTAACTCAGAATTTAGTCAACATATTATTATTTTAGATAGAAATCAAACCGCACCGAGGTTAAAAAACTTAAAATATTGGTTATTAGAAGCCTACGATTATAATCATAGTGGAGAGGATACTAGAAAAATTCAAGCAATCTGCGATCGGCTGCAAGCAAGTTTATTTATTTCCACCTATTATACAACGCCTTTATTCACTCCCGCAGTTCTGATGGTTCATGATATGATACCTGAAGTCCTGCAAGCAGATTTAACTCAACCAGAATGGCAAGAAAAACACTATAGTATTCTCTATGCGTCTCGTTATATTACCATATCAGCTAATACTGCCAAGGATTTAGTTAAGTTTTATCCCCACATTACCCAGGATAAAATTGATGTTGTTTATAATGGAGTCAGCCGAGAATTTTCTCGAAGTATAGCTAAAGAAATTGATAGTTTTAAGCAAAAATATCAGATTTTAAAACCATATTTTCTCATCGTTGGTTCCCGCATTAGTCTCAAGGGTTATAAAAATGTCAAATTATTCTTTGAAGCTTGGAATAATTTACCTGAAAATAATAATTTAGCTGTGGTTTGTGTCGGTGGTGATTTAGAGTTAGAGCTAGAATTATCGAAATTAGCTCCAAATATTACCACCTATGTCTTAAAATTAGATGATCAGGATTTAAAAACCGCTTATTCGGGTGCAATTGCCTTAGTTTATCCTTCCCTTTATGAAGGATTTGGACTGCCAATTATTGAAGCAATGGCCTGTGGTTGTCCCGTGATTACTTGCTTTAATTCAGCAATTCCAGAAGTAGGAGGTGATGCAGTTTTATACATTAACGGCACCAGTACTGATGAGATAATACAAGCTATCAAAAAAATACAAATTCTTGAAATTCGTCAGCAACTAATAGACAAAGGATTAGAGAGATATCAACAATTTTCTTGGCAGCAAAATTCCGAAAAAATTTATCAAATTATCCTAAAAACTATTACCGAAGTTCAAGAACATCCTTCTGGTCAGGTTTGGTTAGAATTGAGAAAATTAGAAGAGGAAAGATAAAATCAATCTCTGGAACACTTAATTACATCTATCTCTCTTCAAGAAATGGAATATTCTCTGGAAAAATTCAAGAATCAGAATAAACAATTATCAGAAAATATTGAAAGTCTGCAAGATAAAATTAAGAGTTTATCTACAGCAAATTCAGCTATTAAAAGACTGCTTAAAATTGTAATCAAAAAATCTAAACTTGCTTACTTTATAAAAAAGAGCTATTAGTTTAGCAAGCTTAATTGGGAATAACTAAAATATCAATATATTCCCCAGTGTTTAAATTTTCTTGATAAAATGTATCAAGAAAATCTAAACTTATTTCAATAAATGTTCCCTCGTGCAATCTCCATACTCTAGAGGCAAAAGTTTCGATAAAGCTTAAATAACTGGCTCTTCGTTACTTGGTATGGTTCGATAGGGGGGCATAAATTGACTAAATCCTTATCTGGCAACAGACTTAATTGATGAGTTCGCTCTAGATGAAAAACAATTGACAAAAATCGCCCGAAGAGCCAAATAACTTTTCTTTCCAGCTAGTCGGTTAATTCCGTAGGGCCAAAATTCTACATATAAAGGAACAGATATTTCTTGAAAAAATTCTTGTCCTCCTTGAAATATTAGTCCTTCACTACCCTGACAATCTATCCAAACAAAACCAATTTTTCGAGGATTTAAGATTCCTCGATTCTTTAACTCATCTAGAGTAATAAACTCGGCTAATTCCCGACTATAGTTGTCTTCATTAAATAAATTATCTGTGACATTGACTGGTTGAATACGGAAGTCGCCACAATTATCAGGGTTACAAACTAATTCTCCTGTACCAGTAAAATTAGCTAATCCGTAGTTCAATGCTTGTAATCGCTCAGTTAACTGGTTAATCTGAGTATTAAAAGTCAGAAATCGATAATTTAAACCCGAAGCTTCGATAGAGACAGCGGATTGGAAGTAATTACCTTTTAAAGCATAAATGGATGTGGAGCCAATATTAGCACCCAAATCAAGAAAACAAGACTCATCGGGGTGGAATAGACTATGATTTTTCAGAAAGGTCATACAGACTAAAAAATCATTCAGCTGAAAAGCTTTTCCCTGTAAAGCTCCTTGAAGTTGGACTTTATCAAAAGTGGGATAGAGTAAATAACCGTCAATTTCATCACTTTTGATCATAATTCCATACAGGGATTCTGGTGGCTTTTTCAGACTAAAATTATTGGCCTGTTTATACTCTGCTGATTCTCCGAAAATATGTAACATTTCTGGCAAAGTATGGGAGTTATTCAGCCAATATTCTAACTCTGAGTTATCGGGATCTCTTTTTAGTAGATACTTGTATAAATTAGTAATAAATTTCCGTTGCTGCTCATTATTATTTTGATTATTTTGGCTATTTTGCTGATGCTGCTGAAATTCAGAAGACTGTAAAAAAGACTGGATAACTTCCTGAAAAGACCGTCCTAATTTGATCTGTTCCAGATAATATCTTTTACCTTCTATATCCGCAGCTCTCTGTAAAAAAGTTTCATAACAAAATTCGATAAAAGTTTCTGGTTGAATAAACATAATTAGTCATCAATTTTTATGAGTGAAAGATTTTTGGTGATTGAGTTAATAATCACTAGAAAGAAAATTTATCTGAGAAATAGCCAAGCTTAAGTTTCTATCATCATCGCTTAGTCCTAAATTTTTAGGTGATGTGGAACCCTCTATTTTTAGTTCAATAGTTATTAGAGATGAGTTTTCATTAAGTAGATTTTTAGAGCAGTAAATAAACTTACGAAGATTATTTTGTAAACGATTATATTCAAAGTTCCAAATATCCACTAATTTTTTATTTACCCATACCTCCACCTTAAGTGTAGGGTTTTCTGACGAGAGAAAAACTGTCACTATTTGCCATTCTATAAGTAGGGGAACGGTACAGTCAAGCTCGATAGTAAAAAAAGCATAATCACCTTTTAACCAAGTAAAATTTTCTTCGGGTAAATAAAACCCTTGTCGGAATAATTGAGGATGAAGGAAATTAGCTAAATAACCAGCAAAACTTACCCGCTTATTTAACTGGGCAACTATTTGATAAATTCCCTCTATTATATCGGCAAATCTGCCTGTTAGTAAAATTTCTTGCGAACTTAAATATTTTCTTTGCAAAGGATCGGGAGAATGACCTTTTGCCAAATTTCTATAGGGTAAGCAGCCATAATAATTAGGAGGCACATAAATTAACTCTGGAATATTTGTATTTAAAAAAATGAGATTTTTTTCGCTTAAAACATCATTTCTAACCATAAATAAATTAATCCCTTGACTATCGGCATAAATAAGGGAATAACCTTTCTTATCTGCTAAATTTTTCCAAGCTAAAATACTAGCTCCAAAATAATTTGTTCCATCCCAACAACGCTGAGTAGAGTAGGGGTAAACCTTATCTTCTTTGGGTGAGTGAGAAGAATTGTATTCCACTACCACCACTCGCGGTTGATAGATTTTTTCTAAACTAAACCAGAGATAAAAATCATTACCGTCCACATCAATAGAAAGCAAATCGAACTCGTGGGGAACCTGATACTTGATAAAAACTTGATTGATATTTTCGGCAGTAATTAACTCTTGATAGAGATGAAGTTCTGGGTTACTATAATCCCTATCCAACTGGATACCATGACAGTTATAAATTTCTCGCAGATAACGCGTATTACACTCTCTGCCATCTTCTACCCCAATTTCTACATAAAAGCGATTGGTAAAACCCATGAGAGCGAAAATCTGCGGTTCTTCCGAACTTACAATGTAGAAAATTCCCCAAGCTCCCTCTCTGTCCAGCAATGCTCTAAAGTTGATAAATATCAATCTAACAAAAACTCAAAGCTTTACTATACAAGCTTTACTCCATTTTGGGAGAAAACTTTTTTCTCGAAAGATTGTAAATTGATGACTGTCATGGTTAAAAATATCAAGTTTCTAGAAACATCAAGATAGTATTTACTCAATACCTAGTTTTTGCAATGTTAGTAAACGTCCTTGACTAAACTCCTCGTACACTGTTTTCAGATGAGTAATATTCTCCTCCTCTGTTTCCAAAGGTTTCCCATCTTTAACCACTTTTTTGCCTTGACTTGCCAAAATTTGCCAGACAAATTGTACTGCATCTTGGTTATAGGATTTAGCCAAAAGGAATAATTGTTCTAAACGATTGACCACTACTCCAGTACCAATCAAAGGAGAAGCTAAAAAGCTTAATTCCTCATCATAGATCGCTTTTGCTTTCACTGCATTATTAAAAGCATCAGTAGATGGTTTCCTTTGCAGGCAAGTTTGCTCATCCACAGCAGGATGAATATAGCCAATACCAGTTAAAATCATCAGAGCTTGGTAAAGACCATTCAAGTTAATATTTGAAGTTTTGGGGTGATTTTGTAGTTGCAGTAAAGTTTGGGGAGATTCCGCTAAAACCTGACAAATTGGTTGATAAACTGCCTCCTGTAACTTAACTTCTCCCACGGGAAACTGCTGCTCAAGCTTGATATTTGCGGGATTAACAATCATGGCGAACCGGCTTTCTTGTAGTTGTTTAACCTGTTCTTGGGTGGTTAAACCTAAAGGGCCTCGAATAAAAATATCACGACGGAATTGGGTATTAACAAAGAAATCTCGCACCACTTCCCGATAGATTGGGTCGCTGATTTTTGATAATTTCTCTTGGGCTGCTGGGGAGAGATTGACCGCCTCAATATGGTCATTAATATGAGCAGAACCCACGTATTTAAGTTTAGCATCCTCTAATTCTTTCGCTACTTCATCAAAGTAAAAAGAATTCCATTCCTGATTGAAATACTCGTGAGCTAAATAATAACGATTTTGTTCCTTCAGGCGCTCGTAACGACTTTTTAAAATTGGATTTTGCACAAAATAATTAGCATTAGCTTCTAATAATTCCCCTGTAAAACTAAGTGCTTGTTCAATGCGGGTTAAAATTGGCTCGGAACTGTGTTGACCATGACGTAACATTAAAGCTTGCATCGGCATCGCTGCTGACCAACCCGGCAGGGCATTATAGGAGATATAAACTAATCCCCCTACCTTGAGATTGCGGCGTATAAAATCAACTATTGCTTGGCGATTTCTGGCACTAATCCAGCTATAAATTCCGTGCAGACTAATGAAGTCAAATTGAGGTAAATCTCTCCCTAAAAATTCCTCAAAACTATCATCAAAGAAAAGAATATTCTTCATTCCCGCCTTGGTCGCTAAATCTCTGGCGGTGGCGATATGACTCGGATTGAAATCATTGGCATAAAATTGGGCGTGGGGATAGGTAGCCGCTAGAATATTCGTGGTTAAACCCTGACCGCAGGCCAATTCGCAATAGGTAAATTCTTGGCTAGAATCGGGGGGGTGAATCGATTTAATCAGAGTGGCTAAACCTAATTTTAGGGGACTTAACTCGCCGTAAAAGCCGCTAGTGTAGTTAACTTCCGATACATATCCTTCTGTCCAACTCATAGATTTTCCTCAAATATAATGACAATTCCTAAAATTAAGACTTGATTATACAGGAAAAGAGCCAGATGAGTTGCCCGCACCTTTAAATTTCTTGTTGAGGTGAGGCAAGGGGCAAGAAAGAGGTGGTTGGATATGTATAACCGAACTTTCCCCGCACATATATACTACAAGAGCCGAAAACCCTTATCCATCAATCGATGCGCCCTTTAACTTTTCTTAATGTACCCATGTAGCTTGTGGTGTTTCTAAATGGACGATAATGGCTCTTCGGTTTGTGTTATGCAATAAACGAGGAATATAAGGGATAAAACCTTTATGTAGAAAGACATTTGGCGATTTTTGTCAATTGTTTTTGATCTAGAGCGAACTAATCAATTAAATCTCTTGTCAGATAACGATTTAGTCGATTTATGCCCCCATATCAAATCATACCAAGTAACAAACAACCACGATAATTCTCTCTATTTCCTAAAATGATAGCCATGTATATAGAAAAAGTTTCTAACCGTAATTCCTCCCCCCACCGTTCTTCGAGAGTCCTACCGAGAAGGAGATCAAGTCAAAAAAAGAACCCTTGCCAATCTCTCAAAATTACCCGATGATATTATCGACAATCTAAAACTGGCTCTTAAAGGGGCAACACTGCTACAAAAAGCTGAGCTTGATCATGACTTTTCTGATAAATATAGTCATTTCAAATAAGTGTGAGACGAGGGAAAAATAAGGTAAAATAAAGAGAAACGAGCAATCCATACAGAAAAATGTCTTATAGCCTAGACTTGAGAAAAAAAGTGATCGA
>SFBI01000142.1 GCA_007095845.1 Microcystis aeruginosa Ma_MB_S_20031200_S102
GGGAACAGTCAAACTAGGAGCCGTGTGAGGTGAAAGTCTCATGCACGGTTCTGAATGGGAGGGGAGGTCGGTGACGATTTTCTCGACCCCTAATATCACACAGAACCTAGAAGAGCCAATTTTTTAGATAGTCAACAGCTTATATAGCCCACATTTCCTTATCTTCCTCCACATCGAGAACTCCCTGGACTGCCTTTAAAGAGGGAATCAGCGATCGAGGGGCTGAACCAGTAATAATGCCGGAAACCGATAATATATTATCTACTGTCATGCCCAGGGATTGTAAATTATTGGCCACTGTCTGAATATCGGCTAAATGCTGTTCATCGATCGTCACGATAATCTTTTCCATGGCTATTAATGAAAGTAAAAAGATGAGCAGGAGTCAGGAGATAGGAACAGGGAAGTGGGGAGATGGGGGAGAAGGGAGAGGGAAGATGGGGGAGAATAAATAAAAATAATCTCCTGACTCCTGACTCCTAACTCCTAACTCCTCAATACTGACTGCTAAGGCGCTTGAACGAGTCCACTACCCACATCAACGGTGGGAATAGACAGTCGCAAGGCTTTCGAGGTGAGTAACTGCCAGAGTTGCGCCCCGCGGACTCCCGAAGCTTGAGCGTGAAGAGCAGCGATCCCGGCCACATGGGGGGTAGCCATGCTGGTGCCGTTAAAAACGGCGTAACGTCCGGGCATCGGTACGGAAGAATAGATCGCCACCCCGGGACCAGCGATATCTACGTTAGCACCTTGGGCAGTACCAGAACCAGAGGAAAAAGAGGCTAATCGCAGATTACTATCGATCGCCGCCACGGCCATAATTGAGGGACTATTAGCCGGTTGACCCACCGTACCAGGCCGGTGATTGCCGGCTGCGGCGATAATCAAACAACCATTTTGCAAAGCGCGACGGCCGATAGTTTCGTAGGCCGTGGAGAGGGTTGGAACTTTATTGCCTAAGGACATAGAAATCACCGCACAGCGACTGGCGATCGCCCATTCCATGCCAGCCAGAATCCAACTTTGGGAACCACTGCCAGCATTACTGAGAACTTTACCTGCGTAAATGGTCGCTTCGTAGGCGACCCCGTAGCGGCGACCGTTGACATTTTTAAATCCGCAGGCGGTACCGATACAGTGAGTGCCGTGACCGTGACCATCCTGCACCGCTTCTCCTGGTACAAAAGACTGACTTTGGATCGATCGTCCAAAAAAGTCGGGATGGTTCAAATCCATACCGGTATCTAATACAGCCACATTAATACCGCGACCACTGCGACCACGGGAATTGATTACTTTCGTGGCTTTTAATCCCCAAGTGGATTGGGCATCATCGAGAAAGGCCAGGGCCGCGAGATCCTTGTCTCCCAGTTCTTCTTTGGCCTTGGACTGTTCATAAAGATGATTGACGGCATCACGATAACCCTTGAAGTATTCCGAGGATAAACCCTCCTCGATCGCATAGTAAATTCGTTCGGGTTCGATCGCTAAAATTGCCGAACCTCCCCCCGCTATGTTCATGACACCGCTCAAGGCTAAGTCATCCATAGAAACCACTGCCACTCCCAAAGTCGGAAAGGTTCCCCCTCCCGCCGCATCTAGCTCTGAACTGTCCATGGCCGAATCGGCAAAATCCCGGGCATCGGGCAAGGCAGATATCCCCGCCACATCTCGCAGAGCGGCGATTCCTTCTGGGGTTGCTCCATCTTGGAAAGTAACAATATATCGCCCTGTGGTTTCCTCATTTGAGGCAGTCCTGGGGATGGGAAAACTCGCTTGTCCAGACATAAAAAATACCTCCAAAAAATGCACATTTTAGCTAATACAATCACGGAAAAATGGCTTAACACCAGCCCTTTTTCTGAAAATTTTTCAATCATTAACCACTGGTCTAACCATCCTTTAATTGTTCAGGATAGTTCAATAAAATTAGAGATGAGTTAGTTAATTAACTACCCTCAAAATGTTCACGGTTTGGGAAACCATTTTCCTAAGCTCACTCCAGTCTCTAAGTACCGTTTTTTCAGAACTCCAGCCCGATTGGTGTTAAATTTTGTCTATCAATTCAGGCTCTGGGAAACAACGGAACTAGGTTAGGGAATGTCAATTAATTTTCTATGTACTTAGACTTAAACCGATAATATAAGTTTAAAACCCTAACCTTATATTTAATCGTTATTAAGCTATGGTTTGCTCACTGCAATCAGCCTAGCATTACCTCAAGGATTTTGCTCAAAAAATTTACAAATCTTTGACAATCCTTGACAGTACGGGGGAACAAAATAATACTTATGTTCTAATGATGTCTCTGAATGATTCAGTCGGAAAACTGGCTTTCACGGTAGGATAAACTAATAACCATCTCCGCTCTTCGGCATAGCTCAGAGACCACTCGTTTATATTTCCTTATGACCAACACATTAGACGATAAAGCCATAGTCAAGGACTATTTTAACGCCACAGGATTCGATCGCTGGCGCCGGATTTATGGGGATGGCGAAGTTAACAAAGTACAAAAAGATATTCGCATCGGTCATCAACAGACGCTCGATACTGTTATCGGTTGGTTAGAAAGTGATGACAATTTGCCTAATCTCTCAATCTGTGATGCTGGTTGTGGAGTCGGTAGTCTCAGTATTCCCCTCGCTAAAGCGGGCGCAACTATTTTCGCCAGTGATATTTCCGAGAAAATGGTGACAGAAGCCAAGGAAAGAGCGGCCAAAGAGTTAGCAGATACTGGTAAACTCACCTTTGCCGTTCAAGATTTAGAAGCATTAACCGGCCAATATCACACGGTCATCTGTCTGGATGTTCTCATTCACTATCCCACAGAAGAAGCCTTAGGCATGATTAAACACTTGGGATCCCTAGCTCAATCCCGTTTAATCCTCAGTTTTGCTCCTAAAACCTGTTTATTAACCATTCTCAAGAAAATTGGTCAATTTTTCCCCGGCCCGAGTAAAACCACTCGCGCTTATCAACACAAGGAAAAAACTATTATCGCCGCTCTCAACGAAAATGGCTTTAAAATTGAACGGACGAGTATGACTAGCACTCGTTTCTATTTTTCCCGTATCCTCGAAGCTGTCCGCAGTGAATAAACAATGGCAGTCACCACCAGCAAATTAATCGAGTGGAAACAGCAAAAACGCGCGATTGTCACCCTTACAGCTTGGGATTATCCGATCGCGCGACTGCTCGATCAAGCAGGAATTGATATTATCTTGGTAGGTGATTCCTTAGCTATGACCGCTTTGGGCTATCCTACCACTTTACCGATCACCCTCGAGGCGATGATTCACCACGCGGCAGCCGTGTCTCGCGGGGTAAAACAAGCTTTAGTTGTCTGTGATTTGCCTTTTCTCAGCTATCAGGAAAGTGTCAGTCAGGCAATCCACTCGGCGGGAAGAATGTTAAAGGAAGCGGGAGTACAAGGGGTAAAATTAGAGGGAGGTTATCCGGCTATGATCGAGACGATTAGCCGTTTAACCGAGATAGGCATCCCTGTTATGGGTCATATCGGATTAACTCCCCAGTCAGTCCATCGCTTAGGATACCGTCAGCAGGGAAAAACTCCATCGGATGCACAAAGATTAATCGAGGAAGCTTTAGCTTTGGAGAAAGCGGGAGTATTTGCCCTGGTTTTGGAACATATTCCCGCCAATTTAGCCGCTACTATTACCGATAAATTGACTATCCCGACGATTGGTATCGGTGCGGGGGAAGATTGTGATGGTCAGGTGTTAGTAACGGCGGATATCCTAGGATTAACCGAAAAAGCTCCCCCTTTTGCCAAAGTTTATGCTAATTTAAGCGAGACAATTACAAAAGCAGTTCTGGAATTTGCCAAGGATGTGAGGAGAAATGAATAGCGGCGAAAAAGCCACCTTTGGGGCCGGTTGTTTTTGGAAAACCGAGGACGCATTTCGGCGTTTACCCGGGGTTTTAGACACTTCTGTGGATTATATGGGAGGACATTTTCCCAATCCTAGTTATCTCGATGTGTTATCGCGAATTACCGGTCATGCGGAAGTGGCACAAATTGCCTATAATCCCCAAGAAATAAGCTATGAGGCGTTATTAGCCGTTTTTTGGTCAATTCATGATCCGACCCAGTTAAATCGCCAAGGACCGGACAGGGGAGAACAATATCGATCGATTATTTTTTATCACACCCCAGAACAAAAGTTAATCGCCACTGCCTCCAAGCGTCAACTACAACTATCGGGAAAGTTTCAGCAGGATATCGTTACTTTGATCGAACCCGCAGGAGATTATTATCTGGCCGATCAGTCCCATCAACAGTATTTAGAGAAAAAACAGGCTCGATCGGTCGAGGATTTCCAGAAGAAAATATCAAGACAGGTTCGGGGTATAATGTAAAATTGCTTTCGCAGGAGATCAGGAAAAATGCCCGAGGCGGTCGGAGTCATTCAAACGTTGGGTTTTCCCCCCGTTTTAGCGGCGGCGGATGCCATGGTTAAAGGGGGACGAGTCACCCTAGTTTATTTTGATCTAGCGGAAAGGGGCGAATTTTTGGTGGCGATTCGCGGTCCGATTTCCGAGGTTAAACCAGCAGTAGAGGCCGGATTAGCGGCGGCCATGACCGCTTTTGGTGGCAATGTGGTCAGTCATTACATCGTACCGAATCCTCCAGAAAATGTACTGGCGGTTTTACCGGTGCAGCATACGCCTAAGTCGGACCGTTTTCGCAGTTAATTTCCCTAGCGATTAGCCCCAAACTAGACTATAGTTAAAGACTGGAAAATAGATTGGATTCTATCAATTGAACTTATCTGATTTTTGTTATTAGGAGTTAATTTATGACAGCCCAACCCGCGGTGGGATCGATTGAGACCAAAGGTTTCCCCGGTATTCTAGCGGCCGCCGATGCGATGGTAAAAGCAGGACGGATCACGATTGTTGGTTATTTAAGAGCAGGAAGCGCCCGTTTTACCCTCAATATTCGTGGGGATGTACAGGAGGTAAAAACTGCTATGGCTGCCGGCATTGAAGCCGTCAATAAAACCGAGGGGGCAGCTTTAGAAACCTGGGTGATTATCCCCCGTCCTCACGATAACGTGGTGGCTATTTTACCGATCGATTATAGCGAGGCAGTGGAACCTTTTCGCGCTGCTGCCGACGGTGTGATGGCACCAATCCGTCGTTAATCTTCAAGGTCAATTTTTTGTTACTGGTTGGAACTTGTCTAGTTCCAACTTTGCCTCTGCTCATAACTAGCCTAGGGCTTGCTGAATAATGGTACAACCCTTTTAAAATAAGGCTTTTGACTTGTTAAAATCCGGTGTTAGTGCAAGAAAATAGGATTGGGACATTCAAAAACCTTGCATTATTCTTTTTATAGTACATAAACTGGTATAAAAAGGGGGTCAACAAAGCCTGAAACTGCTGCCTCCGTTCGGCGCTTGGTCTGAGCGTTCAACAAAAGCTTACGCCAAAGTCTAACGCCGAACTCTCACAGCCGGCTAATGACTCCTACACCTCACCAGTACACTTTTTCAGCAAACCCTAGCCTATACTCAACGGATTTAGTACGACTCCCCAAAAGGAAAACTTCGTACCTCACCATTAAGATAACTGCTATAAATCAATCAACTCGCGATTATTCATCCTGTAATTTTTCGCGCACATTGCGAACAATTCGCGATAATTCACTCTTTTCATCGACGCTAATTTTAGTCGGGGAACCACTAATAATCCGCTCGTAATTGCGGAAAGAATCCTTGATATCCGCCCCATCCTGACTGATAGTATATTCACGAATCCCTTTATCATGCCAAGAACCGCGCATCTTAAAGACGTTAATCGCTCGCGACATTTCGCCGCGAATTTCCACATACTGCAACATTAAAATCGTGTCCGTAATCGTAGAAATATGAGATTCGGTGATTGAGTGCGCTCCCATAAATTGGTCGGTGGTATTGGTGAAAAATCCCGTAATTTCCTCCTGTTTGGCGTATCCTGTCACCCCGATCACAAATTGCCGAAAAGCATTATTTGTCACCCCCCGCGCGAGCGCCGATAGAGAATCAATAGCAATACGAGAGGGTTTAAATTCCGAGATTTCCGACTTAATCATCTGTAAATGGTCTTCTAATCCCGCCGATTCCGGGTAAGAACACAACAATTTTAATAATCCCTTGCGTTCCATTTCCTCAAAATCGATACCCCAAGAAGAGGCATTTCGGGACAATTGGGCGCGAGATTCTTCATAAGCGAATAAAATCGCCCGCTCACCGCGCCGGCAGCCTTCTTCCAAAAATTTACTGACTAAGAGAGTTTTACCCGTACCGGTTGCTCCTGTGGCCAAAATAATCGAATCCTTGAAAAAACCGCCTCCACACATATCATCAAGGGTTTTTACTCCCGAAGAAATGCGGACATTAGAAGAGCGCTGAGTTAAACGCATCGCACCGAGGGGGAAGATATTAATGCCGTCATTGGTGATAGTAAAGGGATATTCCCCTTTCATGTGGGTTGTTCCCCGTAATTTGAGGATTTCTGCGGTTCTGCGTCGCCTTTCTCCCTCTAGGACGTTCCGCATAATTACCACATTATCAGAGACAAATTCCTCCACACCAAAACGGGCCACCGCTCCGTATTCTTCGATACGTTCCGTGGTCATAATTGAAGTCACTTCTAATAATTTTAACCGGGCCACGAGCCGAAAAATTTCTCGCCGCACCACTGACACCGCTTCGTACTGCTGAAAAACCGCCGTTACAGAGTCAATTGATACCAGTTTGGCTTTATATTTGGTAATTGCGTATTGAATGCGCTCAATAAGGGCCGAAAGATCAAAACTACCCACCACCTCTTGACCTTCCGGATCTGGGGAAGCATCGAGAATAAATAACTTACCCTGGTCAATTAATTCTTCTAAATCCCAACCAAAACTATAGGCATTTTGAATAATATCGGTGGGAGATTCTTCAAAAGTAACAAACAGGCCCGGATAGTCAAAATACTTGATCCCATGGTAGAGAAACTGCACAGCAAGCAGGGTTTTTCCCGTGCCAGAAGTGCCACTAACTAAGGTAGTTCGCCCCATGGGTAAACCACCGTGAGTGATCTCATCAAAACCTTCAATTAGAGTTCTAATTTTGCGAACACCTTTGGGTTTAATCGGTGGATTTGATTGGCTATTAGAGTTAGATTGAGTCATTATTTATCCAGTGAATATTTAAAGAGTAGAATTTTTATCTAATTTTTCCACAGAAACATATCAAGCCTGACTAGACACTTTACACCATCTTGATTTCCATTGACTCTTGACTTTCCCCTAGACGTACTAGATTACGCCCCGATCATTTCTTCTTCAATAAATATAACCCGTCTAATCACCTATGGCCGAAGACCTAGCTATCATTTTCTCGTTCACGAATTTCCTCGTATAGCAAGTCTAAACCGATCAGAACCTTCTCTCGATCGGACAAATCACCGATAATTTTCCGCACCGGGGGAGGTAGGACTTTCGCAAGGGTAGGAGTAGCGAGAATCTTGTCTTCCTCCGCTAGTTGTGGGTTTTTCAGCACGTCAATCACTTTGAGCGCATACACTCCCTGAAATTCCTCTTCTAGGATATTTTTCAGGGTTTTTAAGGCTCGCACGGAGTTGGGGGTATTGCCGGCGACGTACAGTTTTAAAACATAGGTTTTTTTAAAGACGCTCATAGGTTAGAATCAAAAGGGCTGGGGATACGAGTTTATTGTTATTTATTGGGGATATTTTAGTCTATTCCCAATAATAAATCATAAGGGATATCCTCGCGAGGTATGGAACGACGATACATTTCCCCCAAGTGAGCAAGGATATCAATGAGAGCGAGACGATAATCTAGGAGAATTTCCTCACTTCTGCCTTCTAATTTTAACTGTTGGGAAAATTCATCCATTAACTCCATGTGAATTTCCAGAATTTGCGACACTGAGAGATCGGTAAAAAAGACATTATTAACCAATTCATCGATCGCTTGATTAATCGGATAATCCTGTTGGAAGTAATTTAAAATAATCTCCCGATAATCTCTTCTTAATTCCCGCAGTAATTCGTTTTTTTCCTCTGGGGCAAGATTGCGATAGAATAGCTGCGGGTTGCGTTTGTAGTAAACACCTAAATAGCCGAGTCTTTCTTTTAATTTTTCTGCTAAACGGCGCTGTTGTAGGAGGAGAAAACTGTGATTATTGGCCACGGGATTTGGTTGATTAACAATCGTAGTCCGCTCGGAAAAAGAGCAGTTAGGAGCTAAATGGAGAAATCGAGCGATCGCTTGGTCGATGACCGAGGTGATGCCGTCTAATTCCTTGACGGTAATTTGTAATTCGGCACTATGATAGAGACAGGTGGGAGAGTCATTCGTCTCAGGAGCGATGTTTTTGTCAGCGACAATGATCACTACTGGCAGTAAAATCCCCCCTTCGTAGAGTTGATTAAAAGTCGGCTGTAGGGAAGGATGAAAGACCACCAGCAAACAATCGATTTTTTCCTTCTGTGCCTCGATATTAGCCAGTAATTCGCTAGAAGACGACCCTAGGGTTAGATTATAGCGTTCATTAGCCAATAAAGCCGTCAAAGAATTAACCAGCCCCAGAGGTGAACTCACTCCCGTCAAGGGTGAGTCCGTTGGGACAAAAGCATAAATAGTCAGTCTCGGAGGCAACGTTTTCTCACCCGCAAGGTAGATAGAAAATAACAAACAATAGGTTAGGCTTTCTCTGTTGAGAAGACAACCCCCCCCGCCATCAGCTAAGGGAAGTTAAAGTTAACTTTGCTTTTTGGCAGTGGGTATCGTAGTTAATTGTAATCAATGGAGCGGTTCTCTAGATGAGCGAGCGTCATAATCAAGCTAAATTCAAGTTCTAGGACGACTAATAGTTTGGCCATCAGTTTGTTAATTATGCCCTAAAGTTACCGCCACCGCCCCCTAATTATCCCCATGCCTAGCGTTACCCTCAGCCTCCATTACTTTAATCAATCCGTCACTACCTGTGAATTAATTGTTGACAGGGCTAGTCTTTTAGATCTAATTAACACGGGCAATCCGGAAGTGATCGTAGTGGTGGATGAGAGGTATTGTCCCCTAGGACTGATTGAGAGTCAAACCCTGATTGCTTACCTCCTCTATCAACAACAGCACCCCGAAATCAGAAACCCCTCCCCCAACTGTCTGGATCTGAGCGGTTGGCTGCGTCCGATTATCCCTCTTAACTCGCGCATGGCCGTGAGTGAGTTTCTGGCCACCCTGAGGGGAGAAGCGATCGCCTTAGCCCCTATTTTAGTGGATGCTCAGGGCAAACTATTAGGACGCTTAGACACGGGCAAACTTCTGCAATTTTGTCTCGGACACTCAATTCTCGATGATCCTCCCCCGCAGCTCCACATCAGCGATCGCAATTTCCCCCCCCGCAGTGATCGTCCTCTGGAATTTCTGGAACAATTACCGCTGCCCCTGCTGCTCTACAGTCCAGAAGCAGGGATTTTATACCAAAATCAGGCTTGGTGTCAACAAATCGGGGCAGCTTTCCCCGCTAATATCGGTAACTCTCCCTTGACTTTAGATCCCTTAACCCTGCAATCCCCCACTCCTCCCCTGTTTCCCCAGCGTCTAGAAACAGTGACATCGGGTTTAGCCAAGACTTGGCGCCTCTTGTCCGCACCGTTAAATTTGGCGGATAATTATCCTTTGATCGAGAAAGCTTCGGGACTGTGGTTACTGTTAGCCACCGATATCACGGAACAACAGCAATATTGTCAGGAATTAGCGGTTAAAAATGCCGATTTAGTCCATTTAAATCGTCTTAAGGATGAATTTCTCGCCTGTGTCAGCCATGAGTTTAAATCCCCCCTCACCGCTGTTATCGGTCTTTCCAATCTGCTGCGGGAACAAAAAATCGGTGAACTTAACCCCCGACAGTCCAAATATGCCGATTTAATCTATCGCAGCGGTCGTCAGTTGATGGCTTTGGTCAATGATCTCCTCGATTTAACCCGCCTAGAGACAGGACAACTACAATTAACTTTATCTAGAGTCAAAATCGATCGCCTCTGTCAACGGGTTTACGATATCATCGTCGATAAATATCCCCAACGTCTAGATATCCCCAGCAGCTATCGTCTTGACATCGAATCTGGGTTAGATTATGCCCTGGCCGATGAAACCCGTTTACAACAGATGTTAGTGCATTTATTAGATAATGCGGTGAAATTCACCATCGATGGCGGTAATTTGGGCATTAAAGTTAATCGTTGGGAAAATTGGCTGGCTTTTACCGTCTGGGATACAGGAATCGGTATTCCGGAAGAATCCCAGCATCTGATTTTTCAGAAATTCCAACAGCTAGAAAGTCCTTTCACCCGTCAATTTGAGGGTGCGGGTTTAGGTTTAGTTCTCAGCCAAAAATTAGCACGCTGTCACGGTGGCGATCTATCTTTTGTCTCCAGGGCCCAGGAAGGCAGTCAATTTACCTTACTGCTGCCGGTTCATCCCCAAAGTGCCGATCAAGAGTCCGCCACTCCCCAGCGTCTGGTGTTAGTGGTGGAAGCTAATCCCCAAGTGATCGAACAGTTTGTCGATCGCTTGAGTGAATTGGGATTAAAAGCCATTATCGCTCGTAGCGGCACGGAAGCGATCGAAAAAGCCAGGCAGTTAAAACCCCGTTGTGTTTTTCTCAATCCCAATCTCCCCCTCCTGTCCGGTTGGGATGTGTTAACGCTGCTGAAATCCCATCCCCAAACCAAAGATATAAAAGTTATTGTCACCGCCGCCGATTCTGAGCGCAACCGCAGTCAACAGCAAGGAGCCGATAGTTTTCTGGTTCCACCAATCACCTCGGCAGCTCTGCAAGCTTGCTTAAATCTGACCGTTTCCCCTGTTCCTAGCCGAAAACAGCGCACTGCTCCGACTCTGCTGCGTTTACACGGTCATTATGCCCCCAATTTCTCCGATTTATCTTCCTTTAGCTGGATTTGGAATAATCAATTAGTTCGGGAGAATTATCGTTTTATTGAGGCCGATAGTTGCGAACAGGCGGAACTTTTAGCCACTGTCTGGGAGGTGGACGCTATCTTAATCGATAGTTCGATCGCAGAAGATTTATACTCTTATCTACAAACCTTGAGCGAGTCGGAAACCCTCGCTAATTTACCCCTAGTCACCCTTGATGTGGCTGTCACTGAGGTGGCTAATCAAATCCCCGGTTTAGCCGTTTTTCCCTGTTTGGCCCCCCCGACGGAAAACCGCATCGAACAGCTATTAAAGGTCATCGAGACTGCTGATCTGGCTTTTTCTCGCCACAAAGAGCGGTAAGGGGGAGTGGGAATTATAAATTATGAATTATGAATTATCAATTGGGGAAGTGGGGAAGTGGGGAAATTGAACTAAAATCCCAAAACCCCAAAACCTCAAACCTGTCTCCCATATCCTGAATACCAACTCAGAGAATCCTGACTCCTGACGGCTGATAATAACTTACCGCCACACCTTGAAATTATAGAAAGCACTCACCCCTAGAAAGTCATTTATTTTCTAGAATAGAAGATTACCTGGATTATTTTTGCGGGGGGGGCGATCGGTGATTCTCAATTTTTCCCTAAGGATTGTAGCGGCCAAAGGCAGACTATTCTGTAAGTTTTCACTCTACAAAACCTATCGGGTGGTCAGTAGCGCCCCCGTCGATGTCCTCTGGCAAAAATTAATTAATGTGGCCGATGTCTCTTGGCATCCTTTGATCGCCAAAGCTGATGTTCCCTTGGGTTTAATCGCTAAACCGGGGTTAATCTATCAAGCTGTCACCCGTCTGACTCCCATTCCTATCCGGGTTTTCGTGGAAAATGTCCGTCCCGGGGAACTTCTCAGCCTCAGAGTTCTCGCTATCCCCGGCATGGAACAGAAAATGACCTACCAAGTCGAATCAACCCTCTGTGGTAGTTATATTTCCTATTCTGTCACCCTGCGGGGTTGGCTGTCCCCCTTTATCTGGTGGTTAAGTCGTCCCTATTTAGCCAAAGTCGCCGCCCAACTGGCCCACGCCGCCGAAGAATTAACGGCCTAAAAAAAATTTCCCCCAATTAATCTATTAAGCGGTCAAGATCTAAGTCACAATAGTATATGGATAGACTTAAACAAAATTTTATTCAGCTACATTGGTACACATAGTCTACTGATATCATCCCGACGAGTTGAGCGCAACAACCTCAATCCGCCGGGATGAACTATCTCTAGAGACTTGACTGATGAAGTAAGCTCTACAGGAGGGAATTATGGGGGAATTAAACACAGCCGAACTTCTAGTTAAATGTCTAGAGAATGAAGGGGTCGAGTATATTTTTGGGCTACCCGGGGAAGAAAACCTCGATGTTTTGGAAGCCCTAAAAAACTCCTCGATCAAATTTATCACCACTCGTCACGAACAGGGCGCCGCTTTTATGGCCGATGTCTATGGACGCTTGACCGGAAAAGCGGGGGTTTGTCTCTCCACCCTAGGACCAGGGGCGACTAACCTGATGACAGGGGTAGCCGATGCTAACCTGGATGGGGCGCCCTTGGTGGCCATCACTGGCCAGGTGGGAACCGATCGGATGCACATTGAATCCCATCAATATCTGGATCTGGTGGCCATGTTCGCCCCAGTGACGAAATGGAATAAACAAATCGTCCGACCGGGTATCACCCCAGAAGTGGTACGGAGAGCCTTTAAAACCGCCCAAAGTGAGAAACCGGGGGCAGTTCATATCGATCTTCCCGAAAATATCGCCGCTATGGCTGCCGACGGTAGTCCTTTGCCCCTCGATAGTCAGGAAAAAGTTTACGCTTCCTATCGGACTTTGAATAGGGCGGCGGCGGTAATTTCTAAAGCAAAAAATCCCTTGATTTTAGCGGGAAATGGGGCAATTCGCGCTAATGCTAGTGAGGCTTTAACGGAATTCGCCACGGCCTTGAATATCCCTGTGGCTAACACTTTTATGGGTAAGGGGGTGATTCCCTATACCCATCCTCTGGCTCTTTGGGCGGTAGGATTACAGCAACGGGATTTGATTAGTTGTGCCTTCGATCGCAGTGATTTAATTATCGCTGTTGGTTACGATTTAATCGAGTATTCCCCAAAAAAATGGAATCCAGACGGAAAATTACCGATTATTCACATCGGCATGACTCCGGCGGAAATTGACAGCAGTTATGCGCCGGTGGTGGAAGTGGTGGGTGATATCACCGATTCTCTCATCGATATCCTCAAACGGGCCGATCGCCAGAATAAGCCAACTCCTGTCACCGCAGGATTAAAGACGGAAATTCGGGCTGATTACGAAACCTACGCCAATGATACGGGTTTTCCGATCAAGCCACAAAAATTGATCTACGATCTGCGTCAGGTGATGGGACCAGAAGATATCGCCATTTCTGACGTGGGCGCTCATAAAATGTGGATGGCCCGCCATTATCACTCCGATTGTCCTAATACTTGCATTATTTCTAACGGTTTCGCCGCTATGGGTATTGCTATCCCTGGTGCGATCGCCGCTAAGTTAGTTCATCCCGATAAGCGCGTTGTGGCGGTGACGGGGGACGGCGGTTTTATGATGAATTGTCAGGAATTGGAGACAGCTTTGCGGGTGGGAACTCCCTTCGTCACTCTCATCTTTAATGATGGCGGTTACGGTTTAATCGAATGGAAGCAGTTTAATCATTTTGGGACATCTTCTTTTATTAAGTTTGGGAATCCCGATTTTGTTAAATTTGCCGAAAGTATGGGATTAAAAGGCTATCGGGTGGAATCTGCCCAGGATTTGATCCCAATACTAGAGGAAGCTTTCCGGCAAGATGTCCCTACGGTGATCGATGTTCCCGTCGATTACGGCGAAAATCTGCGTCTTTCCCAAAAATCGGGCGATTTAAGCTGTCAGATTTGGGAATAAAAGTTGATAGCGTTGACAATCCCCAAAAAAATCCCCTAACTAAATCTCAGTTAGGGGGAAGTAATTGGTTTGGCTTTGGTAACGTTAGAAAACCCAATCTAGAACAACCATTCTAGAACCGCCTCGTCTTTAGTGTTGGTATTGCGAGAGGGGGTTTCCCGGGTAAATTTCATGTGGATAGAACGATTTTGTTCCCCATCGGCGGCTACGGCCATAATTGGATAATCGATTAAACCATCTTGGAAGGACATCTGATAGCGGAAAGTGCCATCGGAATTGAGTTTAATCGGACGACCACCGATAGTTACGGTGGCATCGGGTTCGGTGGCACCATAGACAATTAATTCGGCATCGGCAACTAACCAGAATTTGCGCGGACGTTGTAGGGTTTCCGAAGCACCCATACCGATACCAGAAGCAGTCATCCCGATACCGGAAGCGGTTAGTCCCGATACCGTGGGAACTGCCCACATACCAACCCCGGAGGGGAATACATAAGAACTGATCACTTCCGACATCGGTACGGAACCAGCGACGTGCTGCATGGAACCAAACAAGGAACCGGCCACCCGTAGGGCTTCGATATCGCCGACACTCTCGAAAATTTGGTCGTAGATGGGGCTAGTTCCCGCGGTTCCGGTGCTGCTGTCGTAGCGTTTGCTGGGGGGAACGAGTTCGTAAACAGTTTTGCCCACCAGTTCTTCTTCCCAGTTAACGGTGACAAAAATATCTTCAATCCAGTCGGAAGGATAGACGGGAGGAATCCGCACTAAAGGAGAACGGGCCAAAACTAACCAACGTCCATCAGCACAACGATAACCGATATCGATAACATAATCTCGATCGCTGACCGGAATCGGTAAATACCATTCCCGGGCCAATTCATCACAGAGATATTCTTGGACGCTATGGGAGCCTTGGCTATTGAGATCGATATCTGTGACATCATAAAGACGTAGGGCTAACTGTTGTCCCCCTTGACGACGGAGATCCTCTTTTGATTCGTTGGGGATATCCCAGTAAGCATAGGCCCACTGAGGATCGCGCGGTAGGAGGGTAATGCGATTTTCACCGTAGCCACCGGGCAGATCTCCTAAACCATCATCCACTGAACCTAGAAGATCTTCGATTGGGTTAGCTTGACCTAATTCAAATTTTGCTGCTTCCACTGGTTTTTCCTCTTTAATATTAAAATTGCCGATTATTCCCATCGCTTGGGTAATTGCCTCGATTAATTGCGTTTTCCGCATCCGACTATAACGAGAGATGCTGTATTGACTGGCAACTCGTCGCAGTTGCCGCAAGGTCATCTCATCTAAGGGGGGGTATTCTGGAACCATGAGTTGACGCTCTCCGATTAGTTAAGACGGCAAATGTTTTTGAGCATTTACAAAAGCATTGATCTTGGTAATCCTTCAACTACTCATCGATTGCTTTGTTAACGAGAGATCCACTCGATGGGGATCAAGGGAATCACTTGTTATAAATACCTATTAAACAGCAAGATTCCGATTTTGACCAAGTACATTGTCAGGATTTCTTGACAAAGCCGCGAAACCCTTGATCCCAAAGAGATTGTTATATCAGGAAGTTTTGATATGCTGTGCTGCATTGAAACTGTAGGCGATATTTTAGTACAAATGCGCTACACTGATTACTGATTACTGATTACTGATCACTGATTTGTACTCTGATCCCGATCGCCTGTAATCTGATATTGAGACTTTTAGTTAAGGAGACTGAACCGCTTGGCTACTCGTGTGATTATTGTTCGTCATGGACAAAGCAGTTATAACGCAGAGCAGAAAATACAAGGTCGCAGTGATGGCTCGGTTTTGACGGAAAAAGGCCGTCTGGATGCGGAAAAAGTAGGAAATGCCCTCAGTCAAATCGATATCGCCGCTTTTTACTGTAGTCCTCTCCAAAGAGCCAAATCTACTGCTGAGGTGATTCAGTCTCGTTTAAATCACTCTCCCGTCATTCAACCCACTTCCCAGCTACTAGAAATCGATCTGCCTATCTGGGAAAATATGGTCAAAGAGGAGGTAAAAGCTCAATACCCCCAAGAATATCGGGATTGGCATCAAAAACCTCATGAATTCAAGATGATACTGCCCGATGGTCAAGAACATTATCCCGTTCTCTCCCTCTATCAACAAGCGCAGGATTTTTGGCGGGAAATTATTCCCCAACACGAGGGACAAACTATCCTCATTGTTGCCCATAACGGCATTAATCGCTGTTTAATCCTCAGTGCCATCGGTATTCCGGTTTCCTTATACCATTCCCTACAACAATCTAACTGTTGCGTTAATGTTCTCAATTTTACGGGTAATTTTGGTGATCCTGTTCAGGTGGAATCCCTCAATCAAACGGCACACTTAGGGATAGCTTTACCCCCACCGCGTCCTCCTTTCCAAGGATCGAGGCTGCTGCTTGTGCGTCACGGAGAAACCCAATGGAATCGGGATAAACGTTTTCAAGGTGTGCGCGATATTCCTCTCAATGATAATGGCAAAGCCCAAGCTGAGAAAGCCGCCGAATTTCTGCGAGAAACGGCGATCGATCACGCTGTCACCAGTCCTTTGTCCCGTCCCAAGGAAACTGCCCAAATTATCCTGCAATATCACCCGAATGTCACCTTAGACACCCAAGTGGATCTGACAGAAATCTGTCACGGACTTTGGGAAGGTAAATTAGAGGAGGAAATTGAAGCAAGTTTCCCCGGGATGTTAGAAGATTGGAAAAATGCCCCAGAAACCGTACAAATGCCGGAAGGAGAGAATTTACAGGAAGTTTGGGATCGAGCGATCGCTTGTTGGCGGCAAATCGTTAAAACCTATAGTAATAGCGATAGTCCTAAGACAATTATGGTAGTAGCTCACGATGCCATTAATAAGGTGATTCTTTGTTATTTATTGGGTTTAAAACCAGGTAATTTCTGGAATATTAAACAGGGAAATGGCGCGGTTAGTGTTATTGATTATCCCAAAGGATTTGACTCTCAACCGGTCCTGCAAGCAGTTAATATTACCTCTCATCTAGGAGCGGGAATACTCGATCGCACGGCAGCTGGCGCTTTATAACAGTTATCAGTTATCAGTTATCAGTTATCAGTGGGTAAGTTAACAGTTATCAGTGATCAGTTATCAGTTATCAGGGGATTTGCTTTTATTTATTGGCTCTTCGGTAATTGTTATGCAAATAATTAACTTAAAATAAAATTTGATGATAGTACCTAGTCTCAAAAATAGCTGAAATTCATACAGGAAAGGACTTAAGGCACAAATAGATTAATACCAAGAGATAGACAATCGAGTTAAGATTTGATATAATAGCCAAAAACGAGATTATTTTACTATGATACTTGACAAATTCTTGAACCTACAAGGAATCTGTATTCAAGGCTATCGACACCTAGAAAATATCGGTATAGTTTGACCAGTCGAATCGAAAAATCAAAAAGCAGCGGCTCGACTGAGCTCACGCCGAAGTCTCGCCGAACGTCCTGTCCTCGTTGTGGGTTAAAGAGCGATAAACTACACCAAAATCATCGACATTTAGTCAAAGATTTACCGCTCTCAGGTCAACCAGTGTACCTACAAGTTAATCGTCGTCAATTTAAGTGCGATAATTGTCGAAAACCCTTTAGCGAAGAGTTAGATTTTGTCGCCAAGAAACGAACCTATACGAAAAGACTAGCCGAGAATATACTCGAACAATTAAAAGAAGGAGATATTTTAAATGTTAGCCGATCTTTCAGGAGTTAAATTTGTTTGTGGTTTTTGCCAGGGAAGATGATAATCTGTTACTAAATCTTTGGCTAGCCAAAGTTGCCAAGTCATCAAAGGCATTAAATCACTCCATCTCTCACATTGAACAGGTGTACTCAAAGATGGTAAATTCCAGTGTAATCTTTGCGAGCGCAAAGCGATACCAATGGTCAACTCCAAAACGGCGCGCATATT
>SFBI01000143.1 GCA_007095845.1 Microcystis aeruginosa Ma_MB_S_20031200_S102
TTGTTCGTGGATGCCGCGCTCTTAACGCCTCTTCTCTTAACGTTTCTAGGCTTTGATTCCACCGTTCGCAATCTACTTTCAGCATTTTAGGTCTCTTCTTAGTTCTGGGGCTCTAGATTCAGTCTATCTGCTCTTGCCAAAAAACTCCAGTTCTCTAGCTGGTCGGGGTTTAAATGCAATTTTTGTCTTTTTCTCTTGCCTTGAGAGATTTGCCTGCAGCTAAAGTGTATAATCCAATTAGAGCGAGTTCTAAACCCACAGCTATGATTAGTCGCTACATTGTCCTATGGCTCCCGATGATCGTAATAGGAATTAGTAACGGTATTCTCAGGGAAAGCACCTACGGAAAATATCTCGATGAATTACGCGCTCATCAAATTTCTACCCTGACAGGAATTCTCTTTTTTAGTCTTTATATTGGCACTCTTGTCTATTTTTGGGGTCTAGAATCGTCCGGTCAAGCAATTACCATCGGTTTAATTTGGTTAGTATTAACAGTAGGTTTTGAGTTTCTGTTCGGCCATTTTATCGTCGGTCACTCTTGGTCAAGATTAGGTCAAGATTATAATCTTTTAGCGGGACGAGTTTGGATTTTTGTTCTCTTGGTCATCACTTTTGCTCCCTTACTATTTTATCAACTTTTTTCTTAATTATGAAAGCTATTATCATTAATCGCTATGGCGATAGTAATGTTCTCCAATACACAGACATAGAAAAGCCAATTCCCCAAGGAAAAGAAGTCTTGATTAAGATTATGGCAGCGGGAATTAATCCGATTGATTGGAAGATTCGTCGGGGAATGCTCAAAATAGCCACAGGTAATAAATTTCCCCTGCAATTAGGTTTTGATTATGGGGGAATTATCGTTGAAAAAGGCAGTCAGGTGGAACAATTTCAGATCGGAGATGAGGTTTTTGGTTTTCTCAATCAATTACCTGGTAGAACCTATGCTGAATATGCAATTATTCCCGCTTCCCTATTAGTTAAAAAACCGCATAATCAGAGTTTTATTGAAGCTGCCGCCACTCCTTTGGCTGCTTCTACCGCTTTGCAAGTCTTGCGCGATTTTGGCGGTATTCAAGCAGGAAATCGGATTTTAGTTAATGGTGCATCGGGAGGAGTGGGTAGTTTTGCTGTGCAGATAGGAAAAATTTTCTCCGCAGAAGTAGATGGAGTTTGTAGTAGTAAAAATATTGATTATGTCACCTCTTTAGGAGCAGATAAAGTTATAGATTATACCCAAGAAGATTGGAGAAAAACTGAGCAGAAATATGATATAATCTTCGATGCTGTGGCTAAGTCTTCTTTTTGGCACTGTCGTCAGCTTTTAAAACCCCAAGGCACTTATATAACCACCCTACCAAATCCCAGAATTATCCTTTTAAATTATCTCACTTCTTGGTTGCCCCAAAAAGGGAAACTGATATTTTTTGCTCAAGCACAAGCGTCTGACTGGCAATTTCTCAAAGAAGCGATCGAATCGGGAAAATTAACTGTTAGAATCGATCGCACCTATACTTTTTCCCAGGTGGCAGCAGCTCATAATTATAGTGAATCGGAAAGAGTGCGCGGAAAAATAGTCTTGATCCCCGATTAAGGATAAAATGTTAGGAATTTTCCCGATTTTTTTGGGAACGAGTAAATAGTTTTAAGTAGGTAGAAACAGAGAATTCCTTAATTGGAAAGGTGATAAAAGTCAAGGGATTAATAGTAATAATAATGTTGCGGCTATCCCTTTGTACCGCCTTGATAATCTGTTTAGCCACCCAATCGGCGGACATAATACCCACAGGATTTAAATTACTCTTAAAAGGGCCAAGAATTAGCTTTCTTACCACACAGGGAGCATCTAAACGACGCAGGGTAATCATATCACCGATCGCTCGTTTACTGAGTTCGTAGAGGGGACTAAAGGCAGGATTAACCTCCGCTTCCGAGGTATTCACCCAGACTTCCTTGCGAGCAATTTGCTCGTTAGTGCGGACAGTTTTAAAGAATAATTCCATTAAACGCCAGACGGAAAAAGTATTCACTTGGTAGGCTAATTCGATCGCTTCTGGAGTTCTTTGGCCGTGGACATTAACGCCATGATTTAAAATCAGTATATCTACAGACTTAAATAGGTCCTCAAGTTGCGTTTCTTCACCGATTTGCCATTTTACGGTTTTTATGGGTACTGATTCGCCGTTAATTTCAATAGCGATCGCATTTTCCCCAGAAGTGAGCGCGATCACCTTGGCTCCCTTCAGTTGTAGGTACTTTAACAGCGATCGCCCTAAAGTTCCATTCGCTCCGGTAATGGCGATCGTTTTACCCTTGAGAGAAAGTGCCGTCCCCATCAATTTATCCATAAAGGTGAAAGTTCCACAATAATAAGCCTTTTGGTTATCAAAATGGTGTCGCCAGTGGTAAGTACGATTAACGCGCCATTGAGCCGGTAAACTCTCAAATTCCCCCGGACGATGGGTTAAATCGGTTAATTCGTCCAAATTGGCGATGCCTAAACCTCGACCGATCGCCGTACTGAGAAAAGCCAAAGTATAGAGGGAACCTAACCAACCCAACCAAGGGCGATCGAACCCCCAAGAGTAGGCCAATAGTACAGGTAAAACACTGGCAGCCAACATCACCAAGGCTTCCGGTACATCATTGTACCAGTGGGCCCGACGATAAATTTCCTCGCTCATTACCGACAGATCGGGACGAAAAACCCGATGATGCCAGACGTGCAGACGATAAAGGGGCTGCCAATGGTGGGCCAGAGCATGATAGCAATCACGCACGATCTCCACCCAAATAATTGAGCCACAAATCAGTCCGACACAGAGGAGCAGGTTTGACATAGGGGATAAATGTTAAATTTTCTCAACGAATGTAAACAAAGCAATCTTAGGCAAAAAAGCTCATTTATCGGGTTAAAAGAACCAATAGCTTGGAAAACTGGGGTTTCCTTCCCGAAAAAACTTAAGATTCCGTTAAAAATTTTAACAATTTTCGGTAAGATAAAGCAAGAAATAAGCTTCTATTTGAACAGTTACTTAACCTGAGTCGATTATGGCAGAAAATTATTGGTCGCGAGAGGATGATAACGAAGAATTAGACCCGATTGGTTCCCTCCTATCTGACTGGTCCGATCCCGAAGATGAGGAGGACGAATTTAGGAGCGAAATTTTTCAAGGCCGATCGGGACGCAGACAGAAAGCGGCTTTTAGCCTCATGGCGATCTGGACAATAATTATCGGACTTCATTGGCTGAGTTGGGGTTATTGGGCAATTATCGCCCTAACTATGGTACTATCGGCCCAAGCTTTGCGGCTGCTGTTCACGAAACCAGAAACGCCGCCAATTCCTTTACCAGATTGGGATTTAACCTCTGTCCCCAGGGTGTCCCTCTTAGTAGCGGCCAAAAATGAAGAAACCGTAATCACGAAACTGGTTAATTATCTCTGTCATCTAGACTATCCCCAAGATAAGTTAGAAGTTTGGATCGTCGATGACTATAGTACCGATAACACCGGTGCAATTCTCGATCGCCTTGCTTTAGAATATCCCCAATTAAAAATTCTCCATCGTCCTGCTAATGCTGGAGGTGGCAAATCCGGCGCCTTGAATCAGGTTTTATCCCTGACTAACGGGGAAATTATCGGCGTATTCGATGCGGATGCGGGATTATCCTCCGATTTACTGCGTCATGTCGTCCCAATGTTCGACGATCGAGAAGTGGGTGCGGTACAGGTGCGAAAAGCGATCGCCAATGCTGCCGAAAACTTCTGGACCAAAGGACAAGCGGTAGAAATGATCTTTGATAGCTGTTTCCAACAGCAACGGATCGCAGTGGGAGGGATCGGAGAATTGCGCGGAAATGGTCAATTTGTCCGTCGTAGTGCCTTAAATCGTTGCGGGGGTTGGAATGAACAAACGATCACCGACGATCTTGATTTAACTATTCGTCTCCATATCGATAATTGGAAAATTAATGTCTTAAATTTTCCCGCAGTAGCGGAAGAAGGGGTGACAACTGCGATCGCTTTATGGCATCAGCGCAATCGTTGGGCCGAAGGTGGTTTTCAGCGTTATCTCGACTATTGGAAAGCGATTTTAAAGTCTCCCATGCCTTGGCCGAAAAAGTTTGATTTAATTGCTTTTTTGATCGTTCAATATATCTTACCTGCGGCCGCTATTCCCGATCTTTTAATCACTATTACCCAGCATCAAGCTCCGATTTTAACTCCTTTAACTGGTTTGGCTCTTTCCCTTTCTGTCTGGGGGATGGTGACAGGATTAATCCGAGTTAATACGGGTAAAAAATTGACTTTTGCTCTCGGTTTGGACATCCTTGCTCAAACCATTCGCGGCATGATTTATATGATGCACTGGTTTATTATTATTCCTAGTGTCAGCCTGCGGATGGCTTTGCGTCCTAAACGTTTAAAATGGGTGAAAACCGTTCATCTGGGGGAACATCTCAGCGCCGAAGTTTAATTTTCGAGGATAGACTCCCAAAACTTTGGCCTTATCAGACCTGAAATCCCCGGTCAGTCAAGGTTATAGCCTTTGGAAACCCCTTTGGTAAAAATTTCCAATTTCCTTAATCGTGCTTGCTGCCAATAATGTGTTAATTTAGATACAGAATTGAATTCCGTGACAGCACTGGGGTGGCGAAAAGCGCTCGCTCCAGTTTTTTTTCTCGAGAAAACGGGTTTCTTCAAGAAACCCGTTTTCTGTGGGGTTTTTTGCGGGAAGCATCCCCCTTTCCTCGTAGGTTAAGGGGGTGAGATCATAACAATCCGTTGCCAAAACCGACTTTTCAGAATACAATAGGGAAGAGTAGTCATTCATCGCTCAGATTAGTTAAGATGATATTACATGACTAACAATATTGACCATGATCGATTATTTAAGGAGTTAATCTCGGGTGCATCCCACTTAAGAGCGAGTATAAATACTCATTGAGAGAATTATGAGAGAATAGAGAGAAAAAATCGGAAAAATTTCATGTTAAACATCCCTCCAGAAGAAAAAGCGCAAGTATAGAACTCAGGAATCAAAAGCTTCAGATTAAAAGCTTTAACTAGGGCTTGCTAAAAATTACTGTAAGCCTTGCTAGGAAACGTTTTTGGCACTTTTTAGCCTAAAAAGTGCAAGAAAAAGACGTTGAGCAATCGAAATAGAGACTCAAAACCCTTGCACTTTCATTGTCGATTGCAAAGGGTTCTACTTCCCAGTTCGCGAGATCATTCTGTTATTCTGACTTCCCCGACCGACGATCTGATAGTGACTCCTAGCCCCACCAACAAACTTTTTCATAGGAACAGCTTACCATGAAAAAATTATGCAAGAAGTCTAATCAAGACTGTCCACTAATCGATTACTGAAATGAGGATAGTTCTGGGAATTATCGGTTAAAAAGACCGCAGTTTCCTCGCGACCACCCCCATTCTTCCACTCCCACGGAAATTTGCGAACCGGGACGGACATCTCCCTTCGATAAATCTATCAGAGTCACACTGACTGCGGAGAATAAACTGCCACGATAAATCGGTTGTCCTTTGTTGTTAGTATTTTTAAAACTAAGACTAGAAACTTGGGGAGGTTGACTGGAGCTTGTCCAGCGAATGCGCTCAAAACGTCCATTGATAAATTCTGCTGAATAGGACCAACCGTTATTCATGCGGCCTCGACAAAAAAGCTGTTGTGTGGCTACGGTAGCAGGAATATTGACAGATAAACTCAGAAGGCTGAATGCAGCGAGGGTGATCGGCAAAAATTTCATAAAAGTTGGCACTATAGGGTCAAATAATCCCATTATAAGTTTTTAGCTCGCAAATTTAACTATTGCAGCCCCGGTAAGTTCTGGTTTTTCGAGGTGGGGAACATGACCACAGCGAGGAATCCAAACCAGTTGATTATTACGTAAGGCCTGCTGAAATTTCTCCGCGTCTTTTGTGCCTAAGATTTGATCGTTTTCTCCCCAAATAATCAGAGTTTCTTGGTTAATTTGGCTTAATTTTGGTAAAAATGACCCATAACCGCCACTTTTGGTAAAGGAGATTAAAGCCTCACTCCAGTGGGGACAATTCAGGTGCAGATTAGCACAGGTGCAAGCATCAACAGTGGCTAAAGTTGCATCGAAATAGGCAGTACGACTGATATTTTGACGCACGCGGGGATTAGCTAAAAAATTAGTTGCCCACTTATAGAGGGGAGAAAACATCAATTTACCCAAAACCGGGGGATTAGCTAGTCCGGCGCTGTCAATCAGGACTAATTTCGCCACTATTTCTGGGTAGGAGAGGGCAAAATCCAGGGCCACTGCACCCCCCATGGAAGCACCGACTAAAATTATCGGTTCGGCGATCGCAGTTTGCCAGAAATGGTAAAGATGGCTTTTAATAGTTTTGG
The DNA here is from genome assembly GCA_007095845.1 of Microcystis aeruginosa Ma_MB_S_20031200_S102. Classification (GTDB taxonomy): domain Bacteria; phylum Cyanobacteriota; class Cyanobacteriia; order Cyanobacteriales; family Microcystaceae; genus Microcystis; species Microcystis aeruginosa_D. Next base: position 6,403 of record SFBI01000143.1, read on the forward strand.
GAGATACTTCTAAATCTGGGTATCGCTCAGTAAAACCGAAGCCGAGTAGATCTATCGCCCAAGTCTCCCTATTTTGGGCAAGTAAAGGTAGTAAACGCCGAAATTCCAGTAGGGAACTATCAAAACCGTGCAGGAGGAGAAAAGGCGGTTGACCTTGCCCTTGTTGACTATAGGTGGTTAGAATCGATCGAGGATAGATGGGGCTATCGATGGCAATTTGTTGGATATTCTGGAGGAGAGCAAGGGAGGTATCTTCGCTCAATCCCTCGCTAAAAGTGGGTAAAAAGTTAGGATAATTCACGGATGAGGGCGAAAGTTTTCTAGATTTTCCGAGCATCGGTGCTGATTTTAAGCTGTTGACTATCTAAATTACTCGTTAGGACTGTCCAGGAGCAGGAGAGCGAGGAGAGAGAGTTCGAGCATTTGTACTAAAATACTCAATAGGCAGTTTAAATGCAGTACAGCTTAACTGATAGCTAAAGGTTATATTAATAGCTAATTTCGAGGGTGACAGCAGCGCGCAGGGTTTGTTCCCCTCCGATAACCGGGCTACTGGCAGCATCGGCACTCCGAAAAACCGCTTCTGAGCGGGCTATTGGCACGGGATTACTGGTATTACCCACTTGGATAGAAACCGTTTCTTTCGGGACTAAACCGAGGGCCTGTAACACGATTGTGGCCTGTTCTCTAGCTTGTTCCGTGGCTTTGATGAGAGCGGTTCTTTGGGCAGCTGCGATCGCTGATTCCCCAGCAGTAAAACTTACCCCATCGATGCGTGTTGCCCCGACTTTCACCGCTTCATCGATTAAACTCCCCGCTTGGGCTATATCAATCTGAAAACTAATCAAATTAGCCCCGATATAACCGATTAAACGTCTTTGGTTGTTGCTGAAGTCGTAATTGGGCTGTAAACTAATGCCGGTGGTTTCCAATTTTTCCACTTGACGGGAACGGAGAAATTTAACCACCGCATCGCTACGATTGGCGGTTTCCCGCTGCACCTTACCCGCTTCTTTGCCTTGAACTTCTACCCCTAAGCGCACTATTGCTTGAGAAGTGGCGATATTCTCTATTCCTTCTCCCGTCACGGTAATTGTCCTCAATTCTCTTGGGTTTGCGTAGCTGGGCATAACTAATCCGGTGTTGATGAGGATAAGGGACAGTAAAAAAGCCAAGCAAAATTTTTTGTAATTCATGAAAATCCGTAGCGATCGATACTATATATCGATTCTAGTGTTTATTTTGGGCAATTGAGTGGAAGATTATCCCTTTTCTGTCACTTTAAAAGGTCTATTTAATGATCGCTGGCGTTTTCATCTACCGATTCTAACTGTTGACGCACATCATCGATCGCTAGATTTAACTGGGCAATTTTATCTTCTAAACTGCGGCGGGCCATTTCCATGCCTTCCTCTGGAGTCAAGCGCCCATTGCGGATGCTCTCCAAAAAAGATTGATTGTCGGCATCTTCCAAACTGCGACGACTGCGATTAGCCAACACCGTCCCTAAAACACCGCCCACTAAACCACCGACAATCGCACCGGCTAAAAAACCGCCCGTAAACCCATCTCGCTGACTCATAATCCCTTTTTCTCCTAATAGGTTCCAAAAGCTCGATCGCCGGCATCGCCCAACCCCGGCACGATGTAACCGCGGCTATTTAATCCTTCATCGATAATAGCCGTATAAATGTTCAAACTGGGATAATTTTGACTCAATTTCTGTAAAGCTGGCGGAGCAGCCACCACGGAAATCAGGCGAATCAGGGCAGGATCAACGCCTCTGCGGGTAATTTCTGCCATTGCCATTGAAATTGATCCCCCTGTGGCTAACATCGGTTCAAGAATTAACACTCTCGTGGCCGGATCAAAACTGGCAGGTAATTTATTTAAATAACAACTCGTCTCTAAGGTTTCCTCATTTCTGGCCAAACCGAGGTGATAGGTACTAGCTAGAGGTAAAAGGCTTTGGGCCCCTTCCAACAGAGCTAATCCTGCCCGTAAAATCGGGACTACGGCGATCGGTACGCTAGGATCGATAAAAGTAGCGGCACATTCCGCTAGAGGGGTTTTAACGCTAGTTTCCAGGGTCGGCAACCATTGCCGCGCCGCTTCGTAGGTTAACCAGCGCCCTAGTTCCGTCATCGCTGTTTTAAACAGTACCGAGGGGGTATTTTGATCGCGAGCGATCGCTAACCAATGCTTAACTAGAGGATGTTCAGGAACATAGACGCGCAGTTGTAAAACCATGAAAACACTAGAACTCGATCGAGGGCTAAACTTTATCTTAAGGGAAAAAGCCGTCGGGATTCAGTTATCAGTTATCACCTTTTTTTTCCCTTCTCCCCTAACACCCAAAACTGGGTTAAAATATAAAGCAAGCCAGAAGCTTGTGAGTTGCTTCTGACTTGGGTAATTTTAACGACGACGGGTTCTTTGTCGTCTCCGGGCTACTGCTTTACGCTTTCTCTTTTCTTGAGGGGTTTCAAAAAATTGATGCTTTTTGATATCCGCATAAATTCCCGCTTTCGCTACCTGTCGCTTAAAACGACGCAGGGCTGATTCGATCGCCTCGTTCTGACCAACTACCACTTGGGTCATTAACCTAATTCACCTCCTGTAACTGCTCTCTGCCTAAAAAATGCCAACTTCTCATTATAGCATAATCTAGGGTAAAAAGCGATCCAAGGCGGCCTTTAATTCTTCGATTTCTGTCTCGATACTACCTTCCTGGGCAGCTCGGGCAATACATTCGCTCAGATGTTCGTCGAGAATAATTCTGGCGACGCGATCAATCGCCCCGCGAATAGCGGCAATTTGCATCAAAACTTCGGGACAGGGGCGATTTTCCGATACCATCGTCTTGATGCCGCGAATATGTCCTTCGATCCGCGAGAGACGGTTAATAATTTGCTTCAGGGAAGCTTCGCTATGGACGTGGGGAGTCCCTTTTGACTCGTGGTCATGGCCCGTCTCGTCGTGGTTGTGAAGGGGGTCGAAAGGGGTAATTTGATTAGTCAAGGGTTTACTGTCAATTCAGTTCTACTTTCTAGTGTGCCACAGTTGCGAACCCCCAGTCCCTAGGATGGTTTTGTCTGGGTTAAATTTCAGTTTCGGGGTCTTCGGTTTGCCAATCGGGGCAATTTTTCTCTTGATTCCAACCGGAGGGATGAAATCCACGGGAGGGGGTGGAACGAACCACAAAGACACAAAGGACACAAAGATCGATCAATCATAATGTAAGTTAAACTTATCACACAGAACCTAGAAGAGCCGATAAGGGTGTGGGGTATGGGAAGCAAAAAGTTGATCACTGATCACTGAAATAACCTACTAATGATAGTTTAGATTGACCATGAAAAAGATGATATTGACTTTACTATTAGCTTGGCTTTTAGTTGCTAATATGAATAGCCAAGGGGTTTTAGCGATGACGATCGATTTTCAATGGTCGGGAAATCAAGGCTATACAGCTAAAGGTTCTTTTAGTTATGATGAAAAAACGGCCCCAGCTATCTTTTCGGAAAAAGGTTCGGGAAAAACGCAAGTTTTAGAAAATTTTCAGGTATCTTTTTATGATAACAGTGGTCAAGAGATCGCTAAATACGATAATGTCAGCGAGGGAATTTCCTCCGCTAATTATTTTCAGTTTAATTTTAATACCAAAACTGGTCAAGTTTTTGGCTCGATCGATCTAGGAGGTGAAGGGATGGGGGAAATCTATCTTCAAGGGGTGGTTAAGGATAATTTGGCACTCTTGCGGGTGGAGTCGGCAGATCTGATCATGGATGAAGATGATTCACCAGAAATTATCACTCAGTTTTAACTCAATCGATCGGGAGAGTAGGGATCATCCTAGCCTGATTTTTCTGCTAATTCTAACCAGCGATCGGTTAAATTATCAATTTTTTGACTTAATTGAGCTAATTCTTCGGTCAGAGCGGTTATTTTGGTAAAATCTTCTAGGGGTTTTCCATAAAGTACCTGTTCAATTTCAGCTTTTTTTGCTTCTAAAATTGGTATTTGTTTTTCGATGTCTTCGTATTCTTTTTTCTCTTTAAAAGAGATTTTTTTATTGATGGGTGAGGGAGAAGCTTTAACAGTTTTTGGGGTGACTTTTTTTTCTTTTGGTTCCTCCTCGTCTTTTTTCTGATCGAGATAAAGGGAATAATTACCCGGATATTGACGGATATTACCCCCGGTTTCAAAGGCAAAAATAGTATCAACTACTCGATCGAGAAAATAGCGATCATGGGAAACGACAATCACACAACCGTTAAAGTCCTCTAAATATTCTTCCAAAATTGCTAAAGTCTGCACATCGAGATCATTGGTGGGTTCATCTAAGATTAAAACATTAGGCGCACTCATCAAAACTCGTAGTAAAAATAAGCGTCGTCTTTCTCCTCCAGAAAGTTTATAAATTGGTGCATACTGTTGATCGGGAGGAAAGAGAAATTTTTCTAACATCTGGGAAGCAGTAATCACGCTACCGTCTAGGGTTTTGACTAATTCGGCCACACTTTTCAGATATTCGATCACTCTTTGATTTTCGTTGATATTGAGATCATCGGATTGTTGATCAAAGTAACCAATATGAATAGTGGAACCGATGTCAACCGTGCCTAAATCGGGAAGAGTTTTCCCGGTAATAATATCCATGAGAGTAGATTTTCCTACCCCATTACTGCCAATAATACCGATGCGATCTTCGGGAGTAAAAATATAGGTAAAATCTTTAATTAAAGTGCGATCTCCGTAAGCTTTCGAGATATTTTCTAGTTCAATAACTTTTTTGCCGATGCGTCTTCCTGCGGTGGCAATATCGACTTTTCCCTCCACCTGTTTAAATTCCTTATTACCCATGGACTGAATGCGATCAATCCGCGCTTTTTGTTTGGTACTGCGAGCTTTTGGTCCTCGGGATAACCATTCCAATTCCCGTCGTAAAACTCCCGCGTGTTTGCGTTGACTACTGGCGATCGATTCTTCCGCTAAAGCTTTTTTTTCTAGATAATAAGCGTAATTTCCCCCATAAGTAGATAAGTCTCCCCGATCGATTTCAATGATGCGATTAGTCACTCGATCGAGAAAATAGCGATCGTGAGTAATTAATAATAATCCTCCCCGAAAACGGGACAAATAACTCTGTAACCACTCCACGGAAAGTGCGTCTAAATGGTTGGTGGGTTCATCCATCAATAAACAGTCAGGATCGGCTAAAAGTGCGGTAGCGATGGCGATTCTTTTGCGATATCCCCCCGATAAATCTCCCACGCGAGCATTAAAATTATCGATGCCCAGTTTACTTAAAATAACTTTAGCATTAGTTTCTAAATCCCAGGCGGCAAGTTTATCAATTTGTTGCGAAACCCTTGACAAACGTTCCATAATAGTATCCAGATTTTCTGGCTCATGGACAAGGCGATCGGACAATTCCTCGTATTCCTTAATTAAAGTCATACTTTCGCCACTATCGGCGAAAACCTGCTCTAAAACCGTTTTATCGTCGTCTAGCTCGGGTTGCTGGGGTAAATAGACGATTTTCATCCCCGAATTGATTTGAATTTCGCCACCATCGATCGCTTCTAAACCGGCGATCATTTTCAATAGGGTCGATTTTCCCGATCCATTTGTACCGATCAGTCCGACTTTATCGCGATCATCGAGGCTAAAACTGGCATCTTTGAGAATTTCCTTAATACCGAAGTCTTTTTTGAGCGATCGAACCGTCAGCAGTGTCATGATTTCTGGGAATAATCCTTCTTTTCTATTGTAATGTCTCGACTAATATAAGCAGCGTGGTTTCAAAAAATTAACCAACTAATACCATTTGCATCTGGTAAATTACCTAATTTTCAGGAAAAAAGTTGGCTCTTCTAAGTTCTGTGTGATAAGTTTAACTTACAATGTGATCGATCTTTGTGTCCTTTGTGTCTTTGTGGTTCGCTCCACCCCCTCGCTAGGAGTAATGTATCTTAGAATACATTTTACTCACCAAACCTGGGAGAGCCAAAAGTTCCGAAAATTTCCCCCCGATCCTTCCAAAGACTGGCACTTTTTGATTTCCAAAAAGCCTAAAAGTTTTACCCAACAAGGTTTTGGCTCTTCGGTTTGTGTTATGCAGTCGATTTATGCTCCCCTATTGAAACATACTAAGTAAGGTTTTTAGATTTATTCAGCAAGTCCTAAATAAAATCGTTCAGTTCAAGGGATAAGTGGTGCGTTACGATGGATTGTTACCTTGAAGTCAAAACAGCAATTTTTGCCGTCTAACGCACCCCCGGTTTTAGTGACAAGATAACTGCTCTGGGTATAGCTAGGAACTTAAATTTGCACCTGTTTGAGATGACGACGGGGATCAGTGGTACGCTGAGATTTAATTTTCTCGTATAATTCCCGTTCGATCGCCGTTAACTGTTTGGGAGTATCGATGACAATTTTGACTAATTGATCGCCGCGTTGTCCTTTATTATCGATCCAACCTTTACCTCGTAAGCGTAGGGATTGACTGGAACGAATACCTGCGGGAACTTTTACCGTCACCAGGCCATCGGGGGTAGGAACTTCGATCGCTGTACCTAAAACCGCCTCATCGGGAGTAATCGGCACTTCACAGGTTAAATTGTCGCCTTCAAAAGTAAAGAAAGGATGGGGTTCTAATTCCACATCGAGAAATAGATCTCCCCGTTGTTTACTCAAGGGATCGATTAGTCCTTTACCCCGTACCCGGAGACGATTACCGGTTTTGGTTCCTGGGGGGATTTTGATATCGATCATTTCTCCGGCTAAATTAACCCGTTTTTGTACTCCTCGTAAAGCTTCCCCAAAAGTCAGACGCAGTTTAGCGGTGGAGATACCAGAAGTGACCGATTGCGGTGGAGTGCGAGCGCCGGCAAAGTCGTTAAAATTGCTAAAATCGCCAAATCCTCCCCCCGGAGTCCCGTAGGAATGGGAACCGGGGCGAGTACCGCCGGAGCGGCCCATGCGACCGAGCAGTTCATTGATAAAATCATCAAAGGTGCTGTACTGGCTAAAGTCAAAACCGTCGGAACCAAAGTCAACCCCCCCATTGCCGCTGGGCCTATTCGATCGCCCGGCCTGTTGCCAATATTGTCCAAATTGATCGTATTTTTGGCGTTTTTCGCTATCGGAGAGGACTTCGTAAGCTTCACTAATTTCTTTAAAACGTTCTTCGGCGCTTTTATCGTTAGGATTGCGATCGGGGTGATATTTGACGGCTAATTTGCGAAAAGCTTTTTTAATTTCTTCGGCGCTGGCAGTTTTACCTACTCCCAGAACGGCATAATAATCTTTATAATCTGCGGCAGGCATTGATACGCTATCTCCTTAGCAATGAGGATTCAGTCGGGATATTCCTAATCTAACTTAATTTTATCGCTGTCAGGCTTGAATCAGTGATCGGTGATCGGTTAACAGTAACCAGTAACCGGTGATCAGTGAAAATAAAGTGCCGAAGTTTTCACTTAACACTATCTACTTAAAACTCCAATCTGATAACTGATCACTGATCACTGATCACTGAAAGGGGAATTGCCGACGACGACGATACCAAGTTCCCACAGCTACTAACAAAGCAATGAGGGTAAAAGCCATCATTAGGGGCAGTATATCGCCTTTTCCTAGAGATTTTAAACCCGCACCCATCATGACAAAGGGTAAAATTCCGGGTACAGTGCCTAATAAAGTACCGATAAAATAATCGCGAAAACGAATAGAAGTTAATCCTGCAACAAAGTTAACAATACCGTAGGGAATAATCGGTAATAGACGGATAGCAAACATATAAAATAGTCCCCCTTGCTGCATTTCTGCATCGATCGCTTGCCATTTTCCTTGAAATTTTTTGGCGGTATATTCCCGGCCAATAGTACGGGTAAACGCAAAGGCAACTATAGCGGCAACCAAAGCGGCGATCGTTGTCCAAACTGTTCCCATAACCACCCCAAAGATGGCCCCACCGCTAAGGTTTAAGGGGGTAGAAGGCAGAATTAAAATTGTCCCGATCGTATAGAGAATAATATACAAGATGGGGGCGATAATTCCCATTTGTTTTAACCAAATCTGTAATTGTTGGGAGTCGATACCACCGATCAGATAAACTCCGATCGCCGTGGCCATAATACAAATTATGGTTAGGATCATGACACCACTTTTAGTTTTAGACATTTAACGGCAATTTTTGGCTAAGTTCGGGTTGCAAAACACAAGATGCAGCCGGGGTCTATACTTCCCTGTTGCCAAAAATATAGCAGAAATCCGCTTTTGCCACAAACCCTAAGTAGCATCATGTTCAACGAATTGACGATAATTATTTTTCTGGTCTGAAAAGCCAACTCTTGAAAAAGGGGACAATTGTTAATTATTATTAAAAGTATATTTACTAATTAACCAAAATACCAGTGAAACTAGCTCAAGCTCAGACGATATTAACAGACACTTTAACCGTATTTTGGGGAGAATGGTTAGATTTACGGGCGAGAGTCCTTCAGATCGCCGCTACAGGTCTAATTTCTCCCCTAATCTATATTATTGGTTTCGGGTTGGGGTTGGGAAGCGCCCTCGATCGCTCGATGAAACCCTCGATCGGCGATTCTTATCTAGAATTTATTTTACCCGGAATGGTGGCCCTGTCCTCAATGGCGATCAGTTTCGTGGGAACTACCTTTTCTATCTGCGGCGATCGCTTATTTAGTAAAACCTTCGAGGAATTATTATTACTTCCCGTCCATCCCCTCTCATTATTTTTAGGCAAAGTTCTTGCGGGAATTTTGCGGGGTGTAATGACTTCTGCATCAGTGATTCTTGTTGCTATCTTATTTACAGGAAAATTTGCCAGTTTTCTCAATCCGCTCTTTTTATTAGTTTTAATCTTAAATTGTGCTGTCTTTGCTGGTTTAGGGGCAGTTGTCGGATTGCGAGTTACATCCATCGAAAGTGTCAATCTGTATAATAATTTTTTGATCGTGCCGATGTCTTTTTTAGGAGCAACTTTTTTCGATCCAAAAACCTTACCCTGGGCATTAAAAATTATTGTTTATGCCTTGCCCCTCACCTATACTAGTCTAGCATTAAGAGCCGCAGCCTACGATATTAATCAATTTCCTTGGTTCGCTATCCCCATTTTATTAATCTTCGCTATTCTTCTCTCGATCGTCGGCGCTTATCAATTCTCCCATCAACGGGATTAAATCAGTTATCAGTTATCAGATTTTAGTTTTCAGTGAATAGTATTAAGTGGCAAGTTTTGATCTTTCTTTTCACCGATTACTGTTTACCGATAAAAGCAACAAGCTCCTGACTTATATTCCCTGACTTCTTTTTACTTTGAATAAACATATCCTTTTTTATAAACCCTACGATGTATTATGTCAGTTTACTGATGAACATGGTCGCTCAACTTTAAAAGATTATCTTCCCATCCCGAAGATCTATTCCGTCGGTCGTTTAGACAGGGATAGTGAGGGATTATTATTACTCACAGATAACGGTCAATTACAGCATCGTTTGGGTCATCGTCAATTTGCCCATTTGCGTAGCTATTGGGTACAAGTAGAAAGAATTCCTGACCTAAATGCTTTAGAAAAATTGCGTCAAGGTCTTCATATTCAGGATTATATTACTCGACCAGCAATAGTTAATTTACTAGATTTTGAACCAGATTTACCACCGAGAGAGCCACCGATTCGTTATCGAAAATCTGTCCCCACCGCTTGGTTAGAAATTACTTTAACTGAGGGGAGAAATCGTCAGGTAAGACGGATGACTGCTGCCGTTGGTTATCCGACTTTAAGGTTAATTAGAACAGCTATTACTATTGACAAAAACAATAAATTATGCTTAACAGGATTGCAACCCGGTCAATGGAGAGAAGTGACTGAAAAAGAGAGAAAAGCCTTAGAAAGGTTATAATTTATCTAAGCAACTGCATCCAGATTAAAATCCTTTTGTTTCTATAGATAGGGTTTGCTGAACAAATCTAACTCCCTTCTCCCTTCTTCTCAGTCTCCTATACCTTTTAAAGTGGGGGTTTGCATTAAAAGAGTTCCTCCAGCGTTATTGCCGGGGTCGTCTTTGCCAAGCAACAACTAATTTAATTTCCTCATAACTATAATTATCTCCTAGACTTTCTTTGAGAGTTTTTAGGGATTGATTACCCACTTTTTTAATCGCTAAACAAATATATTCCTGTTTATTCTTAGAAACCAACTGATTAATATCAATTGCGTAACCAGCTTCCAGTAATTTAGCTAAATGTTCATAGATAGTTGAGACTTTTAAGCTTCTTTTGCGAGCGATTTCTTCTGCATTCAAACCATCTTGATAGTATTGGAGAGTGAGGAATTGAGTAGAGGGAAGACTATCCTGACAAAAATCATTAATTGCCGCTATAAATATATTCCCATACTGTTGAACTTTGCTTTGTACTACTCCAGAAATTTGACGAAACTGCTCTAAACTCCGGGGTTTTGATTGGGCCATCAAACGCAGACTAGAATCATGGAAAATAACGTAGGGAGGAATCCCTTGACTATCGGCAATTTTCTTCCGCAATTGCCGCAAGCGATCGAATAATAAATCACTTTCCATCGTATTGGGATTGTCGTCTCCCAAGATTGGACCGTTAGCTTTTTGGGGGACGGCAATAAACACGGAACGTTCTTTCCGCATCACTTCCCAACTGTGTTGATTAAGTTTCAAGATTCTAAAATTGTCTTCTGTTTCTACCAGCAGATTTTGTTGGACGAGGGAACGACTTAAACGTTTCCACTCCCCGAGAGTTTTATCCTTACCGATGCCATAAGTGGATAATAAATGATGTTGATATTGGGTGATTTTTTCACCTTTTCCTCCCCTGAGTACGTTGATTATGTGCATCATACCGAATTTTTGTCCCGTCCGCGCCACACAGGATAAAAATTTTTGTGCCTCGATTGTCCAATCCTCAGAATTGTTCCCATTCCGACAGTTATCACAGTTACCACAGTTACCCGCAAAACTTTCTCCAAAGTAGCCTAGTACACTCGATCTTCTGCATTCAGTCCCTTCGGCATAATCTAACACCTGTCGCAATTGTTGACGAGCTTTCTGTTGTTCATTTGGCTCGGTTTTTTGATTAATAAAATACTCTATTTTTCTGGCATCTGCAAAGCTAAAAAAGAGGGTACATTTAGCCGGTTCTCCGTCCCTACCAGCGCGGCCAGATTCTTGATAATATCCCTCTAAATTGCGAGGTAAATCGTAATGAACGACAAAGCGCACATCGGGTTTATTAATCCCCATACCGAAGGCAATTGTCGCCACCATAATCTGCACATCATCCCGAATAAAACGGGTTTGATTTTGGCTTCTTTCTCGATCATCCATACCCGCGTGATAGGGTAGGGCATCAATACCATCTTTTTGTAACTGTTCGGCCACTTGATCGACGGTTTTACGGCTGATACAGTAAACTATTCCTGCTCCTTTTTGTCCCTTAATATATTGATACAATTGCTGATAAGATTTACTGGTTTTAGGTTGAACTTCATAATAAAGATTAGGACGATTAAAACTAGCAATATGAATGGAAGTATCTCGCAATCCTAATTGTTGGATAATATCTTCCCTCACCTGTTGGGTAGCGGTGGCAGTTAAAGCCAGAATTGGCACGGAGGGAAAGCGTTGACGAACTTGTTTAATTTGTCGATATTCAGGGCGAAAATCATGACCCCAATCGGAGACACAGTGAGCTTCATCTACCGCTAAACAGGCTAAACCGAGGTAATTATCAATAACAGCTAAAAAGTCTAAAAAACTAGGCGATAATAATCTTTCTGGGGCGACATATAACAGTTTAATTTTTCCTTGCAGGATTAAAGATTCTCTTTCTCTGACTTGTTTAGCGTTTAAAGTGCTATTGAGAAATGTTGCCCCGATGCCATTATCAGCTAAAGCAGTTACTTGATCCTGCATTAAGGCAATTAAGGGAGAAACCACCACCGTCACCCCTTTTTTGATTAAAGCAGGTAGCTGGAAACAGAGAGATTTACCGCCTCCAGTGGGCATAATTACTAATAAATCCTGATTGTTTAAAGCAGCCTCAATTATTTGGCGTTGATTCGGTCGAAATTGATCGTAGCCAAAGTGATATTTTAAGACTTTTTCTAAAGAGTCAATTGCAGCCATTGAGCAAGGGGAAAAATATTTTTGTGGCAGTTATTTTAAGGTTAGGGATTTAAGTAGTCAGTGATCGGTAATCAGTAAAAAGAAAGCTGATAGCCAAAACCACTGACCCTAGGATTGTCTCACCTGATCGGGAACACCCACAAAGGAGAGATTAGCTAATTTTTTCAGATTCTGACAGCGCAATAACTCGTTAAAATTGAGACTCGATCGCCCCTCAATTTCAGCTATAGTCTCAATAGCCGATAATAAGCTTTTAGCGGCCTCGGTTTCCGTGTAACCGCGTCTAACGGCCACTTTTAGGGCTGCTTCATCCGCGTCTAATTCCCGTTGGGGGCTGCGTTTTTCTCGCCAAATCCGGTTAATTGCCAAGGCAGTTAAACCCCCCGCTACTGCCATACCGACGGCATCGGTTTGCAGGGTTTCCACGGTTAAACCGATCATACCAGCCAGAGCAATTACTCGATCGAGATCGGGTTTAAACCATTTTACTCCCGTTAAAACACAGACGGCCCTTAACAAGACTAAATCCCGTTGGGGTCTTGATAATTGCCGCCAGAGGTCAAAATTAATTGGAATCGGTCTGACTCCTCTTTGCCAGGGTAGGGGAAAATTAGTTTCGATTACCTTGCCGCTTTCGGGTTTGCTGACAATGCGGGTCATCATCCGTCCCGAAGCAGGCATGAGGTCTAGTAAATGACTAATCTCGTGGTCTTGGTTCATCGATCGCCGGCCAATAGTCTTCGATCATTGAGTATAATCGCTTTCTGAGTTAATATCTCTTTTCCGGCAATTTTCTCAAAGTTGAGTTTTGTTAAGATAGAAAAAACGTTGGGGTTTGCCGACGGAAAGGACAAGGGGAGCAAAAACCGCTTCTTCCCACTTCCCACTCTGCGATGCCTTTTCAACAGGATTTAGTATTCAACTTTGCCCGATTAATTAGGGCTTGCTGAAAATTAAGCTGTTCGTAATTTAAATTACGAACAGCTTACCTGGTCTATTAACTGAAAACTCACATCTGATAACTGCTATAACCCACCCCAAACTAATCGGGATACCCAAAAGGGAATTAACAAAAATAAGGCGATAAAATCAGCCCATCTTAACTGTAATTGGTGCCAGCGTACTTGATGCTGATCGGGACTGGTAAAACCGCGAACCTCCATAGCAATTGCTATTTGTTCGGCACGCAAAAGCAAATTATCTAGTAATTTTTCCACGACTGTTAACCAGACGTTTAAACTTCTTTTAATCCCTAATTTTTGCCAATCGATCGCCCTAGTTCGCACTGCCCTGGCTAGATTTTGCACTTCTTCTAAAACCAGAGGAATAAAGCGCAAAGAGAGGGTAAGAGTCAGAGAAATTTCTGTCACTGGCACATTAAATCGCCGTAAAGGACTGATTAAATTCTCTAAACCTTCGGTAATTTCTTCCGGGGCCGTCGTCAATAAAAAGAGATTAGTGCTATAAATTAAAGTAAAAATTAGGGTACTAATTCTCACTGCTAATTCCAAAGAACGTCGGGTAACAAATAAACGGCCTCTATCCCATAAAACATACTGATAATCACTTGCTGGCTGTAAATTCAGCCCTTCCTCCGGTAAACGCGGCTGAATACTGACCGCTAAACCATCGGGAGTGATGGCAGTAATCAGAAAGACGATAATCGCTAAAAATATCAGCCAGCCCATCTGTTGCCGCCAGACCCGGGGGGGAATAGGTGCAAGCAGGGTTAATAATATTAATAATCCCACCAAAGCTAAACGCCACCAAGCATTAGCCAATAAAGGTGCTGCTAAAAACGCCATTAACCAGATAAATTTTACCCTGGCATCTAGTTGATGTAGTCGGGTGATCGGTTGATCGAGATAAAGACCGATGGGCAAACTTCGCAATAAATCCATAAATTAGACCTTGGTGGCTCTATTAACCGTTTTTTCCACTTCTCGCGCTGGTTTGCCGCGCCAGATTAAGCGGATCGGGGTTCCTTTAAAGCCTAACTGTTGCCGGAATTGCCCTTCGATGTAACGGCGATAGTTATCATTAAAGCGCTGGGGATCGTTAACGAAAAGGGCGATCGTGGGGGGTTGACTCGATACTTGCGTGCCATAGTATAGTTTCCCCTGTTTTCCGCCTCTGGTGGTGGGGGGATTGTGCCATTTAACCGCATCTTCGATCACATCGTTGATTACCGAGGTACTAACGCGACGACGGTGAGATTCGGCGGCAATATCGACTAATTCGAGGATTTTGGTGACTCTTTGCCCCGTCATGGCGCTGACAAAGATCATTTCTGCCCAATCCATGAAATACAGCCGATCCTGGAGCATTTTGGTGTAAGTATTGATGGTGTAGGTGTCTTTCTCCACTGCATCCCATTTATTGACCACTAGCACCACCGCACGCCCTTCTTCAATGATTCTTCCCGCTAATTTTAAATCCTGCTCGGTGACACCATCTAGCACATCGATGACGAATAGCACCACGTCAGACCGGCGAATTGCCTTAAAAGCACGGTTAATACTGAAAAATTCGGCTCCATAGTCCACATTCTTCTTACGGCGAATGCCTGCGGTGTCAATCAACCGATACACCTGTCCTTCTCGTTCAATTAAAGTATCGATCGAGTCTCTGGTGGTTCCCGAAATCGGACTAACGATCGCCCGTTGTTGTCCGGTTAAAGCATTGAGGAGACTGGATTTACCCACGTTAGGACGGCCGATAATTGCCACTTTAATCTCTTCATTTTCGGGAATTTCCGCCCCTGGTGGCAAATATTTAATCAGGGCATCAAGTAGTTCACCTGTACCAGAGCCGTGAATGGCCGAGATGGGGAAGGGTTCACCGATGGCTAATTCCCAGAATTCCGTCGCTTGCAGGATACCCTGTTCCACCGATTCACATTTATTGACTGCCAAAAGTATCGGGACATTTTGCTGTCGTAACCAAGCGGCAATTTCTCGATCACCGGCGGTAATTCCTGCCTGGCCATCAACTACAAAAATCGCCACACTTGCCTCTGCTAGGGCGATTAAAGCCTGTTCGCGGATTAAAGGGAGAAATTCGCTGTCATCGTTAAAAACTAGCCCTCCTGTATCGACAATTTGAAAATCTCGATCGCACCAGAAAGCTGGTTGATAGGTGCGATCTCTGGTAATCCCGGGTTGGTCGAAAACGATCGCCTGTTGATCTCCAGCGATACGATTGACGAGGGTGGATTTGCCCACATTGGGACGACCGATAATAGCGACGACAGGCAGTTTCATAAGAGGGGGAGGGGGCGTAAATTCAAGGCCCAATATTCTATCATAGCGATTTGCGATCGAACTTGGTTGATTTAAATGTTGGTTTGCACAAAGATAGTCAGGAGACTATTTTTATTTATTCTCCCCGCACCTCACTTCCCCACTCTTCTATAGCTTTTAAACGGGATTTAGCAATCTAAGACGTATCTAAACCGCTTATTCTTAGATTGGCCGAATCTCCCCCAATCCCTTTACTTTTGCCTCTTGTCTCGTCTCAACAAGCAATTTAAATTAGGAACAGCTTATGGCCGGTCTAGTGACCCAGAAAACAAGGAAGCGCGAGCGATTCATGTTAATTTTTATTAAGAAGCGATCTTTGATGAGAACAGACAACTATGAACTTCGAGATTCCCAGTGCCGTAAAAACTTGGTCACAATTTGGCCATCCCATTCTCATGTGGGTTTTATTAGGATTAACTATCTATGCGCTCTATTCGGGGCTACAATGGCGACGGACGCGGACAGCAGATAAAGACCTAAAAAAAGAATTATTACCCAAAAATTTTCGCACCAAACACTATCAAATTGGCTCCCTAATCCTCGCTTTAATGGTGTTGGGAACGATCGGGGGTATGGCGGTGACTTATATTAATAACGGTAAATTATTTGTTGGTCCCCATCTACTGGCCGGTTTAGGAATGGTGGGTTTAATCTCGATCAGTGCCGCTTTAGTGCCTTTAATGCAAAAAGGCAACGAATTGGCTAGAATCACCCATATTACCCTTAATGTCGTCATTTTAGGTCTTTTTGGCTGGCAAGCCTTCACAGGAATGGATATAGTCCAGCGTATTCTTAGCAAAATGTAAGAAACTCCGGAAAGATAGGATGCGTCCGATGACGCATCCAACCCTAAATCTCATACCTCTTCGACTAAATTTTCAATATCTCAGTCGGAAACCCGACCAGAGGCTAATAAATCAGCCATTTGTTCTTCCCAAAGTCCACAGTCTTGCTCGTAGGATACCATCATCGGTTTGTCTCCTTCTAAGCTCAATTAACATTACATTTGTGGTGTCATAATGTGTTGTTTTCCTGATTGTCTGAAGATTGAACGCGAAAGGGAGGCGCGACATAATCGGAAGGTAAATAATTTTCGGGAATGGTTGTTGTATTTCCATCTCGTAGGGAAGTGTAACTGGGAGAGAGAATCTCAATCCCGACTTCATTACACTTATCTTGAATATTTTGATGGAGTTCTGAATAAATTATTACCATCAAATTGGGTTGATTAGTGTAAGCGTTTAATTGATAACTGATGTAAAAATTATCTAGGCTAGTTTGCAGGACAAAAGGTGCGGGTTCTTTGAGAATATGCTCAGTTTCTAGAGCAGCTTCAATTAAAGTTTTGTGGGCTTTTCGCCAGGGCAGATCGTATCCTAGGGTAATCGTTGTCTGAATAATAAGATTTCTGTTTAACTCCCGCGAGGAAATACTAAAGTTAATCACATTACTACTTAATAAAGATGAGTTAGGAATAGTAATGATTTTATTAGTGGGAGTACAAATGCGAATAACTAGGAAGTTTTTTTCAATTAGATCGCCAATTACATCTCCTATTTGAATGTGATCTCCGATGCGAAAAGCACGGGTATAGATAAGAATAATTCCCCCAATAACATTGGCGATCGCTGAGGTTGAACCAAGGGATAAAAGAAGACCTAGAAACACAGAAATGCCTTGAAAAGCTGGAGAATTAAAACCGGGTAAGTAGGGAAAAGCAACTATTGCTGCTATGGCAATAATTATGACTAATAGGATATTGTAAGTAGGTGTAGCCCAATCAGTATAAAAACCCGGAATAATCAGATTTCCTCTTTCTATTGCCGTAAAAAATGGCTTGATAAGCCGGATTAAGTAGTAAGTAATAAAAATGATTATGGCAATAATAAAGCCATTGGGAAGATATTTGCCAATGGAGTATAAAACCAGTTCTAATGATTGAGAAAAATAACCTAAAATACTCTCGCCAAAAACTCTTGTCCAGGGAAATAAACGAAGTACGAATGTAGCGTAATTAAATAATAATAAAAACAGGACAAACAAGCGAATTATGCGAAGAACTCGCAACCAAAAGAAGCTGATTTTAGAGGAAGATATAATCTCAACATTCCCGATTTGAATGCCGGGTGTCAAGGATTCAATCAAACGTCTAATGAAGGGAAATAGTTTTCCTGAAATTTTGATAACTGCAAAGCTAATAATCAGGAAGGTAAAGCTGGCTATAACCGTATAAATGATGTTCTTAAGTAGTTGTTCGGGTTTTCGATCTTGTCGATATTGAGTGATAGCAAACTGAATTTTTTGTAAAGCTTGTTGAGCTAAAACCTCTGGCGTTGAACGATAGGCTTTTGCATCTTGCTCCGTCACCGTTAGAATTACTTCTTGATCTACACTTAAATACAGTGAGTTATCATCAGGGAGCTGCTCAATTGTCAGGTTCTCCACAGGAATAGAGTCATTTTGAGCAATTCTTTCAATTCTCCGGGTAATAGTGTTAGCTCTTTCCTCCGCCGAAAATGAAGAAACTCCCCGCCGGATAAAAAAGAGAGGTTTTCCATCTAACATAACTGGAAAACCATCAATTTTGTTTTCCGGTTGTGTCGGATTTTGAGCTATCCCCAAAAGAGGGGAAGTTAGAGTCATTAGTAAAACTACGATAAATATTACTAAAGTATGCCCAGTTTTTTTCATCCATCCTCTAGTTCTAGATGGTTTACTTGGCATTAAAGCTCTTTGATTCATGTCGAAAAATGGTACAGATTTCATAGGATTAAGTCAGATTTTGATCTTTGTAGTAGGGTAAGATTCAGCGATTACTATCTTCAATAAGATACAGATGTACTGAATTGAGACAGGAGGGGAATTTTCATATCGGAAAGCTATTCTTGCAACATTTCAGGAATCATTAAATAACTACCTCCTAAAAACAAAAGTGAACCCGATAAAAAGGAAAAATTTGTTCCCCATTCCTGACAGCAAATAATTGCTCCCTGTCCGAAAAAGCCGAAAATACTGCCACTCAAAAAGCCAAGAGAACCACCTAAATTTAACACCACTATCCACCATTCTATATCTTTAAAATGCCAAGACCAATAACTATGAGAAACTTCGACAACAGCTAAATAACTAGCGGTGCAGAAATGAAGGGAAGCCAGGCTACTAGGAATCCAAATTAACAGATCATCACTCTGCCAACTTAAACCTTGCACCATGGCAAAAAAACAATTAATATTGAATAGACAAGCTCCGATAAATTGAATGAAAGTTCCCCAATATTCAAGGCGATCGGGTTGCCAAGCAAACCATTTAATTTTAATCAGTTTGGGGACGGGATGGGAGATAGTACCGATTTTTTCCTCCAGTATTTCTGCATCCCGAATCAGAGTAACATCTAAATTTAAATTAATAGCTTCTAAAAAGGCAGCATAGGAACCAAAAGTAAAACAAACTGAACCGATAAAATTAATAACAGAAATCCTCTCTAAGGGGGGATGGGGAAACATCATCGGAATTGCCCCGACGACGAATAAAATTGAACCAAGGGTAAAAATAAAACCGATCCACCAGGTTAAATTATCCAATTGCCAAGTCCAGTATTTAAACCGCTTTAACTTTGAGGAAATTAAGTCAGAAGTGCTAGATTTAATTTCACTGCTATGGCGCTTACGAAAGCGCCGAGATGACCAAATATGGAGATTTCCCTCGGCAGTTCTGTGAATAATTCGTGTGGAAAAATTGGCAACACCAAAACTTTGTAAGGGTTGCCAAGTTTTAGGAAATTTAAGTGAGTTTTTCCTCAACATCTGTTAGTGATGGAAATGGGAACCAGATAATTTTGACTGATAATTAGGCTGAGATTTAAAAAATGCGATCGCTGAATGAATATCCCGCAGCAACAGATCCGCCATATCGCGACTAAATCCCTCCTTAATCACCACCCGCTGCACGGTTAAATCTTGGCGATTTTTGGGCATTGTATAAGCAGGAACTAACCAACCCCGCTCGCGCAATTTATCGGCTAAATCAAATAAGCTATAATTAGCTTGATCGCTAATTGTGTCCTTTAATTTCCAAGCAAAAACCGGAATAGTGCTACCATCGGTAATCAATTCAAACGGTCCAATCTTAGCGATTTCCTCCGATAAATATAAGGCCGTATCTCGACAAGCTTGATGAATTTGTCGATAACCCTCCTTACCCAGTCGTAAAAAATTATAATATTGGGCAACTACTTGATTGCCAGGGCGAGAAAAATTCAGAGCAAAATTAGGCAGATCACCACCTAAATAATTACAATGAAAAATTAATTCTTCTGGCAATTCTTGCCGATCTCGCCAGATAATCCAACCGACACCGGGATAGACTAAACCATATTTATGGCCAGAAGCATTAATCGATTTAACCCATTGGAGGCGAAAATCCCAGACTAAATCGGGATCAAGAAAAGGGGCAATAAAACCACCACTAGCACCATCTACGTGCAGGGGAACTTCCCAGCAGGTTTCTCTGTTCAATTTTTCTAGAGCATCATTAATTTCTTGGACGGGTTCGTAGCTACCATCAAAGGTACTACCCATAATTGCAATTACCCCGATCGTATTCTCATCAATTAGTTTAATTGCTTCCGTCGCATCAAGGTGAAAACGATTCCCTTCCATCGGCACAAAACGCGGTTCTACCTCCCAATAACGACAGAATTTTTCCCAACAAACCTGCACATTAATACCCATGACTAAATTAGGTTTATCGGTGGGTTTACCCTCTTTTTGTCGGCGTTTGCGCCACTGCCATTTTAAAGCCATGCCTCCCAACATCGCCGCTTCACTGGAACCAATGGTAGAACAACCGGTTGCCGCTTCGTCTTTGGGAGCATTCCAGAGTCTAGCGATCATATTCACACAACGCAATTCAATTTCGGCAGTTTGTGGGTATTCATCCTTGTCGATCATGTTTTTATCGAAGGTTTCCGTCATTAATTGTTTGGCTTCCGGTTCCATCCAAGTGGTGACAAAAGTAGCCAGATTCAGACGAGAATTACCATCAAGGGCCAGTTCATCCCGAATTAAATTGTACGCCACCGCCGGCGGCATTTCCCGATCGGGAATTTCGTATTTAGGTACAGCGGAAGTCAAGAACCTAGAAGCATAGGTGGGGGTAATTACTGCCTCTTCCGGACTGAGGCGATCGAGATTAATTTTCTGATGAACCATGACTTCCTTAATAAAATATCTTTTTTGCTTAGAGTAAATTACCGATCATGCCAAAAATAATAGCAATAATCGAGACGGATAAACAATAGGAAAGCATCCCCTGGGTTGCTACCAGCTGCCCCATCGTCCTATTATTAACACTTGTATCGGAGCTTTGATAACAAGCCACCATACAAAAGCCTTGATCGAGAAATTCCCTCCAATTGATTTGATCGCAATTGGGAAAAACTAGCCCCCTACCATCATAACAGTAGCGCAGTGCATCCTAAATCCTGTTTAATTACTGCTACTATGGCAAGAGTACCTCTCGTTTGACTTCCACCAGAAGTCTGTTTATAGCTTCGGGAATCGTCAAAACCGAGATGTAGTTAAGATTGGACACCACAAAGGCTAAAACATGGATTGTTATTTATGAGCCATTTATCCCTATCCGAACAGATTACCGAGGAACTTCTAGCAATCCTGATCGAAGAAGAAGACACCTATCCCTGGGATGTAACCGCTGTTGAGAGTCATGATCCCTTAGACGTGACAGAAACTCCTTTTTCTCTGTGTGAAGGTTTGGAAGCAACAGCGATCGCAGCACAAGCTCATAGATTCTTTGACAGTTTACACCAAAAATTCCCGACAGTTTCCCTTTCATCCCAGTCTAAGATCCTTGATAAATTTGCCTCTTTACTGCCAGCCGAACATTTAAATCGTCTAGTAGAAAGTGCTGAAAATCTAGTTAATAGTCAATTAGATAACTTTGATCGCCTTGTTGTTTGTCTTAGCTCTCTTTTTCCCCAATGGTCTTCAGAAGATTTACAGGTTTTTGCTCGTCCCTACGCCTATACTATGCGTAATGGCCAGAGCAAAACCACTATAGACACCGAAGATTGGCAAAGTCTTTCCGAAATTGAACAAATTCGCCGGAGTGCAGCCATCGCCAGCCAGATTTTCCGCGACTTGTCTTCTCCTGAATAGTCATCTCGTTATCAGCTGCACTGCATTGAAACTGCCTATTAGACCTCGACCTAATATTATCTTAAGACTAAAAGTTTGGCTCTCTTGGGTTTGGTGGGTAAAATGTATTCTAAGATACATTATTCCTGGCGAGCAAGTGGAAGGAATCACAGAGACACAGAGGACACAAAGATTGATCTATCCTCTATAATTTAAACTTATCACACAGAACCTAGAAGAGCCGATTTTGGAGAAAACTAAGCCATGCGAACTGCTCAAGATGTAATTAAACAAATATCTGGTTTGTCTCAGAAATTGACAAAGGTTCCTCCTGAGCAGTTTATTCGTGATTTGCCTGATGAGCTTTGTACCATTTTAGAAGCAGATGCCTGTGTTCTCTGGCAAAAGGATGAAGATAATTTTTTTACTGTCTTAGCAAAATCGAAACAAGTAAGCGAGGATTATAAACTATTAAAATTAGATGGGAATCTTGAGCAGATCCAAAAAGGTTATCAGAAGCAAGGCTGGGTTTCAATGTTAAGTGCGCCTTTAGTGGTGGGGGGAGAAATGATCGGTATTTTACAGATTTTTACAAGCAGTGAACATCATTTTTCAGACATAGAAAAAGAAGCCTTCAAACTTTACGCAAATCTGTGCGCAAATCTGGTTGCTTTATCTTTTGAGAAGGCTTTATACCAAGATAAGGAAACTTTAAAAAAGTTAACAAATATCATGATAGCTATGCTTAGTGCGAAGGAGATTCATGAGATTATCAACTCTCTTTTAAATGGGGCATTAGATTTAGTAAGTTTAGGTATCAATTCTCCGAAGAAAGAAAGCTTAGTTGGTGAAATCAGTATGTTAGATTATTTTACAGGAGAATTAGAAATTATTCGCCAGAGTAAAAATATAGAGCAACATCCTCACTTAAAATTGGGAGAAGGTTTAACGGGTCGAGCATTAAAAGAAAAGAGGGTCGTTAGAGTCAATAATCTTTCTGATAGTAAGGACTATAAGCAATACTGGCAAGAGGCACATTCAGAGATTGCTGTGCCAATTTTTGTAGAAAATATTCCTGTTAGACGGGAAGATAAGGTTACATTAGGTTCTAAGCTGATCGGTGTTTTGAATATCGAAAGCCGAGAATTAGAGGCTTTTTCAGAAATAGATGAAAAGTATCTCGGTTTATTAGCTCGATATGCGGCGATTTTAATTGATAAGCAACAATTCGATCACAAGTTGAGTGAC
Organism: Microcystis aeruginosa Ma_MB_S_20031200_S102; assembly: GCA_007095845.1. Classification (GTDB taxonomy): domain Bacteria; phylum Cyanobacteriota; class Cyanobacteriia; order Cyanobacteriales; family Microcystaceae; genus Microcystis; species Microcystis aeruginosa_D. Next base: position 29,297 of record SFBI01000143.1, read on the forward strand.
TTGCGAGAAAGAGAGAGAGAAATCACTAATTTAGTGAGACATAATGAGATTATGGAGAAAGTAATGGATAGTGTTTTTGATGTTTTAGATTTTCACATGGTTAACATTTCCTTAGTTAATTTTGAAGCTAAAAGGATTAAAACAGAGTTTGTTAAAATTCGAGGAGAAGATGATTTATTAGTAATAGAGCAATTTAAAAAAGCGGCTGATCACCTCTTGGAGAGTACTGATATTCAAGCTTGGGTTGTTAACGAAAAAAAGATTGTTGTCCCCCAAGACGTAAATGATTCGCGTTTTAACACTACAATTCGTGATAAATTTGGACACAAGAGGCTAATTAGGGTTTTTATGCCGATGATTGACCCTTTTAGCAGTCGGGTAATTGGCACCTTAGAAGCAGGCTATCTTAAGACTTATCGAGAGGATATTTATGAACGAGATGTACAAATCCTAGAAAATTTCGTTGATCATGTCGTTTATACTTTAGAACGTAAAAGATCGGGATTTTTAGACAAAATTGCTCATGAAATTCGCTCTCCTCTAGTCGGAATAAGAAGCAATGCCAGTTTTCTACAAAAAAGGTGGTCAGAGTTACCCGACGATTTAATTGATCGCAAGCTAGAGGATATTTTGACTGACAGTGCTATTCTCTTATATCAGTTCGCCGATCTAGAATATATCCTGAAGGGTCATATTACTCGAAAAGCTAAAATCGAGAGAACTTTTATTTTTAGAGATGTAATTATTAAAACCATTAATCAATTGCGTCCCCTTATTGTAGAAGCTGGTTTTTCAACTGATAACATAAAATATGAGCAGATTGATCCTTCTTTGTTCAAGGTTCAAATTCAAACCGATAAACCTAAAATCAATCAAGTTGTTTATAATTTATTGATTAATGCCATCAAATATGCTAAGGTTGATCCTAATCAGTTTAAAATCATTGTTGATATTGACAATAAAAACCGAGATGCCTATATTCTCAAATTTAAAGATTGGGGTATTGGTATTAAGGACGCTGATAAAGAGAATATCTTTAGAGAGGGCTTTCGCTCTTCCGAAGCCATCACTAAAAATGTTCTTGGGTCTGGTTTAGGATTGGCTATTTCTAAAAGCATCATGAGAAATTTAGGGGGTGATCTAATTTTGGCTAATCTTGCTGAACCTACAGAGTTTCATTTAATCATACCTAAAAAATTTTCATTTCCCATTAAAGCTAAAGCTTAATTTACAAATTAATGAGAAACTAGAGGATAATGACTATGAAATCCAAAATTTTATTTGTAGATGATGAACTTACAAACATGAATAGTTTCATTTTGGAACTACAACTTACATTAACAGATTATGAAGTTGTTCAAAAGAGAGATGTAGATTCTGGGTTTAAATATCTTGAGGAGAATTATGGCGAGATTAAATTACTGATCTTAGATATTCTTATGCCATCGGGAAAGATTACTGAAAATATGGATACAGCAGATGGAGTAGAAACCGGACTTCGTTTTCTAGAAAAGGTTCGGGAAAGGTTCAGCGATTGCATTTCAATCCTTATTTTTACCAACACACGTAATGACATGACAAAAAAAGCAGAAGATTCTAAGAAGCTACGTATTCTTTATAAACAAGATTTATTACCTTTTGAACTAGCAGAAGAAATTCAAAAAATCTTAACTGATTGAGTTCAATGAAATTCATGAAAATACACTATTCACAATTTATTTTAATCAAAAATAGAGGTTGATATGCCTGCAATAACAATCGAACATGTTAAAAAACAAAAACAAGAGATTGTATCTAATGTTAAGGAGCTTGCAATTATTTCGGAAACTCTTAATCGTGAATATTTATCCAGAAAGATACAGCGACTTGAAACGTTGGACAGAAAAATTCAGTCATTGCTAAGTGAAGTTACCACTGGGGAGCATGGACAAATTCTTAAAACGGATACCGCACTTAAACAAGAAATTAAAGATTTACGAAATCATCATGAATATTTATCCAGAAAGATACAGCTTTTTTATCCTGATACTTCAGACAACTTTAAGAAAGCAATTTGGTGGTTTCTAGACTCAGGAATAAGCGATGGGTTATCTCTGATACAAGACGTTAAGGGTAAACCGCCTTATAATGATCAGGAGATTCAAAACTTATTTAAAAAAGCTGAAACAAGGCTTGCCCAAACTTCCCAAGAATCCCCTGAAACTATGATCGCGATCGCCGAGATTAAAAATTATTCCCCCGACCAGCCCTTACAAATGGGTCAATCCTATTGTCTTCAGACTGGCATTAAAAATGAAGGTTTAGACGAAGAAGATCCAGATCTTGCTAAATTAGATGTTGTCGTTTGGGCCGAAGGAATGGAAATCTTACCTAAATGGACACAAACTTATTTGCTAAACAAAAATCAAGAATTATCCTTGATACAGTTTCAGCTAAAACCGACTAGCTTAGGAAAGAAGAAAATTTGCGTTGAATTTTACTATGAACTTCATTGGTTAGGTGAAGTCAAATTTGAAATCCAAGTGGTGGAAGCAAAACAGCTTGTGAATATCTAAACTATTACGTCTATCTTCACATTGAGGAATAAAATCATGCCTGAGCAAGGAAAACTTTCTAAAATAAAATATCAAAGTTATCCAATAGATATAGCTTTTAGAATTGAAAAATCTGATGGTAGATACGAATTATTGATTAGAATAAGTGGCTATGAATCGAAAAAGTTTTCTTTGCAAATCAGAGAACATGATTTAGCACAACTCAGTGAAGAACTGCATAAAAAACTTAGTAATATGGTCAGGAATAACGGTGATATTGATTTAACAAATGAGGACTTATATTCTCTTGCCAAAGTAGGAAATGATGCTTTTATACAGATTTTTGGTAATATTGATGAAGCTCTTTTAGAAATTATTAAAGAAATTATTGCGGATGGAGATAAATGTCTTGAAATTACTTCTGATGAATTTCTTTTTCCTTGGGAATTAATTTATCCTAACGATCCCCATGAAGAAGATACGCTTTCTATTAAAAGCTTTTGGGGATTAAAACATATCGTTAATCGCGTACTTTGTTTGAAAATACCATCACCATCACTGATAAATTTCTGTCCAAGATTAGGACTATTGGCTTATGAAGGACTACCGACCGTAAAATCTTCAGAAGTTCCTCAATTTTATGATTATCAAGACCAGAGTCTTATCAATCTCATACACTTAGTTTTTACAACAACAGAAGCGGAAGATTTGAGAACTGAGTTTAGAGAATTTTGGCAAAATGATTTTGACTTAACGCATTTTGCTTGCCATGCTCAACATGATAATGCTTATGGAAAATCTTATATTCGTATTAACGAAAATTTTGATGTTACCATTCAGGAACTTCGTACTTTTGGTATTGAAATTAAAGACAAGCCTCTGGTGATTATTAATGCTTGCGAAGCTGGAATAATGAATCCGTTATCTGTTTCAAATTTTGTCAATATTTTTTTAAATCTTGGAGCAAGGGGAGCTATTGCAACAGAATGTACGGTTCCTGATCAGTTTGCGGCTGACTTTTCAAGAAAGTTTTACGAATACTTTTTAGAGCAGAAGCGACCACTAGGAGAAAGCCTACTAGCAACAAGACAATACTTCTTAAACGAGTATAATAATCCTTCAGGTTTGCTATACTCTATGTATGCCCCTCCCAATATTCAATTAGCAGGAGATTAACCATGAGTGATGACACTATTTTAGTACGAGCTAGTGATGCCACCGTAAGACGAGGTGACGGGCCAAAAGAACTGAAAGTGGAAGTTCTTGCAGAAAACGTAAACCTCTTTTTAACTCAAGTTGAAACCATTCTGCAAAAGGCTCCTGATCAAGTAGGCAATTTTCACTTTACCGAGTTTTCCGTTTCCGCAGAAGTTTCTGCCGATGGCAAACTGGTTTTGTTTGGTTCTGGAGTGGAAACAGGCATTAAAGGCGGTTTAACTTTTAAATTTCAAAAGAAAAGTTAACAAACATTGCCCACAATTCTTTGGAGATACAAACTTGCTTTAAGTTCAAAAACACACAAATTAAGGGCTCTTCGGGACTTGGTATGGTTCGATATGGGAGCATAAATCGACTAAATCCTTATTTGGCAAGAGATTTAATTGATTAGTTCGCTCTAGATCAAAAACAATTGACAAAAATCGCCAAATGTCTTTCTATATAAGGGTTCCATCCCTTATAAACCCCGTCCATTGCATAACACAAACCGAAGAGCCGGAATCTAACCAAATAAAAATGACCTTAATTGTCTCATATTTTTTCAGTGAAATTGAATTAGCAAAGATAAGTACCTAAGCAAAATTAATTACACACTTCGATGAAGCTTTTGCCTCTTGCCTATTGCCTCTTGCCTATCTTCACTGGGAAATTTATTTTGCATGACTACTTAGATACACATTTCAGCTTAGAACTATTCATTTAGACAAACGTAGGGTGCGTTAGACGGCCAAAATTTCTGCTTTAACTTCAAGCTAACAATCCGTCGTAACCCACCACCACCATTGACTGTGATTGGAATGATTAAATGATGAACTACAATGATGGATAATTATAGGAGGATGCTGTCTGGACTGTGATTAGGAGAGATTGTTAAATCCCTACAATAATTTTTATTATTTCATCATCAAAAAAAGGATTAATTATGATCAAAAAAATTAAAATAGCCGATGCTCAAACCGATTTACAGAGTCTCGTTAAATCGGTTACAGAAGATAACAAAATTTATGCCATTGAGAATCAGCAGGACTCTGTAATTTTGATTTCCCAAAAAAACTATGAAAGTTTACAAGAAACCATCGAATTACTATCTATTCCCGATTTAAGAGAAAGCTTACAACTATCTCTACAGCAAATTAATGAAAATGAAACCTATTCTCTTGAGGAAGTGTTGGGAGACATTGATTAATGGTTTATGAAGTCAGATTTACCAAAGAAGCTAAAAAAGATGTTGATAAGCTAACCCCTAAACTTAAGAAAAAACTGAAATCAATTATCCAAGATACCCTGAGTATTTCTCCCTATAGTGGCAAAAAATTAGTAGGAGATTTAACGGGTTTCTATTCAATTCGCTTAAGTTATCAAGATAGAATAATTTACACCATTAATGATGAACAGAAGTTAATCTATATTCATCGTGCTAAAACCCATTATGGCGAATAAACTAGACCTTGAAAATCCGTGAAAAGAGGGTCTGTAGGCGCAGGGATTTTCCATTACGAATATAATATCATGTCAAGTCGCCTTTGTCAAGAGAAAATTTAACAACATCCAGATTTAGTCGTAACCCATCACCTATCATTGACTATAATTGAATTAATCACTGATAACTGATAACTGATTAGCAAGGAATAAAACCATGAATACTAAAGAGAGACTATTACAAGAGATTGAACAAGCGCCGGATTCTTTAATAGAAGAAACTTTAAACTTCCTCCTTTCAGCAAAATCTAGTTATGCTAAATCTGAAAGTAATGTAGGAGAGGCAATATTAAAGCTTCTGGAAGAGATACCATTAGACAATGACGACTTAGAAAAGTTACCTATAGATCTTGCTAATCAACATGATTATTATCTTTCAAGAGAAAATTTGACAACATCCAGAAAAACGGGGACATTAAGCTTAAATCAAGATTGAAATTACAGCAGACGAATAAATTCTTCCTGTGTCAGTTCAGCATCGCGTAAAATTTTTAAGAGTAATCCTTTCCCGACAGTTTTCCCCCGATGAACAGGTACGGTGACAACTCTTCCATCTTCATGTTTTAAGCGCAGATGACTTCCTTTTTGTCGGATAGATTGAAACCCTATTCTCGTTAAAGCTTTGATAACTTCATCACCTGTTACTACCGGTAATTTTGGCATCAGATAGACACCTTTTCAATTCCAACAAACTCCGATACATCTTCAGGATTGTCATCTTCCAAGCAAAGTTCAATCACTTCCCTGATATTCTTCATCAATTCATCAATCGTTTCCCCTTGACTGTAACAACCCCGAAGTTGAGGAACTTCCCCAACATAATACCCATCCTCATCTCGTTCAATGACAACATAAAACTCTCTTTGATGGTTCATGGTTCTCAATCCTTAAAAAAATTATCGCTATCTAAGCGATTATTGAGACTTGAAAATAGGGTCTGTAGGCGCACGGATTTTCCATTATGAATATAATATCATGTCAAGTCGCCTTTGTCAAGAGAAAATTTAACAACATCCAGAAAAACGTAGGGTGCGTTAGACGGCAAAAATTTCTGCTTTAACTTCAAGCTAACAATCCGTCGTAACGCACCACCAATCATCAACTATGATTGGAATGATTAAATGATGGACTACAATTGAATTAATAACTGATTACTGATTGGGTGTGACCTGATCGATAACCTTGAGAGTCCCGTCATCCTTGACAGTCCAGACATCGTAACTACCGACCACATCGCCATTTTCATCGATATCCACATTGCCACTGGCCCCCTGATAGTTAATATCCTCGCCTTTGCGAATCATTTCCATAGCTTGACAAGGATCGGTTACTTCCGTCCCCGGACCATTAGCCACCTCACGAATCTTGCTTTGAATCCCTTCACCAGTGTTAGATTTAGCCGCCTCGGCTGCTAACATCAATAAAACGGCCGCATCCCAAGTATGGGGAACAAAAGCAGTGACATCCTTGCCAGTTTTTTCCTTCCAGAGAGTAGTAAAAGCGCTTAAAGCTTGACCGTCGGCCCCCGGGACTGTACCTAGGGCGCCGGCAATAATTGACTTACCATCGGTTCCTTTTCCCACCTGTTTGGTGAAATCTTCCGAAAAAACCCCATCGGTGAGGAGGACAGTAACTCCTTTGGTCAACCCCTGTTTATAGGCCGCTTGTAGTAATAAACTGCCCGTTTCAGCGTAAAGGACTGCCGCTACAGCATCCGGTTGGTTAGCGAAGGCAGCCGCCGCTTCACTATCGAGAGTGGCAGCTTTCGGGTCATAACGGACGGGATTTTGCTTATTAGTGATCGTGCCGCCTAATTTATCGAAAGCGCTCACGAATTCCCGCTCAAATCCGACCCCATAATCGTTATTGATAACGACAGTGGCCACATCTTGAAAACCCTTTTTCTTAGCTAGGACTGCTAAAGCTTGAGCTTGGTAGGTGTCCGGGGGAGCCGTCCGCGCCCAAAAACCTTGAAAATCGCCTTTTTTCGCCCTGTCAGTAAATACGGGACTGGTGCTACCCGGAGAGACTAACATCACTTTATTTCTCACCGCCACATCGACGGCTGCTCCCGAGACGCTACTGGCAAAGGAACCGACCACACCAGCTACTTTATCCACCTCCGCTAGTTTTGTCATCGCTGAAGCGCCGGCAGCGGGATCGGTTTGGTCATCTTCTTTCACGAGGGTGACGGGTTTGCCATTGACTCCACCACAGGCATTGATAGTCTCTACCGCTAGGGCGGCTGCTTCGGGCATATTTTGACCAATAGCGGCTAAATCTCCAGTAATGGGCAGTAAAGCCCCTAATTTTAGTCCCTCATCACCGGGGGCAGTGGTGGTGGGACTAGAGGCGTTGTTATTCGGGGTTTGGGCATTATTACAAGCGCTTAAAAAATTAGCTAAGAGGCTAATGCTCAGGGTTAGGGCTAGGGGCGATCGAATATGTCTCTGCATGGCAGTAAAATCAAGGATGAGTTAAGGTTGCAAGGCTGAAAAACCCTGACTGGGAAAATTCTAATCGATGTTAGCATTCTCTCCAAATCAAACAGGTTTTCATCTTAATTTAGATATTGATGGAAAAAATGGCTAATTTGTTCGATTTATGCCGTGGGGTGTGGGAAGTGGGAAGTTTTTTCAGTGTTGCCAAAGGCACGGCGTAGCCGTCCAGTAAAAAGTAAACTGAAAACGGTTCTTTTTGTTTGTCTTAGGTAATAAACGGGGCTATAAGGGATAAAACCCTTATGTATAAAGACATTGATGCGCTCTTTGTCAATTGTTTTCCCTCTCTAACGAACTAATCAATTAAGTCTCTTGCCAGATAAGGATTTAGTCGATTTATGCCCCTCGATCGAACTATACCAAGTAACGAAGAATCCTGAAAACTCGCATCTGATAACTGGTAACTGATAACTGGTAACTGATACTGGTAACTGATAACTGGTAACTGATAACTGAAAACCCCACTTTAGGAAGCTTTGGCTAAAACAGTGTTCTGGTTTAAAAACTGAATCGCCGTTTGGTATTGACTATCTTTTTCGGTGCCGATTTCCTGATATGTGATCGGTTCCTGTGCCACCACTTGATCCGGGATAATTCCTAACTTATGAATATCATGGTGGGCAGGAGTTTCATATTTAGCGACAGTAATCGCTAATCCTGCCCCATCGGGTAACTCGAATAGGGACTGAATTAATCCCTTACCGAAAGTCTTTTCTCCCACTAAAACCCCCCGTTGATTATCCTGTAATGCTCCGGCTAAAATCTCGCTGGCGCTGGCGGTTCCCTGATTGACTAAAACGACTAAAGGCGAGTCGGTTAAAGCATTGCCAGAAGCGGTAAAACTATCGGCAATTCCCTCACGATTAACCGTATAAACGATCGTTCCCTGATTAATCCACATCCGAGCGATTTCTATGCCCGCTTGCAGTAAACCACCGGGGTTATTTCTTAGATCCAAAATATAACCCTTGGCTCCTTGTTTTTGTAAATTCGTTACAGCTGCCGAGACTTCTTTGGCAGCGTTAGCACTAAATTGATTTAAGCGCACATAACCGATGGGCAAAGAACTAGAATTTTTATCCAAAACCGCTACCACTGGACTTAAAGAAATGCGTTGACGGGTTAAAGATAGGGTTTTTGTTTGACTTTTTTGATAGGGAAGAATGACTAAGGAAACTTCTGTTCCGGCGGTCCCGCGCATTTTGGCCGCCGCCGCATCGAGGGTTAAAGTAGTGGTATCGATGCCATCAATAAACAAAATGCGATCGTGGCTAGTCAAACCAGCGGCCTCAGCAGGAGAACCGGCAAGGGGGGCAACTACTTCTAAGTAACCATTGTCGGGATTGATATTAATTTGCAGTCCTACCCCCGATAATTCCCCCGTGGTGCTAATTTGTAGGTTATGGTATTGATCCGGTCGCAAGAGACGGGTAAAGGGTTCATCGAGAGTAGCTAACATCTGTTCGATCGCATTATAGGCCGCCGTCCGATCGTTGAGGGGTTTTTTGATGAATTGTTCCCGCACCTGCCACCAGTTTTGATGATTAAAGGTGTCATCATAATAAGATTGGTTGACTAATCGCCAAGATTGTAGTAATAATTTTTGTTCTTCGCTAAAGGCGGCTGCTGTGGGTGTCCATGCCATCCAAGTCAGACAAAACCAAAATCCCACTAATAGTCCCACCCACAACGATTTTTTTCTCATCTTGCTTCTCTTATAAATCCAGTGCTGATCTGCTGATTATTTTCAGTATAGTCTTTTCTCTGAAATCGATTTGGCTCTCCCAGGTTTGGTGGATAAAATGTATTCTAAGATACAGTCCTCCCGGCGAGCGCGTAGAAGGAACCACAAAGACACAAAGGACACAAAGAGCGAACGTTCTTGATAAAAAAGAGGGTAGTTATGGTTAACTACCCCCAAAAAATTCTACTAAATCGGTGCCATTAAGCGATCGCTTAATTGTTCAGCCACTAGACAGCCACAACTTTTTTGCTGACTTGGGTTAATTGCCCTTTAGCATATTTGGCTGCGTAATCATCGAGGGACATTTGTTTGATTTTGCTGGCGTTACCGGCGGTACCAAATTGTTGATAGCGATCGGCACAAACTTTCTGCATATAGGTGATCGAGGGTTTCAGGAAGAAACGGGGATCAAACTCTTTCGCGTTGCTGAATAGCGCTTCCCGAACTGCGGCGGTAATTGCTAAACGGCAGTCGGTGTCGATATTGATTTTACGCACACCACTCTTGATGCCTTTTTGGATTTCTTCCACGGGAACACCGTAGGTTTCAGGGATAGCGCCACCGAATTGGTTGATTAATTCGAGGAGATCTTCAGGAACCGAGGAAGAACCGTGCATAACCAAGTGAGTATTGGGTAAGCGGTTATGAATTTCTTCAATGCGGCTAATAGCGAGAATTTCGCCGGTGGGTTTGCGGGTAAATTTGTAAGCGCCGTGGCTAGTACCAATGGCTACTGCTAAAGCATCTACTTGGGTTCTTTCGACGAAATCCACCGCTTCATCGGGATCGGTTAACAGCATCGAGTGATCTAATTCTCCCTCAAAACCGTGGCCGTCTTCCGCTTCTCCTTTACCGGTTTCTAGGGAACCTAAACAACCGAGTTCCCCTTCCACACTAGCACCGATCGAGTGGGCAACTTTTACTACTTCAGCAGTAACGTTAACGTTGTACTCGTAGGTGGCGGGAGTTTTAGCATCCGCTTCTAAGGAACCATCCATCATAACACTGGTGAAACCGTTACGGATCGCCGAGTAGCAGGTGGCGGGTTCATTACCGTGATCTTGGTGCATCACGATGGGGATATGAGGATAGGTTTCCACCGCGGCGGTGATCAAGTGACGCAGGAAGTTTTCCCCTGCATATTTGCGCGCACCGCGAGAAGCTTGCAGGATAACGGGGCTATCGGTGGCTGCCGCCGCTTGCATGATCGCTTGGATCTGCTCCATATTATTTACGTTAAAAGCGGGGATGCCATATCCGTTCTCAGCCGCGTGATCCAACAATAACCGCATGGGGACGAGTGCCATATCCTTTACTCCTTAATCTATTTCTTGTTTTTTGTCTCTTTAAATTCAAGAAAGTTAATTCTCTTACCTGTTAATCTTAAGATAGTTTTTACACTTTGACGATCCCCAAAAAAAATTTTTTCGGGTTTCGTCCTAAGATGACCACAATCTCCGTTGCGCTGGTCCGTTAAGTAGTTCGTGTGTATCAAATAGCAGCTGGGGAATCGGCAATTTTTCCGGGCAGCGAGGTAAACAATCACCACATTCAGTACAATTATTGGCCTTGCGTCCGGGGAACCAATGACCAGCATTTTCCAGCATTCGATAGCGATACTGGCCAAAATCGGTCATTTCGTAAGCTACTGCCAGATTCCGCAGTCTCAACACTTCAGGGATGTTAATATTTTCGGGACAGGGTAAACATTGATAACATTGGCTACATAAATCTGTAGTCAATTTATCGGTTAAATGTGCCTCTAAACGCTTAAAAACGGCAATTTCTGCCGCATCTAGAGACTGATCTTCTTCGCATACGTTAATAATTGTCTCTAATTCCTCTGGGATCGCTGCCCCGACGCTGAGGGTAGTAATGCGCGGATCGCTCAATAAAAAGCGATAATTTAGCTCTAGGGGTGAAAAAGGGGCGCATAATTCCTCTAGCTTCTTGGGAGGTCTGTGGAGACTACCTCCCTTATCAGCAGGGGAGATAATAAACACACCCATGTCCTTTGTTTGGGCCAAAGCAATCGCTGGTTGCTGTCTTTGCCAAAAAAAATAGTAATGGATATTGACAAAAGCGAAGAAATCTGTATTGATTGTCTCCAGAATAATTTCTAGGGGTGCATGGGTAGAAAAGCCAATATGACCAATTTTTCCAGCTTCTTGGGCCATAAAAACGGCTTTCATGCAGCCTTGCGGGTCTTTAATCCAGTTTAAATGCTCGCAGGTGTTAATACCGTGAATTGCTAGACAATCGAGGTAATTTAATTGTAATCGTTCTAGGCATTCGGCGATCGCTTTTTCCATAGTTTGGCGATCGGGAGTGGGGACTAATTTCGTGGTCAGATAAACCCGCTCCCGCACCCCTTGACGCTGCAGATAGCGACCGAGAAAAACTTCGCTATTACCGTAACCTCTGGCTGTTTCTAGGTGATTAATCCCCAATTCTAGGGCGCGATCTAGTGTTGCAATAAACATCGACTCTGAGGACAAACAGCGCATTGTACCCAGGGAAAACAGCGAAAATTGCCAATTAGTACGGCCAAATCGTCGATAACGCATTGATTCAGTTATCAGTTACCAGTTATCAGTTGTTAGTTATCAGTTGTTAGTTACCAGTTATCAGTTATCAGTTATCAGTTGTTAGTTAGAAGGTATTGGGGTGTGGGGTGATGGGGTGTGGGGGTGATGGGGTGATGGGGAAGTGGGGAAATGGGGAGAATAAATAAAAATAATCTCCTGTCTCCTATCTCCCGACTCCTATCTCCTATCTCCTATCTCCTGAATGTTCACTGATCACTAAAATCACCGTGACGTTGGATCAGGTCTGAGGGGCTAAGATTGGAGACGAAATTGCGAAAAGCTTGACGTTCCTGCTCATCGGCGTCACGATCGACAGGGATAGAAGCGGAAGCGATCACTTCTTCCATTACCCAGACAGGAGTGTTGGTACGCAGGGCAATAGCGATCGCATCACTGGGACGACAATCGATTTCTTTTTTGACTTCGCCGCGCTGGAGACAGAGGACAGCATAAAAAGTATTATCTTGGAGAGAATGGATGATAATCTTTTCTAAATCCATGTCCCAAGCTTTAAAAATATTAGCGATCAAATCGTGGGTGAGGGGACGAGGGGGTTTTTGTTGTTCGAGGACGGTGATAATAGCCTTAGCCTGATCTTGTCCGATGTAGATAGGTAGGGCGCGACGCTCGGAACCATCCTTCAGCAGTACAATGGGACTGCGAGTGATAGCGTCTAGGGCAATTCCAGCGACTTTCATTTCGATCATGACTAATGGCTTCTCCAAGATAGAGATTCAGCTAGGGAAGGAGTGGGAAAGCAACCTGAATAATATAGTGCTTCGTTACACTCACAGTATGCCCTAAGATGGCAGAGATTAGCCTCATCTTTAATGAAAAAAATACATCAGCTGCCGTCAGGAGTCAGGAGATTATTTTTATTTATTCTCCGGCGCTCCCATCTCTGGCACACCCCACACCCCACATCACCAGCAATTCCAATGCCCAGTCCTAAAAGAGGAATACACAAAACCAAACCCCCCAATCTGGTGAGATTGAGGGGTAGGAAAGAATAATCCTGGCATCGAGCTATTGTCCCGGTCGGCAACCCGACAAGTATCTTGGCCACGGTGAAGTTTCACAACCGAGTTCGGGATGGAATCGGAGTGGTGCCATCACGTTAAAG
>SFBI01000144.1 GCA_007095845.1 Microcystis aeruginosa Ma_MB_S_20031200_S102
TTGTCCAGCCAATTGTTTTTTTTATTGTTCGCCTCTCCTAGAAAATAGTTGCTTCGTACTATATTCTCCCTGCCAAAATCGGGGTTAATGCTCTATTTATTTCAAAATGAGAATTGCTGTTTAATGAGTGCTTTGCTTCTAATTATGACTCTTAAACTATATTATTGTCCTTGAGTAAAAAATGCAAGTTGTAGCCGTGCAAAGTATACATTTTGTAATCTTTAGACCGCTCAAGCTGAAACTAGGGTGAAATGGGCAGTTTGACGGTAAAGCTTGTTCCCTTATCCACTTGACTATCTAGGGCGATTTCGCCGCAGTGGAGTTCGACGCATTTTTTAACCACTGCTAACCCCAATCCCGTGCCGATAATATTTTCCACATTCTGACCCCGATAAAAGGGTTCATATATCTTACCTCTATCTTCCTCGGCAATGCCGATCCCTTGATCCCGGACTTGAAAAACAATGCGATCGCTATCCTTCCACAAAATCAAACTAATCCCTGCTCCTGTGGGGGAATATTTAATCGCATTTAAGAGTAAATTACTTAAAATCGAGTAGAGCAGTTTCTCATCTAGATAGGGACGAATCATCAATCCCTGACTGACAAATTTAATCGGTGTATTATTTTTATTGATAAATTGAAAATCCTCGACTAAATTTAAACAAAAAGCTTCAATATCGAGCGGCTCTAGTTGACAACTGAGATTACCAGATTCTGCCCTTGTCAAAATCAAAATATCTGTTAAGAATTGATTCATTAGCTTGACAGAAGACTGGATTCTATATAGATTTTTTTTGCTCGACTGATCTGCATCTTTTAAACCATTTTCTAATAACTGCGAGGCGGAAAGAATCACAGTTAAAGGGGTTCGGAACTCATGGGATATCATAGAAAAAAGCTGAATTTTTAGATCAGAAATTTCTTTTTCTTGTAGTAATAATTGGTGAATTTTCTCACTTTTTTGTCGCCGTTTCTCTTGCCAAAAAACTAAAAAATAAACTCCGCAAATAATCCCAAAGCTAGTAAAAGTTCCCAGTAAACCCAACAGAGAATTTTCGCGGATACTATCCCTAGAACTAGCGATGCTACTTCTTAAATTCCTTTTCTGACTAGCTTGTAAATAGGTAAGAAGATTTTGAAACTTATCCCGGATATCGACACTTTTAACCGTGATTGCATCTTGAAAAATATCATCAGATTGATCGGATTTATAGGTGGCGATCGATTGATTAAATAGAGCAATTCGCCGATACATTAAATCCCCGATCTGAGTCACCATTTCTCGCTCAAAATCCGTGCCGTTTTCTAATTGTTTAGCTAGGAGTTGCCAGTGAGATTGCATCAAAGCGATCGCCCGACGATGACGGCCCAATTCACTGGGGCTGCCAGTTTTGATATAACCCCGTCTTCCCGATTCGGCCACCGCCATGTTAGCGTAAAGATTAGCGAGATTATCGATAATCTCGTAGGTAACTTCCACCTCGGCAGCGCGCTGACGCAGGGCGAGGGTATTGCGATAGGAAACTAGGCTAATAGTTCCCATCAGTAAGACAGTTAGCCCGAAACCTCCCGCGATCCATTTTCCTTGTTTGAGCCAATTCATCAGGAGTTAACCGACGCTATTTCCAGCTTACTCCATCTCTAGACCATGCGAATTTTAGTAGTAGAAGATGATATGCAACTAGCCGAGATTTTGCGAGAGGCATTGATCGAGCGACAATACGTTGTTGATGTGGCTAGAGACGGAGAAGAAGGCTGGAATTGGCTAGAATTAGGCAAATATGATCTTTTAGTTCTCGATGTCACCCTGCCAAAATTAAGCGGAACTTTGCTCTGTCAACGTCTGCGACGAGCGGAATCCCATCATCCCGTCTCTGCTAATGCCACCGTTCCCGTCCTATTATTAACCGCAAGGGATACGGTAATCGATAAAATCGACGGATTAGACGCAGGGGCCGATGATTATGTCACTAAACCCTTCGATTTGGGCGAATTAATGGCGCGGATTCGGGCCTTGATCCGACGTGGTAGCAGTACCAGCAGTGTTTTATTATCTTGGGGGGGGTTGCAGTTAAATCCCAGTACCCACGAGGCCAGTTATAACGGTCAACTTCTTTCCCTCACCCCCAAGGAATTCGCTCTCTTAGAATTACTTGTTACCCATGGGCGCCGGGTCTTAAGTCGATCGGGTATTATTGAGCGAGTTTGGTCTTTGGACGATTCTCCAGCCGAGGAAACCGTTACTTCCCATATTCGCGGTCTTCGTCACAAGCTAAAATCCCTGGGCGCACCGGAAGACTTTATTGAAACCGTTCACGGTCTTGGTTATCGTTTGAAGTAATATCTGCCTTTAGACAGTGGACAAAATCATTTCTGCATGAAATCTGCACGAAGTTTGCAGAGGGTTTCCATAATCACCCGTTAAATTAGAAAGTTAGACAGGTGCGGGACTTCTAGACAATCAGAGCGGTCAAACCTGTGACTTTCCTCTCCTAAAAGGGGCTGCTTGAGATGATTTACACGCGATTTGACTATCACGGTTGGCAGATTGAATTGAGCGCAGAAATGCAGGGTTATTCTTTTCAATGTTGGCGAGTGGATGGCAGGGAAGGAATTAGCAATCGCCTAGTTTATGCCACCTGCGAACAAGCTTTAGCGGCTGCCCGACACCGGGCAGATATAGAGTCCGCTTGTCTTGCCCTACTGCGATTTCTCAATGATATCGGCGGCCGGAATTATTATCTCACCTGCGATGATCGCGATGCTCTTAGCCAGTCAATTTTAGAATATGCCCGTCTAGGGGGTGTTTCCTAATTTCTTCCCTAGAAGTTTTCCCCTGATTGAGAATGATTCTCGCTCCGATTTATTTATTTTCCGGTCACTTTCGGTAATAGAATCGTGACAGTGGTTCCATTACCTGGAATACTAGCAATTTCGATCGAGCCTCCGTGTAGTTCCAAGCATTTCTGCGCTACCACCAAACCCAACCCTGTCCGGGCGATGTGACGGACATTTTTATATAACTGTTTTTGATCTTCTCTGCTTGGAGAAATTGCGATAAAATTAACGATCATAACGATCAATAAAAAAATTTTATGGTTGTGACTGTTAATAATTCCCTGACACTAAGGGAATTTCTGCAATTACCAGAAACTAAACCCGCCAAGGAATTTATTGACGGTCAAATTATTCCTAAACCGATGCCCCAGGGTAAACATAGCACTATTCAAGGTGATTTGGTTCCGGCTATTAACGCTAGTCTAAAACCCCAACGAATTGCCCGTGCCTATCCTGAATTGCGTTGTACTTTTGGCAGTCGTTCTCTAGTTCCTGATGTTTCAGTTTTTCTCTGGGAAAATATTCCCCGCGATGGCGAGGGAAAAGTATTAAATAATTTTGCGATCGCTCCTGACTGGCTAATTGAAATTCTCTCTCCGGATCAAAATCAGACTAAAGTTGTTAAAAATATTCTTTATTGTCTGGATCACGGCACTCAAATGGGTTGGTTAATCGATCCAGAAGAAGAAATTATCTTTGTTTATTTTAGTGATCGAACTATCGCTATTTTTGAATCAGAAAATGCTCTTTTACCCGTCCCCGCTTTTGCTACGAATTTTCAAATTACCCTCGGTCAATTATTTGACTGGTTAAGAGATTAACGGATTATCAGTTATCAGTTACCAGTTATCAGTTACCAGATATGAGTTTTTAGTTTTCACATTTGGGTTATCAGTTCACTGATTACTGTTTGCTGTTTACTGATTACTGATTACTGATTACTGATTACTGATAACTGATAACTGTTTAGCTGACACTTTGAAATAATTGATTCCAATCGAGATTGGGAGCATCTGAGGGGGCAACAATTTCAATAATTTTATTGTTAGCGGCGGGATAAAATAGGGATTCTACGCAAACCGAGGCCACTTTTGTGCGGGGAATACTGCCCTCAGATAGGGTATCGGCGGATGACATTTTAATGGCATTAAGATTATCCTCGTTTTTAAGGCCGCCGGGGCGCACAATCGTGTAGGTTAGTCCACTATTGATTAAATAGTCTTCCGCTTGTTTTTTCCAGAATAAAATTAACCAAAAGAGATTGAGGGGATGGAAAAAGTTCGATACACAGAGGGAAGTAACGAGAACAAAATGCTCGATTCCTTTCTTTTTGGCGGCATCGATGAGATTTTTAGTTCCCAAGTAGTCCACTAACAAAGGTTCCGTGGGATTAAAACTCGGTCTGGCTCCCGTGGCGCATAGCAAAACGCTACAATCAGCGATTAGTGCCTCTAACTTATCGGCCTGTTGCACATCTCCGACGACGATTTCCACCCCTGCGGGCAAAATTTCCGCCGCTTTCTCGCGGTTTCTCACCAAAGCGCGGACGGGAATCTGACGTTCGACTAATTGGGCAACGATTCTCCGTCCTGTTTCCCCTGTGGCTCCTGCTACAAATGCTTTCATCGCTTTTTGACCAAATAGTTTTTAACAATACGTTACACTAATCTCAATTCTACAAATTTCCCTAATCCTTTGGCGGTTAATCCCCAAATTTTTCTAACACTATCATTTGCCAGGTTTATAAGTCATGCAGTGTCCCCCCATTAACTCCCTAGCTCGCAAATCTGTAGAAGTCAAAGAAGACAATCAATTTCTCGGTTTTCAAACCCGTTTTGCCGGAGCTATGGATATGTATAGCAATCAGGATAAGGTTGCCGATTATCTGGGCGCTCACGAAGGTTGGTTTTGTCGTTGTGCCGAACCGATGAAAACTCTGCCCTTCGGTGACAATGGTTATATTATCACCATCGGTAAATATGGTGCTTTTGGCTATGAAGTGGAGCCGAAAATCGCTGTGGTTCTGGAGCTGCCCGTCAATGGAGTCTATCATACTCGCAGTGTTCCCATTCCCGATCAACCGTTTTTGGGCTATCTAGTGGATTATCAGGCGATTATGAAACTAGAGGAAACGCCGCTATCTTCTCCTAGTCAGGAAATCGAGGCAATTTTTCGGCAACGAGGAGGGGAAATTCCGGCGGTTATCACCCAAGTCACCTGGGAACTGCGTATGGATGTTATGGTTAAGTTTCCCAAGTTTATTTATAAAATTCCCCGTTCCATTCTCCAAAAAACCGGTGACAAACTGTTGACGCAAATTGTTCGCCAAGTTTCCCCCCGCTTAACCTACAAAGTTCAAGAGGATTTTCACTCGAGCTTCAATTTACCCCTACCCCCCGCTTCCAGTCGTCTTTTCTATCGTCTCGACTCCTGCGAGGGTGGGTTGCTTGCCTAGGGTTTGGGGAGTCTGTCAACAGTAAGCAGTAGAGCTTGCTGATGGGAAATCAAGGAAAAATAAAGATTTGCTAACGGTGCTGGTCAGTCTAAGCTAGAATTATTAAGAAATGTTTACCCGTAAAAATAAACCTAAGACTACTTCAATATTTTATGTCTCTGCCTATTCGTAACGTTGCTATCATTGCTCACGTTGACCACGGGAAAACCACCCTCGTCGATGCACTCCTCAAACAGTCGGGAATCTTTCGAGAAGGGGAAGATGTACCCACCTGCGTCATGGATTCCAATGACCTCGAAAGAGAACGCGGTATCACCATTCTGTCCAAAAATACCGCCGTTCGTTACAAAGACACCCTGATTAACATCGTCGATACTCCCGGTCACGCCGACTTTGGTGGCGAAGTGGAACGGGTTTTAGGTATGGTGGACGGTTGTATCCTGATTGTCGATGCTAACGAAGGGCCGATGCCTCAAACCCGTTTTGTGCTGAAAAAAGCCCTAGAAAAGGGATTAAGACCAATTGTCGTGGTTAATAAAATCGATCGCCCTAACGTCGATCCTAACCTAGCCGTGGACAAAGTTTTCGATCTGTTTGTGGAACTGGGCGCCGATGACGACCAATGTGATTTTACTACTCTGTTCGCTTCCGGGATGCAAGGATTCGCCAAAGAAAGCCTCGAAGACGAAGACAAAGATATGCAGCCCCTGTTTGAGGCGATTTTACACCACGTTCCACCACCGGCCGGGGACGTTAACAAACCCCTACAGCTGCAAGTAACCACCCTCGATTACTCGGAATACTTAGGACGCATCGTTATCGGCCGCATCCATAACGGCGTAATTAAAGCCGGTCAACAGGCCGCTTTAGTAAAGGATACGGGCGCAATTGTCAAGGGTAAAATAACAAAACTTCTTGGTTTTGAAGGCCTCAAACGGGTGGAACTAAACGAGTCCAGCGCCGGTAATATCGTCGCTGTGGCTGGTTTTGCTGACGCTAACATCGGGGAAACGGTAACTTTAGCCGATGACCCGCAAGCTTTACCCCTAATTAAAGTCGATGAACCGACCCTACAAATGACCTTCTCGGTTAACGATTCTCCCTTTGCTGGTCAGGAAGGCACTTTTGTCACCTCGCGGCAAATTCGCGATCGTCTGATGCGAGAATTAGAAACTAACGTCGCTCTGCGGGTGGAAGAAAGTGATTCTGCCGAGAAATTCCTGGTTTCGGGACGGGGAGAACTGCATTTAGGCATTCTCATCGAAACCATGCGTCGGGAAGGCTACGAATTCCAAGTATCGCAGCCGCAGGTTATCTATCGGGAAATAAACGGTCAACCCTGTGAACCCTACGAATACCTCGTTTTAGATGTACCCGAAGAAGCGGTAGGTTCCAGTATCGAACGTCTCGGCCAACGGAAAGGGGAAATGCGGGATATGCAGACGGGCAGCAATGGCCGTACTCAATTGGAATTCGTGATTCCGGCCCGGGGTTTAATCGGTTTCCGAGGCGAATTTATCCGTCTGAGTCGCGGTGAGGGGATTATGAACCATAGTTTTCTCGAATATCGTCCTTTCTCCGGGGAATTGGCCACCCGTTACAATGGCGTGATTACTGCCTTTGAGGAAGGAGTCGCCACTTTCTACTCCCTCAAAAACGCCGAGGACCGGGGGGTATTCTTTATTACTCCGGGGACAAAAGTGTACAAAAACATGATTATCGGCGAAAGTAACCGGCCCCAAGACGTGGAGATCAATATCTGCAAAACTAAACAGTTAACTAACCATCGTTCCGCCACTGGGGATGAATTGGTTCAGTTACAATCCCCCGTGGATATGAGTCTCGAACGCGCCCTCGAATACATCGGACCAGATGAGTTGGTAGAAATTACCCCGAAATCGATCCGTCTGCGTAAATTACCGGTGAAAAAGTTAGCCAAACGTTAATCGGTTTTGACAAAATCTGGCGGCAATTTGGCCATGGCAATTGCCGCTAAAAGGGGCAGCAACGGCTCGAAAATGATCTGTAATTGGTTATGATTGAGATCTAACAAAGAAATCCACTCAGATTTTCAACAAAACTGAGATGATAGAAAAAAGTGCCTTGAGTTTGAGGGTAAAGAATCTGCTGTGAGCTATTCTGCTACTTTGATGCGACATCCGATGTTTCCCGCCGCGTCGGACAGCAATCGTCTCCGTCTCTTTTCGGGATCCGCTAATGTATCTCTCGCCCAAGAGGTGGCCCGTTATCTGGGTATGGATGTGGGTCCGATGATTCGTAAACGTTTCGCCGATGGTGAATTGTACATCCAGATTCAGGAATCGATCCGGGGCTGTGATGTCTATTTAATTCAACCCTGTTGCCATCCCGTCAACGATCATTTGATGGAATTGTTGATCATGATTGATGCCTGTCGTCGTGCTTCTGCCCGACAAATTACCGCCGTAATTCCCTATTATGGTTATGCTCGCGCTGATCGCAAAACCGCCGGACGAGAATCGATCGCCGCTAAACTGGTGGCTAATCTGATCACGGAAGCGGGGGCAAGTCGCGTGTTGGCCATGGATTTGCATTCGGCCCAAATTCAAGGTTATTTCGATATTCCCTTCGATCACGTCTATGGTTCCCCAGTGGTGGTGGACTATCTTCTCAGTAAAAAATTACCCGATATCGTCGTGGTTTCTCCCGATGTGGGTGGGGTGGCTAGGGCGCGGGCTTTTGCCAAAAAACTCGATGATGCACCCCTAGCAATTATTGATAAACGCCGGCAAACCCATAATGTGGCGGAAGTGATGAACTTGATCGGCGATGTTAAGGATAAAACGGCGGTTTTAGTCGATGATATGATCGATACGGCCGGTACGATCGCTCAAGGGGCGCAGTTACTGAAAGACAAGGGGGCGCGACAGGTTTATGCTTGTGCCACCCATCCGGTTTTTTCTGGTCCGGCGATCGAGCGTTTATCCAGTGGCATAGTCGAGGAGGTGATCGTTACTAACACGATTCCCGTCCCACAAGAACATTTTTTCCCGCAACTGAAAGTCTTGCCGGTTGCCCCGATTCTGGGTGAGGCCATATGGCGCATCCATGAGGACAATTCCGTGAGTAATATGTTCAAATAGATGCTCGAATCCCCCTAAAACTAGGGGGAATTTTTATATTGATTTTCTTGACATTAATTCTGATTTGTGGCAGCGTCGGGGTTGTCCAGTCCTCCCAGACGATTGAAGGGCCAAAAACGCACCACGGCGCGACCGATTAAGTTTTCCCGAGGAACGAAGCCCCAAGCGTGGGAATCATAACTATTATTGCGATTATCGCCTAAAACCAGATATTGATCGGGGGGAACTGTCTTCGGTCCGAAAGTATAATTAGGTTGTTCGGCGATATAGTTTTCGGCTAGAACTTTACCGTTGACGTAAACTAGACCGTTTTTGACTTCCACCTTATCCCCCGGCAGTCCAATCACCCGTTTAATAAAAGCATCCTGAAAATTTTGAGCTTTGAGAGCGGCTGTCGGACTAAAAACCACGATATCACCCCGTTCTGGCTTATGAAAATGATAGCTAACTTTCTCGATAATTAGGCGATCATTAATCTGGAGAGTGGGTTCCATGGAAGAAGAGGGAATATAACGGGCCTCGGCCACAAAAGTGCGGATGCCAAAAGCCAAAATTCCAGCCGTGACAATGGTTTTAACTGCTTCTAGCCAAGGATTTTCTTGGGGGACGGGAGGGGGAGAAGGTTTTTCGGATTTATGGTTCAAGCTTTCAGCCATAGAATTTTAACTTTTGAGAAGGATTAAGCTAATGCGCTCTTTAATTTTCTAGTTTAGTGATAGTAGCAGCGTAGATAATATTTTAAGACAATTTTCCCAACTAGATCACTGTTAATTTGTCAAGGCCGCATTCTGCTGCCGGAAGGGGAATTTCCTCGGGGCAGAAAACGGTAAGATTAGTCTATCAAAAAAGACAGTTTTTCGCCACTATTAAAGGAAAAACTGAAGATTTCGAGGATCAGAACCCTACATCCCTTAAAAGTCTCTTCTAAGTCACCACTCAGATATATTTCTGCACAAATTCCCGAATGGTCGATTGGAAACTTGGATATTAATTTAGCAAAACGACTTGACTTAGATATATGTATATGTTTGCACAAATTCCCGAACGCTCGATGCACTATCTGCGATGGGTTCTGACCATTGCATGGTTAATTCTGATATTTTCTCTGTTTTTTGACCCTATTTCAGCAAAATTAACCGATTATAATAATCTTTCTAGTCCCCTGAGAGTTGATCCCGATGTCTGTATTAAAGTCCAGGGAGTTTGCTTACCCCAATCCTCCTATCAGTTAGGTGCGCCGATTTTTTGGGGAATAGTGGTTCCTAGTGGTGTTTTTATCTTATTAGTATTCGGTCACGAACTCTGGCGGCGTATCTGTCCTTTATCCTTTCTTTCTCAAATACCGCGTGCTTTGGGTAAACAGCGTCAGAAAAAACAGACCGATAAATCGGGAAAAGTCCGCTCTGAAATCTATAAAGTGCCGAAAAACTCTTGGTTAGCTCGGAATTATCTCTATCTACAATTAAGTCTGTTATTTTTGGGTTTATGCGGACGGATTCTTTTTTATAATTCCGATCGCTTAGTCTTGGGTAGCTTTTTAATCTTTACTATTCTAGCGGCGATCTTTGTGGGTTACTGGTATGGGGGCAAATCTTGGTGTAACTATTTCTGTCCCATGAGTCCAGTTGAAAGGATTTATGGTGAACCGAGGGGGTTGCTGAATAGTACCGCTCACGAAGACAGTCGCAGTGGGATTACTCAATCTATGTGTCGTATTGTCCGAGAAGATGGTAGCGAACAAAGTGCCTGTGTTGCCTGTCAAAGTCCCTGTATCGATATCGATGCGGAAAGAGCCTATTGGGACGGGATTACTCAAAGCGATCGCCAATGGCTTTATTACGGTTATTTTGGCTTAGTTTTTGGCTATTTTATCTATTATTATCTCTATGCTGGCAATTGGGACTATTATTTCTCTGGAGCTTGGGCGCACGACGAAAATCAGCTAGAAGCCCTCTTTAAACCGGGTTTTTATCTTGGGGGTAATCAGATTCCGATTCCGAAGTTGGTAGCTGTCCCCTTAACTTTGGCAATTTGCACTTTTTTGGGTTATTTTCTCGGTAAAAAAGTTGAAAATGCCTATAAAGTCTATAGAATTCGCCAAAAGTCACCCTTACCAACCGAAATTATCCGTCATCGAGTCTTTACTGTCGGAACTTTTCTGATTTTCAATTTCTTCTTTATTTTCGGTGGTCGTCCTTTTATTAATCTTTTGCCAAAATTTTGGCATTATTTCGCTAGTATTTTACTGGCGGTTTTGAGTAGTTTATGGTTATATCGCACTTGGATGCGGGATCCCAGTCGTTACCAACGGGAAGGACTCGCAGGAAAATTGCGTAAACAGTTGCGTAAACTGAATCTCGATACGGCTAAATATCTTGATCGGCGATCGCTGGAAACTTTGGACGCAGATGAGGTGTATGTGTTGGCCAAGATACTGCCGGATTTCACGCACCAGAACTGTTTAAAAGCCTATAAAGCCGTGTTAAAAGAGACTTTGGAGGAGGGATATACTGACTTCGGCCACAGCCTCGAAATCCTGCAACAAATGCGCTTAGAGTTGACGATTACCGAGGCAGAACATCAGGCGATTTTAACAGAGTTGGGTGTGGAATCGGCCGAACTTCTCGATCCAGAAAAGCAGTATAGTCGCGAGGATTGGTTACGTTTGCAGAGTTATCGCGATGCTTTGTTAGAAAGTTTGTTGGTGACATGGAAAAAAGACCCCGATCGCCAGGTGGGGTCAGAATTGCTGGAAGTGTTAACCGGTAAGAGTTCTAGGGAAGCGATCAAGCATTTATTGACGGAATTGCCGGCTGCGGGAACGGAAACTGTCGAGTCTTTGCGTCGTCAGTACAGAATTACTGGTCAGGAGGAGGAAGCCATTCTCCATCGTCCTCCGGCCGATCAATTATGGCAAAATATCGCCCGCGCTTTTCAGGTCTTCGATCGTCTATCTTTTAGTAGTCAGAGCGATCGTGAGCAACAGGAGAGGATTTTATTGGAAAGATTCCAGCTATTCGATAGTGATGGTTCGGGACAAATTAGTCTTGAGGAGTTAAAAGCTTGTCTTCAGGCGATCGAACCGGGGGTGACAGACAAGAAAATCGAAGCTATGTTACAGCAGGCCGATACTGGTCGCGATAACCAGATTAGTTTTCAGGAATTTCGCGACCTACTGCACCAATTCCACCAATAAACTGTCTTAGCTAAGGAGTCTTTATTTTCCCTGACTCCTTTAATTCTCTCGAAAAATAGCTGTTCGTAGGCAGGCACGGATTTCTACTATACTAGAGAGTATAAGTTAAGTTGAGGGATTTTGTCAAGCTTTTTTGAGAAAAAATTTCGAGGTTTTGCTGAACTCTATGAGGGTAAATCCGATAGGGACTATAGAGAGGGAGATTTAATAGCAAAATGTAGTATATTTTTGGTAAGGACGGCGAAGTTCATAAAAGGAGTCAGTTGCCAGTTAGTTTTAATATCTCCATTTGGTAATATTACACCCTCATAAAATTTTTTACCATAGGACAGGCCTAGTAAGTTTATAAAGAGGTCTTCTTGATTAACGCTGAATATTCCGGCCCATCTAGATACTTAAACCAGAAAACGGGTTTCTTAAAGAAACCCGTTTTCTAGTAATTTGATTAACGCTGATGTCGGGGGCTTAGATGTATAATTAATTTTGCTTAGGTACTTAATCGATCATAATTGATCATCATGTATCACATATCAAACTAATATCATTAGCAATAGTAACGCTAACTCTTCGCAACATCGCACCTTGAAACTCGCTAGGAATCTTTTGTTTATATTGAATTAGGGAGTTAGAATTATGATTTGAGAAAGCTCTAATAATATCGACATTTTGTTCGATGTTATTAATATATAGTTTCATATTATCTATTATTCTGTCGCCCAAATTTTCATCACAAGGGGTGATTATCTTTGGTTTAGTAAATTCAACTTTGAGTGTCATCTCGCTACTAAGACGAGGAAGATTGCACGTGATCTTCTGTTGTTGTCCTAACCAGTTATAGACATAACATAGTTTTCCCTGATAGATGTAGAAACTATGTCCACCAAAACATCCACCCTGTGCCATCAGAACACCTTGTAAGTCCCCTTTAGCTTTGGAGAAATCAATAGTTGCTTCGATCGCATAGAGAAGAGTATTAATGTTAGGAACAACAGCTTCGGAAATTTCTGATTCTCCTGGATAATTTGTCGGGGGAACCGTGAACGTAGGGATTTCCCTGGCAAGAGCTTCGGAAATTTCTGATTCTCCTGGATAATAGATATAGCTATCGGAAATTTCCAATCCCCCTGGATAATTTGTCGGGGGAACCGTGAACGTAGGGATTTCCCTAGCAAGAGCTTCGGAAATTTCTGATTCTCCTGGATAATAGATATAGCTATCGGAAATTTCTAATCCCCCTGGACAATAGGTATAGCTAAATGTGGTATATTGTGGGTCATCAGAAAATGCTGGGGGACGTAATTGAGGAGTTTCTGCACCCAATACCCTAGAGCAATCTTTAAATGGCATATATGCTTTAACCATCGACATTTACTTGGTAATTGATAACGGGAAAAAGTGAGAGATTTAAACGGAACTACACTGATGGACAAAATTAACCAATCAACCCTGCTGTAACTCATACTACTCAGTCCTCTATGCTAAAACGATCCAAAAAACGCAAGTTTTTAAATTGATGGGCAAAAAAGTTTAATTTTACTCAATAACCAAGGAGTTATACATAGATGTTTATTTTTGACAGTAAAACCAATATTTTAATTAATTCTCAGGAATTAACCTTTAAAAGTGAATATTTTTGCAACTTTTCTCGTTATTTTCAGAATCGAGAATTTGTCAACTTAGATGCTTTACAACTCAGTGGTGATCATTTTGAAGGGTATCTTTCAAGGATCATCATCGATGAAGTGATGTTAGAATTATCGCAACGTAATTGTTTAACGAATGTTAAGGGAGTAACCCATTCTAAAATGTGGGTTTTTGCGATTCCTTTTCAGGTGAATCCTGTCTTGTTTCAAAATTTGTACTCATTAGAAAATAACTATCTGGGGATTGTCCCCCCTAAATCAGAAATTTCCGTTTTTCAACATCCTTTTTCCAATCGTTTTCAGCTTTACGTTGATGATGATTATCTGCAACAATTGTGCCAAACTTTAGAGCTACCAGAAGCGAAAAAGTTTTTAAATTCTTCCATTTCTTCTATCGTGATTTGCCCAGAAGAAAAAATTCGTCATCTCCAACAATCTTGTCATCAACTTTATCAAATGCTATTTAATTTAGATCGTCAACAAATATCTGAGAGAAGAAAGGTATTAAAATTGAATTTTGTCAGTCAAAAATTAAAAGAAGAAATTGTCAAAGATTTTCTTTTGACTTTAGCAGCAACCAAAGATATTAAAACCCCTAAAAACACTATCAGACGCACCTCTATCCTCAAAAAAGCAGAAGAAATGATGAGAGAAAATCTGCGTTCTGATCTGAGTATTTCTACGATTTGTCAATACTTAGAAGTAAGCGAACGCACCTTAGAATATATATTTAAAGACTTCTATCAAATGTCTCCTTATAGTTATTTTAAATTGCTTCGTCTTAATGTTTTATATCAATCTCTTAACCAAAATAATCAGACAAAATTAGTTTATGAAATTGCTGAAGAATTAGGTTTTTTCCACCGGGGATATTTGGCATCTGATTATAAAAAAATCTTTGGTTACTTCCCCTCGGAAACCTAAAAAAATAGTAGGGGTAAGAATTATAATTATTGTTAGATTTATCTGACTTATTTTTGATTCAGCGCCTCTCCCGTATTTGTTTGGTAGGGGCGTATATTGTACGCCCTTTCTTCAATCCCATAACCTCAAGAGAGCCATTAATAATTAGCCCCACTGAGACTAATTTACTTAACTCCCACTAAAAAAGTTATACCGATCGCCATAATTGCCAATCCGATGAACTTGCTAATTAGAGTCGCTTGCTGGGTTAATTTTTCCTTGATGACACTGCCAAGGAAAAAAGCACCAGATGCGATCGCTAATTGGACTACGGTAAAACCGATTAAATAGGCAACTAAAGTGGCAACTCGCGCCCCGATAATGGATTCTCCGTAGGCATAACCGTGGAAAATTCCCGCGATCATTGCCAAAGTTGCCAGAGCGATCGTATAGAGATTAGAATGGTTTTGTAAACCTTTTTTCAGGGTTAAAATCACGCCAAAAATCACCACAGAAAGGGCAATAATTCCTTCAGGAAAAAGTAAATTTATTCCCTGTAAATGAATCCCCGTCCCGATTAAAGTGGCGATCGCAAAAGCGATCGGAATTAATAAACCCTGTTCCATCCCCACAGCAATTAAACCACTAGCCACCACAAAAGCTAAATGATCTAAACCAATAACTGGGTGAGCTAAACCCGATAAAAATCCGTTCCAAAAATTATCGGGAGTTTGTCCTCCCGTGGCATGATGGGCAAGGGTTTTGCTGACAAAAATTAACAGGAAGAGAGGGACAATAGTTAATATCTTTGCCCAGCTTTGACGAAAAATTATCTTCATTGATTACCTCAAAATTATGATTCGGAAACCCGCGCAACAATAGCCCGGTGTCGGGGACTGGTGGGGGTAATGATCGGTGCTTGAAACCCCGCTTCAACTAATGCCTGTTCGATATCGAGAGTAAAATATTGATCGAGATAGGGTTCGGTACTCTTGAGTAAGGTGAGGACATAAGGGGGCATTTTTCGATAAATTTCCGAGCGCGGATTCATATCCATCAGCGTCAAATAACCCCCCGATCGCAATAAACGACGCGCTTCGGCGAAAATTTCTCTAGTAGCCTGTTGGGGTAGTTCGTGGAACATTAAAAACGAAGATACCAGATCGTAGGACTGACTGGGTAATTGAGTTTTTTCTGCGGCTGCGTGTTGCCATTGAATCGTCTTTTGTTTTTGTTGAGCTTGGTATTGGGCAACGGCTAAATAGTAGGGAGAGAGATCTAACCCAGTTACCCGCGCTTGGGGATAAGTATCTTGCAGAGCGAAGCTGCTCATGCCGACACTACAGCCTAAATCGACAATATCGTTAATTTCTGCCTTGATTTGCTCCTTTAATATCCGATGATATTCCCGTCGCAATCGCGGGTCGCCGTCCATCCCCGCCCCAGGCCAAATGGTAGAATGGACAGCATAGGTGGCAGATTCTACCTCAAAAGCTGGCAACCAGTCTAAATTGCCCTTTTCGTAAGCGTGCAAAGAACAAACGTAGTATTCGGGATAGACGAGATCGGGATTTTCTACCGCTTGCAGTTCCTGACTCCAATCCCGTTGCTGCCATTGTTTGACGGTTTCCCGCCAAGGTACGCCTAGTTTTTCGGCTCTTTTAATCATCATATTGCGCGCCTGATAGCGAGCGATGTCAAAAAGCGGTTTTATGCCGAGAATACGGTTAACTAGACCAGAAACAGGATTAAAGGAGGTTGGAACGGGTGTAACTGTCATAGAAAAGCTTCGATCGTAAATTTTCCCTTTTTCATCTTATAACAGTAATCAGTAATCAGTAATCAGTGAAAAGACAGTAATGTCACCGCCATTTAATACTGCTCAGTTAATACCACTGACTGAAAACTCACATCTGATAACTGTTGACTGACAACAGCAAAAAGCTCCCTAACCCCCATCGGGCCAATTTTTATTATGAGAACAATCGCTGAAATCAACGACAAAATTGCTAAAAAAACGGCTGTAGTCTGGACAGTAGAGGAATTAAAAAGCCGTGTGAGTGAGATGGGAATTAAGGAAGTTTTTTCCCAAGTAGATGTGGTTTGTACGGGAACTTTTGAACCGATGGAATCTTCGGGGGCAATTATTAATTTAGGTCAGACGGATCCGCCGATAAAAATTCGTCAATGTTGGTTAGATGGGATTCCTGCTTATGCTGGTTTTGGGGCGGTGGATTTATATTTAGGAGCCAGCGCTATTAGTGATCTAGCAACCAAAAATGAGAATTTAGAGGGAGAAAATCCCGAAAGGGGTGGCGGACACATTATTGAGGATTTAATCGCTGGAAAATCGATTCAATTGCGCGCTGTCGGCCAGTCCACCGATTGTTATCCTCGCGCTTCTTTTGAAACGATTATTTCTAAGGATACCATCAATCAATTTTATCTTTTTAATCCTCGCAATCTCTACCAGAATTTTATCGTCGGAGTCAATGGGGGAGAGCGGACTTTATATACTTATTTAGGACCACTACAGCCGCGATTAGGTAATGCGGTTTATTCTAACCCTGGGGCAATTTCTCCCCTGTTAAATGACCCCGATTTAGAGGCTATAGGCATCGGTACGCGCCTTTTTTTAGGAGGAGGAATCGGTTATATTGCCTGGGAAGGAACCCAACATTTTCCCCTGCAAAAACGCCTACAAAATCGCACTCCTATTGGTCCCGCTTCCACTCTAGCCTTAATTGGTGATGCTAAACAAATGAATGCTCGCTGGGTGCGGGGTTGTTATTTCAAAAATTATGGGGCTTCTTTAATGTTAGGGGTAGCAGTACCGATTCCAATTTTAAGCGAGGAAATCGTTCGACATTGTGCGGTAAAAGATGAGGAAATTGTCGCTCCAGTGGTGGATTTTTCCATTCCCCGGCGAGTCCGTCCTACCTTTGGTTTAATCACTTATGCTAAACTAAAAAGCGGTCGGATTATGATCGAGGGAAAAAGTGTTAGGGTGGCTCCTTTGGCAAGTATTTCCCTGGCCCGGGAAGCAGCTTTAGAATTAAAAGCACTGATCGAATCGGGAGAATTTACCCTCACAGAACCCGTGGCAAAAATTAATCTAGAGCGGACTTTTATTCCCCAGGATCGTTGGGGTGGAAAATTATCAATTGAGTGAAGAGTTAAAGGATTGTGTGTAGGTGGTGTTATTTTAGTAAACCTAGTTACCAGTTTACTCCCCTATCTGTAAGCTTCCCCCTTCCCCTTTTCCCTATCCATGAGACTGTGAATTTAATCTTGTCCAACTACCTAAGTAGTCGTGCAAAATTAATTTCCTAGTAAAGATAGGCAAAAGGCAAGAGGCAAAAGGCAAGAGGGGGTTAGATATGTGTAATTAATCTTGTCCAACTACCTACCAGTTAAGACGGCACTGGAGAAGGCAGTAGCGATAACATGATAGGTTAGATCTGATCGACAATGTAATGTTAGGAAAATAATGACCAGAGTAAATCCGAAGTTAATTATTCATGGGGGAGCGAGTTCCCTAGAGGATAAAGGTGGTTTGGAATCAGTGCGCGATTCTCTCCAGGGGATTGTTAAGAATATTTACAACCTCCTTGACAATGGTGCTAGTGCTGTGGAAGCGGTGACAAAAGGATGTATGTTGCTGGAGGATGAACCGCGATTTAATGCTGGGACCGGTTCGGTGGTGCAATCAGACGGTCAGGTGCGAATGAGCGCAGCCTTGATGGATGGTCGTCAGCAGCGTTTAAGCGGTGTCATTAACGTCTCGCGGGTACAGAATCCCATTTGCCTAGCCCAATTTCTCCAAAGTCAAGAGGATCGCATTCTCTCGGAAATTGGGGCTGCAGATCTGGCCAGAGAATTACAAATTCCCCTCTATGATCCCCTGACCGATTATCGGATTCAAGAATGGATGGAGGAAAGAAAGACGAATTTTAATCGCAAAATGGCCCGTTTATTCGCCGATTCCTCAGCACAACGGGGAACCATCGGAGTGGTAGCCCTTGATCAGCAAGGAGACATCGCCGCCGGAACTTCCACCGGGGGTAAGGGATTAGAAAGAATCGGTCGCGTTAGTGACAGTGCCATGCCAGCTGGCAATTATGCGAATTCAGAGGCTGGAGTAAGTTGTACGGGGGTCGGGGAAGATATTATCGATGAGTGTTTAGCCGCTAAGGTGGTCATTCGCGTCACCGATGGTTTTTCCCTCACCGCTGCCGTGGAGAAATCCATGCGCGAATCCCAAACTAATGGTCGGGATCTGGGCATGATTTCCCTTGATCGTCAGGGTAATATTGTTTGGGGGAAAACGGCGGAAATTCTCTTGGCTGCCTATCATGACGGTCAGGCGATCGGTGATACCCTAGAATGGCACGGTGAAAACGCGGGTTTAATCGGTCATGTCGCCGTCGGATAGTGGAACAAACTGCGATCGAGCCTAGTCTTCTCGGTTAATCTGTACAAGATACTTCTTCTCGAAAAATCTCCGTGTGGCAATATATTATCCCTATTTTTGACCCCGATGTGAAAAACTGGTCAGCCGAAGCGCGATTATTGCGCTGGATGACTTTTTTGTGGCTGTTAGTCGGGTTGGTGGTGCTTTTTTCCGCTTCCTACGCTCTGGCTGACAGTCGCTTTGATAACGGACTACACTATTTCATCCGCCAATTAATCTGGCTTTGGATTGGCTTAATTGGCTTTAATTTCCTAGTGCGATTGCCGATCAAGAATCTCCTCAAAATCGCACCCTGGATGATTTTATTAGTTTTAGGATTAATTTTGATCACTCTCATCCCCGGTTTGGGAGCTAATATCAATGGTGCCACCCGTTGGATTAAAATCGGGCCGATTCTCTTGCAACCATCGGAATTGATGAAACCTTTTCTCGTCCTGCAAGGGGCGGCCGTTTTCGGTGGTTGGCCCCGTTTAAATATTAATCAACGGTTAACTTGGATCGCCATTTTTGGGCTAATTCTAGCTGGCATTCTCTTACAACCTAACTTGAGTACCACTGCTCTGTGTGGTATAACTCTCTGGCTGATCGCTCTTGCCTCTGGTCTGCCTTTATCCTACATGACCAGCACCGCTCTACTCGGTGTAACTATGGCCGTGGTTAGTGTTACTTTCCGCGAATACCAGAGAAAACGGATTTTATCTTTCCTAGACCCCTGGCAGGATCCCCGGGGTGATGGTTATCAATTAGTGCAGAGTTTACTGGCCATCGGTTCTGGCGGAACCACTGGCAGCGGTTACGGTCTATCCCAACAAAAATTATTTTATCTACCCTTCCCGGATACGGATTTTATTTTCGCTGTCTTTGGCGAGGAATTTGGTTTTATTGGCGGTATTTTACTGTTAGTCATGCTATTTCTCTACGCTACTCTCGCCCTGATCGTGGCGGTTAAATGTCGTCATCGCATCAAAAAATTAGTGGCGATCGGAGCGATGGTTATTTTAATCGGTCAATCTCTGTTAAATATCGGTGTAGCCACTGGTTCTTTACCCACTACAGGCCTACCTTTCCCTCTCTTTAGCTATGGCGGCAGTTCCAGTTTAGCCAGTCTCTTTTTAGCTGCCCTCTTAATCCGGGTGGCTAGGGAAGAAAATGACCCCGATCGAGTTCCCACCAGTAAAAAAAGTCCTCAGAAAACTGTCTCGGTTTTCAGTCATCAGTGATGAATGATGAATGATGAATGGTTCTTCGGTTTATATTATGCAATGGACGGAGGTTATAACTGAACTTCCCCTGTACATGGGGTTTGCTGAAAAAGCTTTTCCTGGGGGCAGGCTTTGACGGTGAGACTTCGGCGTGATCTTTTGTCGAATTTAGGGAACGCACCCTACAAAATTGCGATCTGCTACGCAGTGCCTTCGACATCGCACTGGGGCTATGCCTTCACAGATAAATGTTTCCAGCCACCCTTCAGAAGTAATACTGCCAAAAAGTATGAGCGATTGCCCTTCAATATTGTGATCGATTAGAAAAATCACTGGCTTATTACTGCTCCTTTGGCTTTACGCGCTTGCAATTTTTGCCAAGCAGAAGTATATTCAGGCTTGGGCGGCAACTTAGAAATATTAGCAATACGTTCTTGGTTACGCTCATTCCAATAATCTCGAATTTCTGCTGCTTGCTTCACAACTATTTGATACTCTGACTCTACTTCTTTGTAGTGAGCGTCAATATAAGAGATGGCTGCATCAAACTGCTCATCAGTTAGATAGAATTGATGGCGGATTAAATGACGAGGGTAATTGGCGTGAATATAGTCCATTATTTGATACAAGGTTATTCTTGTGCCAGAAATTGTTAAACCGCGCTCTGTTCGAGTAATTGCGGGTTCCTGATCAGGATACAGTGACATAGTTTTGATTAGCTCCAAATGGTATTGAGTGGTCGCTCTTCTCTCATCATGTCACCCCCAACTCTGCTGGCCTCACCAATGAAAATATGGCGCATTACATTTGATTAGCGTACCCTACACTCGTCCGGTATCGCACTTTAACCCACAATTTAAATCAATGTGCATGGTGAGTTCCCCAAAAATCGGCTCTCAATGCAGCCTACCAGCTGAATTCACTGCGGTTACATGATTATGAGTTATCTAACACACGGTCGGGTGCAATGATTTGTTAGATATCAAATTCGATTACAGTAGCAATGGAAGCTATAATTTCCAGCATTGTAATTTCAGAAACGCTTCCTAATTTATGAATAAACCTTTGTAAATCCACCCCCCTTAGTTGAAGAGTATCAATTGCAGAAGCTTTATTCAATCCATTGATACTGTTAGGTTCAATTTTAACGGTCCAGAAATTTGCGGAAAAATATGTTTTCCAGTCTGTAATAGGAGCAATAAGCTTGATAGGAAGATTTCCTACTGAATCGGAACTGATGACGACAGCAGGACGCACTTTTTTGATTTCTGCACCCACAGTAGGATCGAAGTTGACTAACCAAATTTCTCTACGTTTTGGCAGCTCAGGGTTAATAGTCAATGATGTCACCTGCCATTAACTGCTGCCATTCAGAATCTTGTTGATAGTGAGAGAGCATTATATCGGCTTGACTTTTGAGAATATTTCTACGTTCAGTCATTGGTAACTTCAGAAAAGCAAGACGCTGTTTTAAGGATGGAGAGATATCTTCGGTGGTAGAAGAATCAGAACTAACTTCTTCAACCAAAATAACCACCTCAACAGTTTGTCCTACAGTCAGATATGGAGATTCAATTTCAATTCTATTTCCTGGTAGGACTTTTGCTGTCGTGTACAAAGTTGATTTAACCATTTTAAGCCTTCTCTTTAAGTATTGTTGTTAATGTAGCTTATTAAGATCGGCGACCGCACTTTAACCCACAATTTAAATCAATGTACATGGTGCGTTCCCCAAAATCGATCGCTGGAGCAGTAGGAACCACATTAGGGAACGCACCCTACGGCAATGACTGACGGGAGCAAGCAATTAATTTCTAATTTTAAGCACTTGCATAGGAGTCAAACGTCTTTGCTCTGTCCTGTCAAAATCTTGATCAAAACTCACAATAGTAGCTTTTTCAAGCTCGGCAGCAACATATTGGTAAGCATCATCAAAATCCAAGCGAAAGAGATCCATTATTTCTACGACTCTCTTCATTTGGTTAGCAGGAACACTGACCAGCAAAACACCAGCATCAATCAAAACGTCATCGACAAATTTGATAAAAACGTCTCTTTGATTCAGCCGATTACAGATCACCCCGATAGAATGTAAAGTAAAATCAGTCATACACATATCAGACGGTGAGAGCGTATCCAGTAGCTCCGCAACAACCTCCGCCTGTCCTTGTCCTAATAAGCGTTCTAGCCAAATATTCGTATCCAGAAGAAACACTAGCCATTTCTCCATTCAACTGCAAGATGCTGTAACTCAATTGATGTGTAATCGGTTTTAAGCATCCCTGCCCAGTCTTGACGGAGTTTACGTTTTATGGGTTGGTTAGATTTACTTAAAAGTGACTCTACAAACGTTTGTACTTCAACCTTTAACTGGGGCGATAATTGTCTCACCAGTTCTTCTAGTGATTTTGCAGATGTACTCATGTATTTTACCAATTCAACTGTTTGTAGTAGTTGATAACTGCTCTTACCACCACTCTAGCATAATGCCCACAGTTTCAATCAATGTACATGGTGCGTTCCCCAAAATCGATCGCTGGAGCAGTACGAACCACCTTAGGGAACGAACTCTACGACGATAGCGATTTGCTGAAACCGAGCTCAATACATACTGCTTTCTCTATTTCTTCCCAATAAACGTCTTCTAAAACACCCTGTTTATTCTTAATTCTTTGAGAATCTACAGCCCTCATTTGACTTAAGTTGATGTATCGATCTCCGTCTAGTCCATTCTGCACTGTCGGTGTAATATTGACAACAAAAGGATAAGTCCTTTTCCCGGGCAACAATGGAGCAACTACTGTCGTTGTTCCATTTTGATTGCCAATATCGTTTTGTAAAATCAGGCAAGGACGTTCTTTATCGGTTTCATGACCAACAGCGGGTTTCAGATCGATCCACCAGATCTCTCCTCGCTTGTAGGTTAGTCTTCCATTAGGCATTTAGACCGTCGCCCACTACAATATCCCAGACAGAGATTTCTGCTTGCATCTCTGGATCATTGGCCTGATCTTTATAAGCGTCTTCTAGCTCTTTCATAAAAACCCTTCTCTTCTCTTGCCAGAGAACATCATTTATGAAGCTGCTACGATTGCTTGCTAGTCGATCTACAAAGTCCAAAACTTCGTCATCTAAGGTTATGCTAACTTTCTTACTCATTGCCATAAACTGTTTACGACAGCTTGGTAGGATTAGATCATCATACTAATTAATCCTACATTAATTGTCAATGTCTGCCTCTGATCTGTAAGCAGATTGAAGGACTAACGACATCTAGGGGTGCTATCCAATGCCTTCGACATCGCACTTTAACCCACAGCTTCAATCAATGTACATGGTGCGTTCCCCAAAAAATCTATTAGTGGAGCAGTAGGATGCACATTAGGGAACGCACCCTACAAGATTGCTACAAGCTATTCTTCTCTTATACCATCTCCGGTTCCAGGTTTCGTTTGGTAACCAATGAACAGCGTTACCAGTGCAGTAATACCTGAAGTCAAACTGGTTTTGAGTGTACCCTTATCTTCTGGTGAAATATTCGCTAGAAATGGAAGGTTCAGCAAAAAGGTTGCTAAAAAGAGGCTGATTATAGAGCCTAGTGCAGCACCGACTGATGCAAAAGCGACTTTTCGATTGATTGAGGGGTTGGTAGTAACAAAAGACGGGGATGGTTGCTGATCGGTTGTGGTGGCTGGGGGGGTGGGGGTATTCATAGAGTAGTATTTAGATGAGACAAGGATTTGATTTCTATTGGTGAGTCAAAGATGGACAATACGAAAGGACGTATTTGTTATACGAAATTTCTAAATCCATGACAGACATCCACGCTCGAATGCTTGCCAAGCCTGTATTCGTTGTGACGCGAATAAAGAAAAATGGTATTAGGCAGAAAGCGATCTATGGTAAGCATTAGCAAGTTTGGTATCGTACCTATTAGCACGATAGCCTGACCCATTGTGGCCTAGAGCAAAACCTGCCCAAATTAGCATATTGCCAAAAACCTTGTTTAACTAAATTTCTGACAACTAGGCTCATTCTAGCACCGATTCTTCGATCTGACCGCACCTCTTGACAAAAATTTATCATTATTCGATTCGTTTAATTGTCGGGGGACTCTGTAAAGATTTTTTACCTGGAAATCCACACCCACCAACAAACTTTTTGCCGCAAACCCTAATTCAACCTTGCTCCTGTACTTTTAGCGGCACAGGAGCAAAGTTGAAAATAAAAATTAATAACTGTCCTCATCGGTGATAACTTCCACGGGAATCACTTCTTCTAACACTTTTTCCTGCATTTCTTGGCGACGAATTGGTATTTTGGTTTTTTCCAATTCCGGTAAAGCGACTAATTCCCGTTGTTTTTCCCGGACAGTATTGGGTAACAACATCGGTAAAGGTTCGGGGGTTTCTAACCAGTAGCTGGCCACTGGTAGAGTATGTTCTAAATCTTCCAATAAACGGGGAATAATCATCACCGCATGCAGTTCACCGATTTTCTCTGCTTCCCGCATTCCCGCGTCAATGGCTACGGCCACATTAGCGACGGAACCCCGGATAATGGCCGTACACAAACCATCCCCAATTGTTTCGTAGGAAGCTAACTGCACATCGGCCGATTTTAACATGGCATCGGCTGCCCCCACCATAGCAGGAAAACCGCGGGTTTCCAAGAGACCGATCGACATATTGCTCAGTTTGCTGAAACCCCGTTGACTTTGGGCAATTTCGGCTAAACGGCTACCAATTGGGAAAATTACCTCTAAATTGGGCATTGGTCGGGGAATAACCGATTTAGATACCAATTGTCCGAACTGTGCGGCGGTTTTTGCCCCTTCTTCCACTGCTAACCGCACATCGGCAATATTACCACGCACGATCGCCGTACAGTGACCACCGCCAATTTTTTCGTAACCCACGAGGGTAACTTCTGCCGATTTTAGCATCATATCTGCCGTACCGACGATCGCCGGAAAGCTGAGGGTAGAGACTAAACCCAAGGCGCTATCTTTGGGGTGACGCTTGGTTTTCATCGTCCTTTGACTGGGGTTAGTTGTGGACGAGGGGGGAATGCTTCCATTAACTCTTAATCTAGACATTGAAGATAAACTTGCCCTAACAGGTACGAAGGGGGTGATTGTCAGCTATCCTGTTACTATCTAGTCTATCCTGTTAACCTTAATTGCTATTGAAGATTTTTTAGGGATTAGATAAATTTTAGTTATTGTAGCTTGATCAAGTTGTCTATGACAGAACAGCCTCGCAGTACAGATGATCGAATCAGCGAAACGGAAGCGACCGAATTAATGCGATCGCTGCTTCATAAGGAAGGAAATTGGGTGAATTGGGGGCAAAAATGTCAAAAACTGCAAAAAGCTGGCTACGATTCCCAGTTAATTTTTGAACAAACCGGTTTTCAAAATGCCCAACAAAATTTAATTATTGTCGCTGCCCAAGTTTTTGAGAGTTTAATCAAAGCGGGGGCAGATGAAGATTTGTTAAGTTACTACATCGGGCCGCGCAGTGATGTGCTATACGAATTGCGGATTCTCAACCAAGAACAAAGATTGGGGGCAGCGAAATTAGCGGCAGAAAAAAGGATTGAGGTGGCTGAAGCACACGATATCGCCAAAGCTATCCAAGATTTTTCCCGTTTATCCCAGATTCCCAGTGAATTTACTCGTCATCCTGGAGATGCGATCGCTTACCAGTGTTGGAAACGGGGTAAACAAAAGCGGGATTTAGCCGAAAGAGCGAAATTAATCGCTAAAGGTTTGAAATTTGCCCATTCTGACTCGGCCAGACAGGCGATCGAGTCTTTACTACAAGATTTTACCGTTACTCCCACCCGTAGCGCACCGTTGCTACCCGTCCATCGTTTACAGGATGAGGACGAATTAGCCAGAATTATTCCTTTAGTAGGAAGATTTCCGGTGACGGTAACTGATATAAAATGCACAGAAAGTTTGAGCGTCGAGGAACCTTTTCGACTGGTAACGGTGGGGGATAAACAAACGATTGTCCCTCTCCCCGGTTGGCAAGCAATTCTCAAGGCGATCGATCCTGTAGCTATTTTATGGCCTAGTGATCAATTACCTCGATCGATTGCCACCAGATCCGAGGAAGTGTTATTAGTGATCGATCGAGTTTTTGCCGAATGGGACGTGAACAATTATTATCTAGTGGAGAGGGATAATTCTGTCTTTTTACAATGGTTTGATAGTTCCCCCGATGTCACCATCCTAGGTGAATTGGTCTTGATTTTAAGAGCAAAAAATATCCTTGATGAAAAAAACATCACCGAACCCTGGCAAATGGACGACTAAATCAGTGATCAGTGATCAGTAACCAGTGATCAGGTTTAAGCTATTAGTTATGAGTGGGAATAATAAAATAGATATAGCAGTTTTCATCAGAATGAGGTATGAGCAAGGAGCTTAAACCCTTTGTTGGCAAAACTTGTCGATACCTCAGTAACGTGAAAAGCACTATTAACTGATAACTGATAACTGATAACTGATAACTGATAACTGATAACTGATAACTGATAACTGATAACTGATATATGCGTGCAGTAATTTGTGGATATTATGGGAGAGGAAACGGAGGAGATGAGGCATTATTAGTGTCTCTATTGCAGATGCTGCCGTCAGAAATTAAACCTATTGTTTTGTCAAATAATCCCAGAGAAACCAGTCAACGTTATGGAGTGGAAACCTGTCCTAGTCGGGATTGGTGGCAAGTTTTTCAAACTCTTAAAAAAGCCGATATATTTATCTGGGGTGGTGGCAGTTTAATGCAGGATGTCACCAGTTTTGCCAGTCCAATTTATTACGGTGGGTTAATGGCTCTTGCTCAATTATTGGGCTTAAAAACTATTGCTTGGGGCCAGGGAATTGGACCATTAAATAGACCTTTTACCCGTTGGTTAACCAAAAAAGTTTTGCAACAATGTAGTTTAGTTACTGTGCGCGATGATATATCGGCTCATTTAGTCGCTGATTGGGGTATTCGTCCCATTGTTGCCCCCGATCCAGTATGGGCTTTAGAGGCTCAATCAGTCAAGGGATTATCGGATTTACCCGCCCCAAGAATCGCCGTCAATTTACGTCCCCATCCCCTATTAACCCCAGCAAAATTAGATAAATTAACCCAAGCTTTAATTGATTTACAAATTAGTACGGGGGCGTTTATTCTCTTAGTCCCTTTTCAAAAGTCGCGGGATTTGCCCCTCTGTGAAGCTGTAGCCCGTCAATTAAGGGAAAATCATCAAATCATTAATTTAGAGGATCCAAGACAGTTAAAAGGCTTATTTCGTGGGGTAGAAATGGTGATCGGAATGCGCTTTCATAGTTTAATTATGGCCGCAGCAGAAGATTGTCGTTGTTTTGCCCTTAGTTATGATCCGAAAGTGTCGCGATTAATTGCTGAAGTCCCGATGCAGGGTTGGGAATTAGATCAGTTACCAGAAACAGTTAATGATATTAGTAATGCTTGGATTAATTTTTATGCCAATGGAGAGGGATTAACCAGCGATCGCAAACATTTTTTAATCGATCGAGCTTTAATTCATCGAGAAGTTTTATCTAGATTGGTGAGCTAATTTTTATGTCGAGCGCTATTACTGAAGCGATCACGACTATTGCCCTAGCTGAGACAAGATTTAATCTCTCCTTAACAGAAGATAGGGCATTTTTTCCCGAATGGCAAAGTGATTTACTGTCTCTATCTAGCCATGAAAAAAAGAGTTTGGATGAACTAAGACAAAGATATTTATACCAAAGATCGGCGGGACAGTTATTAGAAGGAACCGTGACTTTATTGTTAGTTTTTCCCCTACTAGCGATTGCGGGTTTTTACGATCCGCTTTTGCGAGTACGCACAGAGGAATCGGTAAGCTTAACCATCGATGATGGGGAAGAAATACTATCGGGTAGAATCGATGTGTTAGTCTGGTTAAATCAGTTTTGGGTGGTAATTGTAGAATACAAAAAAACTGCCCTATCGGTTTGGACTGCCTTACCGCAAACCTTGGCCTATTTGATGGCTAATCCCCGGCCAGAAAAACCTAGCTTTGCTCTCGTCACCAATGGAGATGATATTTTATTGGTCAAATTGAGAGCTAATGTCCAT
The DNA here is from genome assembly GCA_007095845.1 of Microcystis aeruginosa Ma_MB_S_20031200_S102. Taxonomy (GTDB): domain Bacteria; phylum Cyanobacteriota; class Cyanobacteriia; order Cyanobacteriales; family Microcystaceae; genus Microcystis; species Microcystis aeruginosa_D. The sequence goes on from SFBI01000144.1 coordinate 27,969, forward strand.
CATTATGCCCTATCTAGGATATTTGCTCCCTTTATTTCCAGAGAAGAACTATATAGGGTTTTGCAGATTTTAAAACATATCGGTGCAGCGGTCAAATAAAATCAAGATTAGAAATTAAGTAAGTGGTTCTAATTAAATAGAAGATAGATTTTACCTTCGATCCCCCCTTAATCCCCCCTTAATAAGGGGGGTATCTACCTACTTATTAGCGAGGAAAAACCTAACCGGAAGAATTTTTAGGTGAATCCTAATTGAGATGGGAGTCTTTGGGGATAACATCCAAACCAAGGAGAACCTTTTGAGTATTGGACATATCGCCGATAATTCTTTGTAGGGGTGGGGGAAGTTGTTTGACTAAAGTAGGAGTTACGAGAATTTTATCCTGTTCCGCTAATTGCGGCTGTTCGAGAACATCAATTATTTCTACCGTATAAAGATCAGATAACTCCTCGCGACAGATCCGAAAAATATTGGCGATCGCCCTCTGGGATTTACTTGAATCACCCATAATGTAGAGTTTGAGAAGATATTGACTCATGATTGCGTGTTATTGAACAGTTTAATGTTGCTGAGACCGATATAGTATTTACGGTAGAAAGAGACGAGATAACCCATCAATTCCAGAACCATGAGACGACCTTCGCTAACGTAGGCCTGCGCTTTGGCTAGGGTGACATCCTGATTTTTTTGGCGTAGGGTGGTAGTATGAATGTCCACCACATCGCGAGGACTAGCTTTTAAGAATCCTAACTTATCGGCCAAGCTTCGCAGTCGTTCCGATAGATTATGTTCCACTTTGTATGCTTGTTCTTCTAAAGCTAAGTCTAATAATTCTCCGTAATTTTGGACTAATTCTTGAAAAATATCGGGAATACTTTGTCTTATTGCCTCAGAACCGAACATTTTCGCCGTGATGCTAGTTTGTCCTCCCTTGATTAACTGTTCCAGTTCGCGAAATTCTTCTTCCTGTTGTTGATGTTTAAGATTGAGGATATATTGCTGGCGCTCGATCGCCACACGAATTTGATAGACTAAAAGACTACTATCGATATTATTTAACTGAATATAACCATCAGCACCCAGTTGAAAGGCTTTAACGACTAATTTTTCATCATTGCTAGTGGTTTGAACCACTATCGGTATAGTAGAGGCTAATTCTCTGGTTTTGACTAGGATATTTAAACCGGGGGGGACAGAGATTTCCAAGCTTAAGAGGATGAGATCAAATTTCTCCCCAGCTAGTTTTTTGGCAGTTTCCTCTAGATCCTGAGCTTGGGTGAGGGTAAAAGTCAACCCCTCAGCTAGGGAACATTGGGGGGCCTTTAACAGCAATCTTTGGATTAGTTTAACAGTCGTCGGCTCATCCTCTATCAATAAAATCCTACAGAGATCCCTAGTCATTGTTAATCGATCGCTAAAATTATCTTTTTTCCCCTACTCTCATAGTACGCTCATCTTTGGGAAACTCAAGGACAAAATCACAATAGATAGATTTCCAGCAAAACTGAGATTTTAGGTTGAAATTGCTCTTAAAGTCTTTAATTTAAAGATTTTTAACCCAAAAAATCGCTTTTCTACTCCAAGCAAACAATCTATTTCTTTCTTTTCCCCACACCCCATCTCCCCACGAATTATACTAAATCCAGTTATTAAAAACTGATTATTTATTCCCCCTTTTGCCTGTTGCCTCTTGCATGAGTGCCTATCCTGATATGTTACCTATACTCAACGGATTTAGTATTACTGTCTTCTCCCCTGCTGTCTTAACGGGTAATTTAGATAATCAACAGCTGATCGAGCCGATTAGGGAAATAGGGAGTAGAATAGAAAGGTTGTGAGTCTATAACTATCGTTAAAATACTATGGCTTGTCCCAAGAAGAAAACCTCAAATGCCAAGCGCGACCAACGGAGAGCGCACTGGAGAAAGCAAGCGGAGCGGGAAGCCCAAAAAGCCTTATCTTTGGGTAAATCTGTTCTTTCTGGTCGTTCTAACAGCTTTGTCTATCCCACTAAAGAGGAAGAAGAAGGGGAAGACGAGGAATAATATTCCTATCAGTCTTCAGTTACCGGAAAAATTTGGCTGTGGTTCGCTGTTAACACCGAATAAATTTCCTCAAGGTCTAGGACGGTGTGATAACTTAATGGTGGGGAGTGAAGTATAGAAAACCTTTTCGCTCCCTCATATTTTAAGATTTGTTTAGAATTTTCGTCGCGAGTCTCAAATAATGTTAGGCAAATTTTTTAAAAAACCAGCATCTCCCGATAAAGACCGAGTTCCTCCGGGCCAATATCTCGCTAGTGGTTTTCCTGTGCTTACCTACGGGGATACTCCCCAAATCAAGACCGAGAACTGGTTATTCAAGGTTTGGGGAAAGGTGGCCACGACTAAAACTTTTAACTGGTCGGATTTTATGGTCCTACCGCAGTCGGAGTTTACCAAGGATTTTCACTGTGTCACCCGTTGGTCAAAATTAGATGTGACTTGGACGGGAGTTAAGGTATCGGATTTTATGACCTTAATTGACCTGCTGCCGGAAGCTACCCACGTCATGCAACACTGTTATGGCGGTTATACCACTAACCTGACCCTAGAGGAGTTCCTGCACGAGGATAATTTTTTCGCTTTTCAACTGTTTGGTCAACCTTTACCCCCCGACCACGGTGGTCCGCTGCGTTTAGTTGTTCCCCATCTCTACGCTTGGAAAAGTTCTAAATGGATTAATGGTTTAGAATTTCTCGATCGAGAGCAATCCGGTTTCTGGGAACGTAATGGCTACCATCGACGAGGCGATCCCTGGTTAGAGGAACGTTATAGCGGTTTTTAACCAGTTTTGGCTTAAAATCGGGTGAGATAAGCAATCAAGTCCGCTAATTCGCATCATTAAAACAAGCAAAAGTCAAGGGGTAAGCAACAAATTTTTACTCGATCGCAACTGGTTAATTATAATCTCCGAATTGCCTGATCGCACTTTTGAACATCCGCTGCTAACCCCAATGCTTGATATAATTCCCGCGCTTGAAGATATGCTTCTTTCGCTTCCGAACCTTTCAACAGGATGTTAACCAGAAATTTGATAGCCTACAAAAGGATGTTAACCAGAAATTTGATAGCCTACAGAAGGATCTTAACCAGAAATTTGAGAAAATCGATGAACGGCTAACTAAGCTAGAGGTAGGACAAGCAAAACTAACTGAGAAAGTCGATGGGATGGATAGAAGACTAGAAAAGGTGGAAGGAACCCAAAAAAATCAAGTTTGGAC
>SFBI01000145.1 GCA_007095845.1 Microcystis aeruginosa Ma_MB_S_20031200_S102
TTGAAAAAGGTGGCCTTAGTTGCCTGTATGAGGAAATTGCTGGTTATCCTCAATGCCATGATTCGTGATAATAAATGCTGGCAAGCACCCGCTTAGTCCAGTTTTCCGAACAATTTCATTGCTGACAAAACCGACGACTGGTGCCGTTACTTTGTCTTGCCTATTTGGGGGACAAAAGATTTTCTTTATTCCCCTTGACTTTTAAGACAATCGCTACTTACCAACGATTTAAGAAACCGCCACCATTACCCCAGCGCGGTCGAGAATTAAAGAAACCGCCACCGTCAGACCAACCATTACGCCAGGGCCGCGCATTAACGAAACTGCCACCGCGACCATCTACCCAACCACCAGCACGACTATTCCCCCAACCGCGACCGCGACCATCTCCCCAGCCTAAAGCTTGTAAACTAGGATCGGCAGTACCTTCCGGCAGTTTGTTAACTCGTTCGCGTACAGCGCTAGATAGACGACTTAAACGCGCCTCAATGGGATTGGCCTCGTCTGAGGCGGCCTGGGCGGCACTAGTCAGACCGAAGGCAGATAAAGCGAGAAGAAAGCCGACTAAACCAGTTTTATTGCTGATATTCACCTGAATTTATGCTCCTATTTGGCTTCTTGGGGATTAATTTGGGCGTGTTCGATAACTTTGAAGGCAAAAAACCCTTTTAATAATTCTGGGGGGATGGGAACCATGCCTTGACTACCGAACCAACGATCGATTTGACTAACGGTAGCCGTATCATTGGTGATGTAATCCTGCATCATTTTAACAATGGCATAGTTGACATCATCCAAAAAAGTAGAGTTATTTTCGGGAACCATGCAAGCAATGCCAAAATTAGCTAGAGCTTCTTCGGGGACGATTTCGTAGATTTTAGGGTTATCTCTGAGGATTGTTCCCGCTAAAGAAATGCTATCCCCCGCTATTGCGTCGATTTTACCGGTTTTTAAAGCTTCGATCGCTTCTTCTACGGTGCTGTAGGTAGTCACAATCGTCGCTTGCGGTTGTACTAATTTAATCACATCCACGGCTGCGGAACTGGGAATCAAGGCGATACGTTTACCGATTAGGGATTGAGGAGTGGAGAGATTGCTACCTTTTTTGGCTAAAATCCTAATCCCAGAAATGCTGTAACTGATGGAAAAATCGACCACTTTCGCCCTTTCCCAAGTAAAAGCCGTACTACAAGCGATATCGATTTCCCCGCTACGAATGAGGTTAATTTTCTCTCCGGGTTGGTTAGCTTCCACCATTTGCAGGGTGACGGGACGACCGAGACGAGTTTCCAGTCGTTTTCTAATTCGTTCTAACACATCCATAGAATAGCCGACTAATTCCCCCTTCTCATTGACGTAGGAGTAGGGAATCGCATCAAAACGGGTTCCTACGGTCAAAAATCCCGTGCGAGCCACTTTTTCCACCACTGTTTCCGCTAAACTCGCACTGGCGAGGAACATAGGTAATATACAACCTAGTCCCACTAACTGTAAAATTTTCTTCATAAATCGAGTGCTTACTCCCGTACAAACATAACTATACTAGAAGTCGCTAAAAAATCTTCAAGGTTTCCATAATAATTTCTGTGAACTTTTACAAATTAGATAGCGGTTCAAGGCGAATTAATTGGCCGTTACCTTCATCGGTGAGCAGGTATAAAAATCCGTCGGGACTTTGACGCACATCCCGCACCCTCTGACCGATGGGAATCGCTTCTTGATTGATAATTTCACCCGATTTATCCACTTCCAGACGGCGAATATCTCTGGAAACTAAGCCACCGGCGAATAAATTTCCCTGCCAATTAGGAAAGCGACTACCAGTATAAAAGACCAATCCCGAAGGAGCAATCGCTGGTGTCCAAATTATTTTCGGATCGATCAAACCAGGGCGAGATTCTTCGAGGGAAACTGGGTTATTAGTGCCGTACTCTTGACTAGCAGAAACCACTGGCCAACCATAATTTTTACCTTTTTCAATTAAATTTAATTCATCCCCTCCTTTCGCTCCGTGTTCTGTTGCCCAGACTCTTTTAGTCATTGGATCGAAGCTGATTCCTTGAATATTACGATGGCCATAACTCCAAATTTTAGAACCACCAAAAGGATTATCTTTCGGTATAGAACCATCGTCATTGATACGGATAATTTTACCTAAATGACTTTGCAGATTTTGGGACTGTTTTCTAATTAAATCTCCCCCTAATTGTAGGGGAGGATTACCCCCGTCCCCAATCGCTACCAATAAAGTGCCATCCGGTAGCCATAATAACCGCGAACCGAAGTGTTGAGAGCCGGTTTTTGCCTGGGAAACTTCAAAAATAACCCGCAGATCTCGCAAACTTGCACCATCATAAACAGCACGAGCGACGCGGGTACGATTAGCCTTATGGTCTCCGTGGGCATAAGTTAGATAAATCCAGCGATTTTGGGCAAATTGGGGATGAATTGCCACATCCAGCAGTCCTCCTTGTCCGACGGCAAAAACTTCGGGAACTCCAGGGATGGCTTTTGGGTCTAATTTGCCCTCTCTAACCACTCTTAAACGACCTGGACGCTCTGTGATCAGTATTTCCCCGTTAGGTAGCCAAACCATAGCCCAAGGATGCTCTAAACCCTCGATTACGGTCATTTTTTGCCATTGATTGGTCTGGGAATTATTTGCCGAAGTTAATACATTTGCACCTTGACAACTGGAGATAATTATGGTAAGCAAAACGCTAAATACTAAAGACGAGAAAATGCGATTGAGAGAATTAAGCATGAGTTGGTAACTTCCCAAGTTTGCCATGGCATAGACATCATTCAGGTTGTTTCGGGTTAATTGCTCGTACAAACTATTTGGCAATACCTCTAATTTTCGCTTTTACTTTTTCAATGAATGAAGAAGAATTCACATCGTGGAGATGTTGTTTCCTCGCTTTACTTAGGATTGATGCCACTAAACCAAAGGAGGACTGAGAAGAAAAAATCAAATCATTACAACTGGCTAACAAATACATATCCATTAATGCTTCTATGCCATTTTGAACGCGATCGGGACATTGATCCCAGTTCTGGTGCATTCTTTCTCCCGATGGTGGAAACCATTTTGGTGTGGTGATAATATTTGTGAATTCCTGTTGAAATTTCTCAACAACTTCTTGAGAATCTGTGGACAAGAAAATGCTGTTAAATTTATTGTTTTTGTTGATTTTTTTAGTAGTATTAATTAGCTTATCTAAAGGAATCTTCATATCTGTATATCTGACATGAACGCCTAGGGTATTCACTCCCAAGTGAGATGATTTAAAATCTTCAATAGGCTGAACAATTTCAGGTTTCAGTCTTAGATGAGAGTTTAATACCTGTTTGATAATAGTACGATCATCCATTTTTGCCAAGTAATCGAACTTTCCATGAAAAAGTTGTCTCATCTGGTTGATTTTATGAGTATAGGCACAGAAAACCAGAATCTCACTCTCATAATTTATGCTAGATAATTCAACCGACATAGCTCGATCCGAAATCCTTAAATCTTTTCTTAGTCCACCAAAAGATTGATCTAACTTATCAATCCATAACTCAGGATAGACGGACTTGCTATCAGGTATAGATTCTACTGAACCTGTCTTTGGACAGTTAAAAAATAGAGGGAAGGAGTTGATATCGTCATGACAATAAGTATTATCCCGCCAATCAATAACTAACTGGCGATTACTGATTTCACTGTAGATTATTGCACCACAGGCGGCCAGAATTCGGTTTCCCATGCCAGAGGAACCTTTACAAATCAGAAACTTTCTAGAGCTATTCATATTTTCTATTAAGTATCTACTAAACTATAAACCTAGGCGACGGCGAGTTTTTTTGAAACTAAAGGGGGAGTGAACCATAAATAGCTTCACAAATTCTAGTCGACTTTGAAGGTCATGATATTTTTTCAGGTAGTAAAATAGTGCTTCTAAATTAATAGAAATGCCCTTTCGATACAGGTAATGCGCTAATTCTACCCCACTAATCTGATTTTTTAAGAGGTCAATTAACTCAAGACTGGTAGGTAAGCTATTGGGGCGGAATGAGGAACTATAGGCAGAGTTTACCCATGATGGTTCTTTACCTTTGTAATTTTTAGATTCTGGGTGTCCAAAACCAATATTATAGATCAAAGAAGTTTTGGGAATGAGATGAACCCGATTTTGATACAAAGATGCAAGAGTAAGAGTAATAACCCAGTCAGTTTGCTCATTTCTCTCTAGCCAGAACTGGTTTATTATAGTCATTTTTGTTTGCACGGTGGCGGGTATATTATAGAGTTTTCCAAAAGGATTATATTGTTTAGGCTGATTGATGAGAGCGATATCATTCCAGCGATCGGCCCAGATACCGAATCCCCAAGAAAAAACTCTATGAGAGAGAGCAAAATCCTCTTCGATCAAATGATATGCTTGCTCTGGAAAGGTTGCGTATCCGCTAATCGAAAAGATTTTTTTATGTTCACGGTATGCCTCTAGCAGACGGCACATCCTATCATAAAAATATGGATTGGGAAAGTCATCATCTTCCAAGTAAACAATAGATTCATAAGTGGACAGTATTTCTGTAAAGGCCAAAATGACATTTTGATCACAGCCCAAATTTTGCGATCTTAACCTTATATCTACTGGAATTTTACTAGAGAACTCTTGCAGTAAAGCAATTGTTTGATCGATCAGGGGTAGATCCCGTTCACTTCTTGCCCCATCCACATAGGCAATGATCTGACGAGGAAATAGAGTCTGTTGGGTTAAACCCTTTAAAACTTCCTTGAGTAGATCGGGACGAGTAAAAACTGTTAAAATAACTGGCGGCAAAGAACTAGGTAAAGGAACTTCATCAAGAGACATTGCTAAACTTGTTAAATTCATAGACTACCGCAAAATAAAAATTTCAACATCTGCACAAATCATGCCCAATATGGTAACACCTTAATTTGAGTTTGTCAAGCTTAATCACACTTCGATAACTCCCAGCTAGAATTTTTTGACCTTAACTTGAGAGAACACTTTTATTATAATGTTCGGATATTCTATCTCCTTTTCATGACCACTTATTAACCGTAACTTCCTATCCCTAGATAAAATTTTACAACCATAATCAGCGATTACTAAAAATTATATCATTAAAAACCCCTATCGGTTATTAAAGAGATAGGGGCTAATTATTTTAGATACTTTCCGTTTTTTCTGACTTGCTTTTATAAATATCTTGAGTCAGATAGCGAATACGAGATTTCAGAAATTCAGCGACTCCATAAATTTCATCAAGACTGTCTATATTGGTGGTTGCTTCTTTACCAGTTTCGACGTTATCGGGAATACTGATTGATTTCTTGCCAGTTTTTTTGAACCACAGACGACAGACTGTTTTGGTTACTTTTCCATCTAAGTTGATACCAAAATAACTTCTAGTGTCTTTGTATTGAATGCGTGCGGTATTGATTTCTTCCCGTAGAATTGATTTAATAATGTAAAATACTTCCAGTTTTTCGGGATTAATTTCAGGTTCCTCTGGTTCTTCTGGTGGAGTATCTTCTGCTGCTGGTGTATCAGCAGGATTTGGTTCAGGTTCTTTTCCTAAAACTTCCTCAAATTTTTCTTTGATGATATCATTGATATACTCTTTGAGAGAACGCTTAATAATTTCTTTGAATTTTTCGACAACCGATGTAGTTCTCACCCCAGAATACACATGACTAACAAAAAACTTAACAAATTCGGGGGAAGGATCATTTAACTGCTGGGCAATAACTTTTTTAACTTCTTTTGTGTGCAATAAATTGCGAGCAACCTCTTCTAGTTCGTCAGAATTAAAGCTAGATTTAGAAAATCGTTTTAATTCGTTAACAGAAGAGTCGTCAAAGTCGAGAATGTTAAACTCAAAAAATAGCTTATCGTCCATGATATTATCCTTGACGATATCCGTATAAAACCGATAGATAATCCCATTAGTTAAAACTCCAAAGTTAGCTCCAGTTGCGATAAAATATCGATGCAGTTGGGAACTATGTTTAGGATGCTCAAGATTTTGATGACAGCTTTTACATTCCATCAAAATAATCGGTTGATTGTCCAAACAAATAGCATAATCTACTTTTTCCCCTTTTAATCCAGTTAAATCGGCACTATATTCGGGGTGAACTTCCATGGGATTGAATACATCGTAACCCCATGCTTGCAAAAAAGGCATAATAAAAGCTGTTTTGGTTGCCTGTTCGTTTTGGATTTGAGAACGAGAGGTTTCAACTTTTTGAGCAATTGCTTTGAGTTTATCGATTAAATCCATGATAGCCTCATTATCTAGGATGTGTGGGTTCTCAGCCTAACCATAATTTAACCTTTTTTTTACCTTAGGGTCAAGGATTTTTGACTGTCATCATCATTGATTCACAAATATTTACACTAATCCAGTGCCATCCGGATATTTTATGCTATCATTTCTAGAAACGGGTTATTTTTAATAATGTCTCCATTTGATTAAAGACAATGCTTGCTTTAGAACAGCTTTATGAACGGGAGTATGATCGCTGGTTAAGCGAGACGATCGAGTTATTAAAAAATCGTCAGTTAGATCAGTTAGATTACGAACATTTAATCGAGGAGTTGACAGCTTTGGGACGAAGCGAAAAAACTGCTGTTAAAAGTTTAAGTTTACAAATAATAATCCATCTGTTACTCTATCAATTTTGGACGACAGAAAGAGAAAGAAATAGTAATCATTGGGCGGCAGAGATTATCACTTTTCGAGTACAATTAGAAGATAAGCTCACCACCAATTTAAGCAAATTTCTAGAACTAGAGTTAGAAAATATCTATGAAAACGCTCGCTTAATTGCTGAAAAAAAGACAGGATTAAAAAATTTACCGATAATTTGTCCCTACTCTCTGAGACAAATTCTTGAGAAACAGTGGTTTCCCGATACAGATAATCAATAAACTCTCAAAAATATGGAATCTCACAACAGTGAACCGATTATAATTGCCGAAGCGGTGGAAAAATGGTATGATAACCGCTTTCATGCTTTGCGGGGAGTAAATCTCACCGTTAATAAACAGGAAGTTGTCGTGATTATGGGACCGTCTGGTTCGGGAAAATCCACCTTTATTCGCACTTTTAACGGGTTGGAATCCTATCAAAAAGGTCGCATTATTATTGACGGGATAACTGTTTCCCACAACCTGAAAAATATCGAGGCAATCCGTCAGGAAGTCGGGATGGTTTTTCAACAATTTAACCTCTTTCCCCATCTGACGGTATTAGATAATGTCACCCTTGGTCCCATCTGGGTGCGCGGTTGGAAAAAAGCGCAAGCGGAGGAAATAGCGACAAAACTCCTCGAAAAAGTTGGTATTCTCGAACAAGCGCTTAAATATCCCCCTCAGTTATCGGGAGGACAACAGCAGCGGGTGGCAATCGTTCGCGCTTTAGCTATGCAGCCGAAGGTGATGTTATTCGATGAACCGACTTCAGCTTTAGACCCAGAAATGGTGCGAGAAGTCTTGGAAACGATGCAAAGTTTAGCCAAATCGGGGATGACCATGGTTTGTGTCACCCACGAGGTAGGATTTGCGCGAGAAGTGGCCGATCGGGTGGTATTTATGGATCAGGGTTTAATTTTGGAAATTGCTCCCCCAGCAGAATTTTTTAATCATCCTCAATCCGATCGAACTCAGCAATTTTTAGCAAAAATTCTTTGATTTTCCATGACTTGATGAGGCTGCATCTCAATTTTGTCGAAATATCTATATTAGATTTGGGCGCACGCGATGCGCCCCTACCATTGGTGCGATAATATTATTGTAGGGGCGAATTGCATTCGCCCTCTTTGAATAACTTCTGCTGCTCACCATAAGTAAGAGAAAGTCACATATAGGAGATGCAGCCCTTGATCATTAAACCATCTCTTTTTCCTCTTCTACCTCCACTAAAAGGGGAACGAGATTTTCATTTAAACGACCGGCTCGAATTAATTCTGCGTAGGTATTAGCTTCGATATCGAGTAAAGTATCTTGAAATTGTTCGGCCACCACATCTTTTAATTGTGGGTGTTCCTGTAGTAATTTTTGCAACTGATCCCCCAGGGACTTTAATTGTCCTTCCACCAGAGTTTTTTTATAGCGATAAAATTCGGGATCGATATCGGGAAAACGTTCTGGTTGTTGCAGATAATTAGACACCCTAGTTAAAGCAATTTGACGAGCAATTAAGGCCGAATATTCGGTGCGAATCGGTTGATCACCGATAAGATTGAGGGCATTTAACAGCCATTGTATAGATAATCCTTGCACCAATAAAGTAAATAAAACCACCCCAAAAACCACGTCAATAATTTCTTGACGGTAGGGGATAGACGTGGGAACACTTAACGCTAGGGCGATCGAAACCGATCCGCGCAATCCTCCCCACCATAACACCGTTCTTTCCTTGAAACTGATCTTATTACCCGTAATTAGGTTACTAATTCCCCCTAGTCCAAAAATTGAGAACAGACGGGAAACCACCATAGCAGCGATCGCTATTAAAATCCCCGTTAAGTGACTACCGAGACTCTCAAAACGGGTTTGATCGCCGATCAGTAAAAAGATGATGGAATTGACAAAAAAGGCGATAAATTCCCAAAATTCGCTAACTACCAAGCGCGTGCGGGGACTCATACCAATGCGCGAACCGAGATTACCGAGAATAATCCCGACAATTACCACCCCAATCACACCGGATCCGCCTAATTTTTCCGTGACGAGATAGGTTCCGTATGCAGAAACTAGAGTCAGAGACTGTTCCACAAAAGGCAGATCAAAGCGTTGGGTAAGGTAGGAAATGCCGAAACCGATCACGCAACCGACACCGATCCCAATCCCCACAAAGGTGCAGAAACGAGCGATCGTCACGGGAATTGAGAAGGTATCGACTCCCAAGGGAATCCCCACCAAGAGGACGAAAGCGACCACAGCGACCCCATCATTAAAGAGACTTTCCCCTTCCATCAGGATTGTTAGTTTTTTACTGGCCCCCAATTCTTTAAATAGGGCAATTACAGAGACGGGATCGGTGGCAGCTAGGGCAGCACCCAAGAGAAACGCGATCGATAGGGGTAAATTAGCAAAGATATGTAGGGGATAGGCGACTCCCAAAACGGAGATAATCACCCCGATAACGGCAAAAAGGACGATAGTAACCCAATATTCCTTTAATTTAGCCCAGGGAATATTCCAGGCGGCTTCAAATAACAGAGGAGGCAGAAAAATTTCCAGAATTAATTCCGGGGAAAGATTAACCAAACGCAAATCTAAAAAAGCTAAACCCATACCGACAATAACTAACAGCAGGGTGTAGGGAATTTTGCGGAGGAAGGCAACAGTTCTCGATAAAGTGGCGACACTCAAGGAAATAGTCAAAACCAGCAGGAATTGCTCTAAATTATGGGCGATCGCTTCGTTAGCAGTAGATTCTAGGGTCATTATTTTCAGTTATCAGTTATCAGTTAGCAGTTAGCAGTTATCAGTTATCAGTTGTTTAGCCATCAGCCGTCAGCCTTTTCAGTTATCAGTTATCAGATTTGAGTTTTCAGTTAACAGTATTAAGTGGCAATTGCGGAGCTTTCTTTTCACTGATTACTGATCACTGATCACCGATTACTGATTACTGAAAAAGACTCCTAACACCCTAGTCATTCCCAGACTGAGGAGAGATTTTCAAAGAGGAAATAGCTCCTTCTTCTATGGGGGTTTCTGATGTATTTCTTTCCCCACCCAGAGAGGGAGTTTTACTATTGCCAGAACCGCCACTTTTCGGGGGTTTCGAGGAGAGGAATCGGGCCTCGAACTGTTTGATCAGCACATACAACACTGGGACAAGAAATAAACTCAACACCGTCGAAATCAGATAACCGCCTAGGATTGCAGTTCCCAGGGACCAACGACTCATCGCTCCGGCGCCAGAAGCTATAACCAAGGGCAAGAAACCGACTAAACCGGAAATAGCCGTCATCAGAATCGGTCTTAAGCGTTCCGTCGAGGCCCGGGCTGCCGCATCGGGAATACTTAAACCCAAAGTACGGGACTGGTTAGCGAATTCCACGATTAAAATCGCATTTTTTGCCGCTAAACCGATTAACATGACCAAAGCCACCTGAGCATAGATATTATTATTCACCGTCGGGAAGAGACTACCTGCTTGCAGGAAATTCGCCCGCAACAGTAGGGCCCCCATGGCACCCAGGATCGCTAGGGGAACGGTAATCATGATGATAATCGGGTCAATGTAGCTTTCGTACTGGGCCGCGAGGACAAGGAAAACCACAATAAAGGCTAATCCGAAGATAACTGGGGCAGCCCCGGCGGAAGTTTTTTCTTGGAAAGCTGTACCCGTCCAAGCGTAACCGAAACCGGGCTGCAGGACTTTCCGACAGACATCTTCCATCGCAGCGATCGCCTGTCCCGTACTAAAACCGGGAGCGGGATTACCCTGAACGTCAATCGAGGGATAGAGGTTAAAGTTAGTGATAATCGGTGGATAGGTGAAGCGTTTGACGCTAACTAAACCGGATAGGGGAATATTGGCCCCGGTACGGGAACGGACGTAAAGACGGTTAATATCTTCGGGATTAGAACGATAATCCGCTTCTGCTTGGGCAAAGACTCGATACAAGCGATCGCCTAGGACGAATTGGTTGACGAAGTTGGAACCGAGATAGGTTTGCAGGGTACCGAAAACGGACTGCATATCGACGTTTTGGGCCTGTAGCTGGTTGCGATTGATGGAAAGTTCCAGCATCGGCGTGTCGGTGGTAAATTGGGTGAAAATTCCCGATAATTCCGGTCTTGTTCGAGCCTCGGCCATGACGTTATTAGCGTTGGCAATCAAAGAGTCCATGGGAAAAGAAGCGCGGTTTTGGATATATATCTCGAAACCGCCAGTAGAACTTAATCCATCCACGGGGGGCGCATTAACGGCGAAAGCGCGAGCATCTCGGATTTTAGTGGCTAATTGTTGGTTAATTTTCCTGAGAATGCCGAAAACTGACTTATCTTCCCCGGGCCGTTCCGACCATTCTTTTAACTTGACAAAAAATAGGCCTTGGTTGCTGCCACTTCCGGCAAAACTAAAGCCCGCCATACCGACAAAGTGTTCCACTTCTTCGATACCGGCGAGAATTTCTTCGTTAATCTGACGGATAACCCGGTCGGTGTAGCGCAGGGAAACCCCAGCGGGTGCTTGCACCAAAACGAAGGCATAACCTTGGTCTTCTTCGGGGATAAAACCCTGGGGAGTGGTATTGTAACTCCAAGCTGTGAGAAAGAGGGCGGCGATAAAGAAGGGTAAGACCAGAAACCGAACTCGGATCAGAAATTCGATCAAGCGTCGATAACCTTCTTTAACTGCGTTGAAACCCCGATTAAAGCCCTCGAAAAACAGTCCCAAGGGTCCGCGGGTGGCTTGGGGCGGTTTCATGATAATCGCCGACATGGTGGGGGAAAAACTGAGGGCGTTAAAGGTGGAGATCAGAATTGAAGCGGAGATGATCACGGCAAATTGTCGATAAACGATCCCCACCGTACCAGGGAAGAAGGTGACGGGAATAAAAACCGCAAATAGTACAAGAGAACTAGCAATTACCGCCGAGGTTAACTCACCCATGGCATCGAGGGCAGCTTGAAATGGCCGCATCCCCTGCCGTAATTTTTCCGATACCGCCTCTACAACCACGATCCCGTCGTCCACCACTAACCCGGTGGCTAGAATGACGGCAAACAAGGAGAGGTTATTGAGAGAATAGCCTAAAGCGAGGGCGACGGCCATGGTTCCGATCAAAGATACGGGAATAGCGATCGCTGGAATGATCGTGGTGCGCCAATTCTGAAGGAAGATAAAAATGACTAGAATAACCAGTAAAATCGCCTCCACCAGAGTGCTAAAGGCTTCTTCAAGGGAAGCGGCAACAAAGTCGGTATTATCGAGGGTGATGGCAATATTTAACCCCGGGGGGAAACTTGGTTCTAGTTCCGCTATTTTCTCTTTTACCAGTTTGGCAGTATTCCAAGCGTTGGAACCGGGCAACTGATAGACCACATAGACGACGGCGGGGGATTTGTCGAAATAGGCGGCAGTACTGTAGCTTTCCGCTCCGATTTCTGCCCGTCCCACGTCTTTAATTCGGATTAAATCGCCATTTTCCCCGACTTTGACGACAATGTTTTCTGCTTCCTCTCCGGTGACAACCCTACCAACGGCGCGAATGGCGATCTGGAATTGCTGATCTTCGGGACTGGGATCACCGCCAATTGTCCCCGCACCCACCTGAATATTCTGTTCTCGGATCGCTTGTACTACTTCATCCGCCGATACACCCCTAGCGGCTAAAGCATCGGGATTAAGCCAAAAACGTAGGGCGTAGTCGCTTCCCCCGATGATGGTTGTACTACCAACCCCCTCGATCCGGAGAATCTCAGCATCGATAACCCGATCGACAAAGTTACTTAAAAAGACTGTATCGTAGGGATAATTGCCGTTTTCGTCCGGTTTGGCGGCAATACCGTAGGCAAGGGTAATGCTGGGGGATTGGGTATTGGTAGTCACCCCCTGCCGGTTCACTTCTTCCGGTAAACTGGCGGCGGCGGTACTGACGCGGTTTTGTACCAAGACCTGGGCAATGTTTCGATCCATTTCTACCGGGAAAGAGACAGTCACTGTACTTTGTCCAGTGTTAGTACTTTGGGACTCCATATAAACAATCTGTTCTGTCCCGTTAATCTGGCGATCGAGTACCGTGGTAACGTTATCCTGTACGGTTTTGGCATCCGTTCCCAAATAGCTGGCATTCACCGCTACCTGAATAAATGCCAACTGGGGCAGTTTTTCTAGGGGTAAAAAGGGAATAGCGATCGCACCGATCAAAACGATTAAAATCGAGCAAACCGTGGTCAGAACGGGTCTTTTAATGAAAGTATCGGCAATACTGAGGATCATAGGGCGTTACTGGTTCATCTTTTCTAGGATAGTTGCGGCGGTGGGAGATTTACGAGTCAGATAATTAAATATTAATAGTTTAAAGATGGTATCTAGGATAACGGGAACAGTGGCCACAAACAAGCTGATAAATGTAATATTCTCGCGCCAACCAAAGTGCCGGAACAAAGTTTCTAGGATTACCGTCCAACCCTCCGCCGAGTGAAACCCGACAAATATATCGGTAAAGAGGATAAAGATAAAGGCTTTGGTGATATCATTTAAGCTGAGAAAATAACGACTAACATAAGCCCGCGTAATCGCCAATTGTTGACGACCAAAAATTAAGATGGCAATAAAGGCTATTAATCCAGTAATATCGGAGAGTAAGTTTTTCCAACCATCTTGACTTTCATAACCCGCTTCTCTGAATAATTCTTGCACCTGTTCCCGAAAGGTTTCTTCTGATTCATTCCCTACTTTTGCTACTCCTAAAACGTGCTTGATTTCTTCAATTTCTTGAAGTCTAGCAAATTCTCTGAGATATTTTTCGCCAATTTCCTGAGAAATATAAACTTCTGATATTTTCGCTCTATCCACCCCGAAATAGTTTAAAACAGGGCTAAAAATAAAGTTTCTACTGATAACCTGTACGGAGAGAGGAACTAAAATAATAATCAGGATAAAACGGATAGCGATACGCTGCTGTTGTCGCAGGGTACGGAGTTGTTTGATGACAGTTTGTTCGTATTCGGGGGTTAATTCTTGTTGGAAGTTAAAAAATTTATTACTGGTTGTAGGAGAAATTATCTGGTTAGTTTTATCGCTAGGGGTATCACTGGTGAGATTGGTATTAGGCAGATTTGGGGTTTGATTATTCGGTAATGGGGGCAGCAATTCCCCTACATCTAGACGATATTTACTGATAATATCCTCGATCGCATTTAAAGTCTCTAGGATGTTATTATTTTCTGGGTTAGTTTGCGGATTGATAAAATTACCCAGACGCACTTGAGTTAAATCGAAACGTATCTGTAATAACTCTCGCTCTAGGGTACTTTGAAAGTAATCATAAACACTTTTTCCTCCCACGGCAGCCGGGGAAATTTTTTGTCCCCCAAAATGCTTATCTTCGATCGCTTTAATTTTCAGCGCTTTCTGATAAGCTGATTCTAAGGCCCCTAAAGAGCGTTTTTCTACCCATTGATTAATTCGATTCCAAGGCACGGCTATAATCCTCACTTTTCTGTTATCACAATCACCATGGTAAGATATCAGCGTTGGCTAGATATCCACTTTCGAGAAATATCCATAGTGTTACATTTTAGGGTGCATTGGCTGCATCTTCACCATTGGGCAAATACAGCATTTCTCCTTAAGATGAAGTGTAAGCTAATTGGTTATCAACAACCGATGACTAACTTCCTAAAACGAAAACCTCGTAGCTCTCCATTAAGATAACTTATTTAATTAAACTTAGCAATAATTTTTATATCTTGAATGCTCCTCAACAAATAAACTATAGTTACCTTGAAAGATTTCAGGAGTAAATCTATTAGCTTGTTGCCGACAACTTTCTGGAGCAATTTTATCACCGTGATCCACAAAATATTTAACTGCTTCTACCAAAGATTGGGGATTTTGTTCCCCAAAAAGTAATCCTGTCCCCTGGGGAAAATTTTCCCGCAGATCCCGCACAGTTTCTAAAGCACCTCCAGCAGCAAATGCAATCACGGGAGTACCACAAGCTTGCGCTTCCACTAAAGCAATACCAAAATCTTCACAGGCAGCATAAATAAACGCTTTGGCTCTCGACATATATTCTGCTACCATTCGATCAGAAACTGCACCTAAAATCTGAATATTATCCCTAGCTAACTGTCGAATTAAAGTCATCTGTGGACCATCTCCAATAACCACTAGGGGTAATCCCAATTGATTAAATGCTTCCACAATTAAAGGGACTTTTTTATAACTAACCAAACGAGAGACGACTAAATAAAAATCTTCCTTTTTCTCTTGGTAGGAAAAGCGCTCGATTTGCACGGGAGGATAAATCACTTTTGCCTCCCGTCGATAACAGCGCCAAATTCGTCTAGCTGTGTGGTGGGAATTAGCCAGAAAATAGTCCACACGATTAGCAGAAATCACATCCCACTGACGCAAACCATGCAAAAGATAACGGGTAAAAATACCGGGTAATCCCCGTCCTAACTTACTATTAGCCAGATAGTCAAAAGTTAAATCCCAAGCATAACGCATGGGAGTGTGACAATAACAAATGTGAACCTGATCCGGTCGTATTAAAACCCCTTTAGCCACACAATGGGAGGAGGATAAAATCACATCATAATCCTCTAAATTTAACTGCTCGATCGCTAGGGGAAGAAAAGGTAAGTATTTTTGTACGCCATTTCTCGCTTTCGGGAAATTTTGCAGAAAAGTTGTCCCGATCGAGCGACCATAAAGATAACTATCGGGATTAGTGGACTCAAAATCGATCAAAGCGTATAAATCCGCCTCTAGACATTGTAAAATCTCCCTAACCACTAATTCCGATCCCCCCGTCGCTTTTGGGGTTAACCACTCGTGAACCAGAGCGTACTTCATAGGATAATCAATAATCTCAGCCGTAATTATAGCAGTAAGGGATCAGCAGTTTAAAAGTTCACTTTCCGGCTTTCTCTTCGCCAAAATTACCGACACTTATCCGATCACGGTAAAAAACACTAGAAAGAAATTATTAAATTTTTCAAGAAAAATTGCAAAGTTTAGTAAAAATTACTAGCCAGATCAGATGATCGA
This sequence comes from Microcystis aeruginosa Ma_MB_S_20031200_S102, assembly GCA_007095845.1. Taxonomy (GTDB): domain Bacteria; phylum Cyanobacteriota; class Cyanobacteriia; order Cyanobacteriales; family Microcystaceae; genus Microcystis; species Microcystis aeruginosa_D. Next base: position 15,769 of record SFBI01000145.1, read on the forward strand.
CTCTATACTATAATGGGGATCAAGGAAAAAATAGGTTTAAACCGATTGGGATCAAGAAAAACTAGCTTTACATACAAAAGATAACTAATTAATGAGGTTTGCTATGATCACCCTGCAACAAGTACGCTGTCCTAATTGTGGAAATTTTGCCGAAAGACAGCATATTTTAGAACACCATCTCGTTAGTACCGCCTGTTCTCACTGTGATTATCTGTTAGTTAGTTGCAGTCTCACAGGAAATGTACTAGAGTGCTATGCACCCGGTATTGGTTTAAGAAATTAACACCGCTCCCTAGCCAGATCGAAAATGTCTTGTCAAAATAGAGTGGAGAAGACAAAATCAAGGAGCTAAGTGGCTATGGGGGGTAATTTCTTCAAGGGAGCGATCGCCCTAGGGGTAGTAGCGGGGATTATGGGATTTACCAATCCCCCCCAAGAACTTTACAGCGAATACGCCGCCGAAAAACTCCTCGCTCATGCCGACAAAATCGCCTGCGAGAAAATCAGTCTCTGTGACTCGATCGATTCTTTGCCGGTGGCAGCCAGAAATGTGATCAAAAATCAAATCTTAAAACCAGCGATCAAAACCTCTAGTCAACGGCAAAATTTAGGTGTGTTCAGTATTTACACTACAGAATTACCGGGGGTAGCTAAAATTAGAACTATTGGCGCTTTTGGGCATTTCTTAACTTTCTCGGAGACTTAGGCTTTGATTAGTGCTAATGAGTTAAGATGATCATATTAACCCGCGATTTGAGCGATAGAATCCCCAAGAACACCGATTAATCCTGCCTAACCGTGTTTAATTTTCTGCCCAGTCTCCGAGAAGCGATCGCCCATTGGTGGTCTGAATTCACTCTCCAAACTAAATTAATGGCTGCGGCTACTTTAGCCGTTTCCTTGTTGATGAGTGGTTTAACCTTTTGGGCAGTTAACACGATCCAGCAGGATGTACGTCTCAATGATACCCGTTTTGGCCGGGACTTAGGGCTGTTATTAGCCGCTAATGTCTCCCCTCTGATTGCAGAGGACAATTTAACCGATTTGGCCCGTTTTTCAGCCCGTTTTTATAGCAGCACCTCCAGTGTGCGTTATTTGATCTACGCTAACGAGGAAGGTCAAATATTTTTCGGCATTCCCTATTCTACCGCCGAAGTTAAGAACTCCCTGACCATCGAGCGTCGCATTCAATTACCGGAAAATTATGGCAAAAATGGGGAAACTCCCCTCATCCGTCAGCATAAAACCCCCGACGGTGAAGTAACCGATGTCTTTGTTCCCTTAAATCATGAAGGCAAATATTTAGGGGTATTAGCGATCGGGATCAATCCTAACGCTATTGTGGTGGCTTCTTCTAATCTAACCCGTGATGTTACTATTGCCGTTTTTGTCTCGATTTGGGCCATGGTGATTCTCGGGGCAGTTTTTAATGCTCTAACTATCACCAAACCGATCAAGGAGTTATTAGTCGGGGTCAAAAATATTGCAGCGGGAAATTTTAAGCAGCGCATTGATTTACCCCTGGGAGGAGAGTTAGGAGAATTAATTCTCAGTTTTAATGAAATGGCGGAAAAGTTAGAAAGATACGACGAACAAAATATCGAAGAAATGACCGCCGAAAAAGCCAAGCTAGACACGTTAATGTCCACTATTGCTGATGGAGCAATTCTCTTAGATACTAATTTTCAATTGTTATTAATCAATCCCGCAGCTCGAGAAATATTTGGCTGGGAAGAGCAGGAAATTATCGGTCAAAATGTTCTACATCTTTTTCCTTCCGAGTTAACGGTTAAACTAACTAAACCTCTCTATCAAATTGCGGCAGGAGAAACCCTCCAACCAGAAGAATCCGCTAATCAAAATCAGAAAAATTCTGTTATTGATCAAGAAAATAATAACTATTCCCCCGCAGAATTTAGATTATCTTTAACTAACCCGAAACCCTGCACAATTCGCATTTTGTTAACTCAGGTATTCGATCAATATCGTGAAAATGTTCGTGGGATTGCCATGACGCTACAGGATATCACCAGAGAAACAGAATTAAATGAGGCAAAAAGTCAATTTATCAGCAATGTTTCCCACGAGTTAAGAACCCCTTTATTTAACATCAAATCTTTTATTGAAACCCTAACAGAATTTGGTGAAGATCTCAGCGATACAGAAAAAAGAGAGTTTTTAGAAACCGCCAATCATGAAACCGATCGCTTAACTCGTTTAGTTAATGATGTTCTCGATCTTTCTCGGTTAGAATCCTCCCGTAACTATAACTTAGATGCGATCGATATCGGACAGTTAATCGAACAAACCCTGAGGACATATCAACTTAATGCTAGGGATAAAGGACTAGAATTAAGCTCGGAAATTGAAGCCAATTTACTACCAATTTTAGGTCATTACGATCTACTTTTACAGGTATTAACTAATCTAGTCGGTAACTCCCTAAAATTTACTCCCGCTGGTGGAAAAGTGGTGATTCGTGCCTATAAAATAACTAGAGACAATCCCCAAGAAACTATCAAAATTCGCGTGGAAGTATCCGATACTGGTATTGGCATTGATACCGAGGATCAAAGTGCCATCTTTGATCGCTTCTATCGCGTAGAAAATCGCGTTCATACCCTAGAGGGGACGGGATTGGGATTATCGATCGTCAAAAATATTATTGAAAAACACTATAGTCAAATTAATTTGATTAGTGAAGTGGGAATTGGCACAACTTTCTGGTTCGACCTAGATCTATATCAAGGTGTGATCGCTGGTAAAAAATTAACGACGTGAGTTGATAAAAGCTAGGGTAATGCTGCTCAAAATTATGGCTAATAATAGCAATAATCCCCTATTTCTGAGACACCAATTTTTAAAAATCCTAGGTAGAGGGAGAGGAGGAATTTTTTCTACTATTATTTGGCTATTTTTGTATAAAGTGCAGCTGGTAGCGTAGGGACGTTGGGGAAAATTGCAGCTATCATCGCCATGATACAGACAAGTTTCACACAAAAACCCGCCGGTGACAGCTTGATGCAGGGTCATGCCGGGATGACCATAAGCCTTTAAAATACTAGAACAGTAGGGACATTGTAAGGCTTGACTATCGACCTTGTGCTGACAACGAGGACAGGTAATCATAATCGCTAAATTTTGCCTTTGAGAATTATCATTGCTAAGGCAGCTCCCCCCGCCTATCGGCACCCTCCTTATCAAGGGGGGCAGGGGGGATCGAACTCAAAATCTATCTTTAATTTAATTATAACCAGCTACTTGGCAAAATCCCCGGGCTTTTTCCAGTTATCTCACTAAATAGCTGCGCCATTGGGAGGCAACTTCTTCGAGTAAACGCCAAGTTTTCCCCTCGATCTGTCTTTGTAAATAAAGATCAAAATTGTTGTGTTGTTTGGTATCTTTTTGATGGGGCAATTGTAGAGTTAGATCGTAATCTCCCTGCAAGTGATAAGCGGGCAAATTACCCACATAAATCGGTTCCAGACTGGTGACATTAATTTTAGCAATTTTTGCCTGCGGCTCATCGATCTGTAAAGATTGACTAAGGCGATCGGATGTGTGACGAAATTGTAATAAAAGAGCCTTGGTGACGATTTCTCCGTCAGGGGCAAATTCTTGCGGGGGAGTGACACTACCACAAGCAGTCAGGAAGACAAGCAAAATACTGGTTAAAAAACCGAGAAAACGGCGCATAGAATGATATTTTTAAAAAGAATGGCAGCGAGTTAAGAAAGATTATGACTCAACCAAATGAGCGAGAGAATTTTAGCCAAGCAGAAACGGTGATCCGACTACAAGAGGCGATCGAGCAGTTAAATTCGATCATTTCCCAACTTAACACGGGAACGGGGACAGTGTTACCCCCAAAAGTTGCTGTTGATAATCTTCTTAACTCAACGCAACAGTTAGCCGCTGCTTTAAAACCAGACGAATTCGCAGAAGTTGAGCAAATTTTAACCCCAGATTCTGCCACAGCAGCAGCGGAGGGAATTGATGACATTTTACCGGATTTCGAGCAGGTGGAAGGGTGGTGGACGGCGATTTTGAACAAAATCCGCCGACTTTTACCTGGGGGAATTAGCGAAAAAATTCCCGATTGGTTAATCACCGGCTTGTTAACAGGAAGTTTAGTCACTATCCTCTTAGTAGCCGTGATCAGTTTACCGAAAAATTCGGCGGAAATTGCTGAAAATATGCCCGAAGTTGTCTTTAGTCCTTCGCCGGCAGCTGGGGAAATTATCGAAACTCCCCCAGAATTAACCGCACCAGAGGCACCGATTCCCGTCCCGATTACTAAAGCAAAACCGCGATTAACTCCCGAACAAAGTTTAGTCGCAGCTATTCAAGAGGAAATTACCGATTTAACTACTCGTTATCCCACTGGGATTATTTCTACTATAGAAGCGGACTTTTTGGCTAGTCGTCTAGTAGTTATTTTGGGCGATAATTGGTATAGTCTGGAGGCATCACAACAGGATAAATTGGCTAATTCGGTTTTTCAACGTTGCCAAAGTCTCGATTTTCGGCGCTTGGAAATGAAGGATAACGAAGGAATCCTCCTCGCTAGAAGTCCCGTTGTCGGCGATCGAGTGGTGATTGTCAATCGCACTCAACCTACCGCTGCTATCTCCCCCGGTGAGTAGTTTTCAGCGCAGGGGTAGGAAGTTTCAAGACAGCATCAACAATTTTCGCCAACCAGTCCAGTTTTTCCCTCGCTGGTTAGATATTTGAATATACACAAAGATTAGTGATCCCTGACTTAACAGTGCTATAATTAGCTAGGTAAAATTTTGTAACGATTCTTAATCTTGAACCTACCTGATAGTCAATGCTCCCCTCCACCCTGGGTGGTGGCAGTCGTTTTGGTGCGAGAAAAATTGCTCCGATCCAACCCAATCCCCTTAAACCTTTCTAGGGTTCCCCCGACCGCCAAAATTTTGACCTAACTACCCAGAATTAAGAGACTTCAGATCATACCATGAACTCTGTTATTTGTCAACAGCGAGCGCTGATCACTGGAGCCAGCAGCGGCATCGGCAAAGAAACCGCCCTCGCTTTCGCCAAGGCGGGAATTAATCTGGTTTTAATCGGTCGCAATCAGCAAAAATTGGCAACCGTGACGGCAATGGCGGCAGATTTAGGCGTATCAGCCCAAGCTTACCCCTTAGATTTGGCAGATATCCCGGAAGTAGCCCCTAGGATCGCTAAAATCGCCCGAGAATCCGGACCGATCGATATCCTGATCAATAATGCTGGCATGGGTTACACAAATCCCTTAGCTGACACACCTTTGTCAGACTGGCAGCGGGTGATCGACCTGAATTTAACCAGTGTTTACCAGTGTGTGCAGGGGATTTTACCTGCCATGCGTCAACAGGGGGGAGGCACGATCATTAATGTTTCCTCGATCGCCGCCGATAATTTTTTTCCTGATTGGGGGGCCTATAGTGTCAGCAAAGCTGGATTAGTGGCATTTTCTCGCATTCTAGCGATCGAGGAGCGGGCCAACGCCATTCGCGTCACGATTATCACCCCCGGTGCTGTCAATACTCCCATCTGGGACAGCGATAGCGTCAAAGCAGATTTCGATCGCTCGGCCATGTTAACCCCGGATATCATCGCTCAGGCAATTCTACAAGCGGTGTTACTGCCTAAACAGGCCGTAGTGGAAACGATGACCATTATGCCCAGTGCGGGGGCATTATAACCCGAAATACTTCTATTTATCAATCAATTCGCCTACAGGCATCTTCATTATGACCATAGCTTCTTCTAACGGTTTAAACGGTAATTTAACCGACGCTATCCAAGCACGCGTGACCACTCGCCCCGATCGCAACACCCACAATGGCAAAACCGCTCAAATTCATCCAACTTCCGACGAAAACAAAGAACAGATGATGGATGCGGTCAGAAATATCCTGATCTCGGTGGGGGAAGATCCCGAAAGAGAAGGTTTATTAAAAACCCCCAAACGAGTAGCCGAAGCGATGCAGTTTCTCACCCAGGGTTATCAACAATCCCTAGAAACCCTCGTTAATGGTGCGATCTTCGATGAAGGTCATAATGAGATGGTATTAGTGCGCGATATTGACTTCTTTAGTCTCTGTGAACATCATATGTTACCCTTCATGGGGCGGGCCCACGTTGCCTATATTCCTAACCAAAAGGTGGTCGGATTAAGTAAATTGGCCCGCATTGTGGAAATGTATTCCCGTCGTTTACAAGTCCAAGAGCGCCTCACCCGTCAAGTTGCCGAAGCAATTCAAGAAATTCTCGACCCCCAAGGGGTTGCGGTAGTCATGGAAGCAACCCATATGTGCATGGTGATGCGCGGGGTGCAGAAACCGGGATCCTGGACTGTCACCAGTGCCATGTTAGGAGTCTTCCAAGACGAGCAGAAAACCCGCGAGGAGTATCTTAACCTGATCCGTCATAAACCTAATTTCTTCTAGTCAGGGAAATGGGGAAATGGGGAAATGGGGGAATGGTGGAATGGGGGAATTTCAACTAAAACCCCAAAACCCCAAAACCCCAACACCCCAACACCCCAACACCCTAAAACCCCAACACCCAAAACCTTCTAACTGATCACTGATCACTGAATTTTTGCAGTCGCTCTAACAAGAGGGCGACTTTTTTGAGGTCTTTATCACCAGGCGATCGCTCAACGCCGCTAGACACATCAATGCCATCGGGGTGCAGCCGAGTTAAAGCTTCACCAATATTATCGGGGTTGAGTCCTCCGGCGAGAAACCAGGGCAAGGGGGGCGAAAAACTGGCCAAGGCTTGCCAGTCTAAGGTATGTCCCGTACCGCCGAGCAATTGGGGATGGTAGGCATCTAAAAGCAAAGTATCGACGCTATTGAAGTAAATTGCCGACTTTTCCCAACTTTCTCTGTCTTTAATCCGCAAAGCTTTGATAATTTCCCGGTCGGGTAATAATTGCCGCAACCTTTGGCAATATTCGGGAGATTCGCTACCATGTAACTGCACACTTGTCAAGGGGGTTTTAAAAATTATTTGCTGAATAATTTCGGGTTGCTCGTCGGCAAAAACCCCGACAAAATGGATTTTATCAGGTATTGCGGCGATAATAGCGTTAATTTGGTCGATGTTGACGTAACGAGGCGAACTTGGTACGAGGATAAAACCTAAGGCCGTAGCTCCTAAATTAGCGATCGCTTGTCCTTGGTCTGGTTGGGTAATGCCGCAAATTTTAATTCGCATTTAATCTTATTCGCAAAACGTTACAAAAACTGTTAAGTATTCAAACAAAAAGCAGTTTCGGGTCAAGAGCTTTTTATAATGCCCTGTGATTAACAAAATCTTATCAAGACTGGAGCGCCAATGATCCCTTCCACCTTACTTTTAGCCACCGTTCAAACCATTCCCTGGAATTTATCCGTCGGCATTACCATGACCTTAGCTAACCTAGTAGCCTTCGTTATCGGTTATTTTGCCATCCAAAATACCGGGGCCGGCCCTGCTTTACCCTTGCCGCAGTTAGCCTCGAAAAAAAGCTTCGGTCTGCCAGAATTATTGGCTACCATGAGTTTTGGCCATATTCTCGGTGCGGGACTGGTTCTCGGTCTTTCTAACGCGGGTATTCTCTAATCAGTAATCAGTAATCAGTAATCAGTAAACCTCAGAGTCAGGAGCCAGTAGTCAGGCTTCGGCCGTGAGCTCAGCCGAACGGAGAACTAATCATAAAGAGATTTTAGGCAACTTCATCCCTATTTTTCCCATTTTTGAACTCTCAAAAGTTAATTATGCCAGAAGCCTAGTAATCGTCCAGATCGGTTGATTATTCTGGCTGCTGGCGAGAAAATTAAGAAAGCAGTGGCCCAAGTTGAAGCTGGATAAGTAGGTAGGCGTTAAAAATTATCAGACACCCCCCTTATCAAGGGGATCAGAGGCAAAATCTATCTTCAATTTAATTATAACTACTTACTTACTTTGCTGACGAAGAAGAAGCAGTATTGGCTAAATTAACCCATGAAAGTTAGATAGCTACGGAAAGAAGTATCGAAAATAATTGGTAAATCCGAACGTTGCCAATCGCTTAATTAATCGTAAATATTGCCTCTAAAGTTAATCTCATAAATAAAGATTTCGTCTGTCTCCTTGCTGATTTCAAAAATAACTCGCATTTTGCCAACAGGAATTCTGGAGAATCCTTTCAACTCACCTTTAAGTTTTTTGATGTCAAGTTCTTCAGGGAGATAAACGTTTTGAGTTTCAAGGCAGGTTTTGAGAATACCAATTTTAGTCAAAACAGATTTTCGGCTATTGGCATCTAGTTTCTCCAAAAATTTATTGGCTGATCTACTGATCCTGATCTTCACGATTAAACCAGCCTGTAATATCAAGGAAGCTGTCGTCTTTGTAATCAACAGGATTAAAGGTTGCTTCTATGTCAGCTTGTTCTATATCATCAACATAGGGAATCAGCATCTCGAAGAATTTAAACCATTCTTCCCGCATAACTTCGCGGACGCTATCCTTGATGATGGTTTTAAGCATTAGAGCATCTAAGGTGTTTGCTGGCTCCATATATTTTCCTCCAATCTACTCAAGAAAACGGGTTTCTTACAGCAGCTATCTTAAGGATTTTAGTTTTCTCAAGCCACTGTTCGAGGCAAGTCAAGAGATTGGGAGAGATTCAGGTAATCTAAGGATAGGCGGTTAAAGTGCGTCTTAGCTTACCTGATAACGTTCTTAAAATCTATCTTCAGTAAAAGTTACTCATTTTAGCTATCTGGCTACATAAATAAGTAACTTCAAAAGGTTTTAGATAGGGTTTTGGTTTCTATATTTAACCCCGATCCTCACAAACAAAGTCCACTACTCGATCGATTTCCCGGGATGAGCGGATGCGACGACTACCGCTGCCGAGTTCGCCACCACGACAATTGGCCCACCAACGCTCGCGACTGCCATTAACGATCGCATCAAATTCTCTAATTCTGCCACTATCATAATAACTGCGGCGATCGACGACAAAACGACCGATATTAGGGAGGCGAAATTCTTCGTAAACATTACCGTCCCAACCGCCACCAAAATTACCGTCATGGTCGTCGATGCGTACCTCAAACTCGCCCCGACAACCATTTCTCACCACAATATTGCCGTTTTGGAAATCCCAATTACCCTCACAGGGAGCAGCGGAGCGAGTACGGATTAATCTGACTTGGGCCCATCTAGCGTTGACGGGACAGCGAGTAGTGCGACCGTTTTGACTTTCACAATTAATTCTCGTGGTTCTGGCCGCTGCTGGCTCGCTCCCCAAGGGACAAATTAGCAATAAACCGAGACTAGATAATAAAATTTGGCGAAACATTGTCTTAATCTCCAAGAAATTCTCTAATTTATCTTACAGGGGTATCAAGAAAATGAGTAGTATTGCTTGAAGTGCGTTAATCAACAAAAAAGAAGGGTGATTTAACTTCACCCTTCCCCCTATTCGGTAAATTTTCTTGCCATCTTTAGAGAGCGTTACCGCGAGGTAATACTTCTTCAGGGAAGATAAAGTTTTCGTGGGGTTGGTCTTGGGGAGCCATCCAAGCTCTCAGACCTTCGTTAAGCAGAATATTTTTAGTGTAGAAGGTTTCAAATTCTGGGTCTTCCGCCGCTCTCAATTCCTGAGAAACGAAGTCATAGGCCCGTAGGTTAAGAGCTAATCCCACCACACCCACAGCACTCATCCATAAACCAGTCACGGGGACAAAGAGCATGAAGAAGTGTAACCAACGTTTGTTGGAGAAAGCGATGCCGAAGATTTGCGACCAGAAACGGTTCGCAGTGACCATGGAGTAGGTTTCTTCCGCTTGGGTGGGTTCAAAAGCTCGGAAAGTGTTGGAACCTTCACCATCTTCAAACAGGG
>SFBI01000146.1 GCA_007095845.1 Microcystis aeruginosa Ma_MB_S_20031200_S102
TAGAACGAACCAGCAAAGCGGTAGATAGTCTCACCACTCGCTGGGGTCGATTTGTGGAAGAATTGGTAGAACCGGCGGTTTTACGGCTTTTTCAGGAGAAAGGCATTGATATTAAGGAAGTTTATCCCCGTGCCAGAGTCAAACGTCAAGGCATCGCCATGGAAATTGATATTCTAGCGGTGGATGATACCGATCTCGTGGTGGTGGAATGTAAATCTCGATTATCTCAAGATGATGTGGATGAATTTATTGAAAAATTGACTCGTTTTAAAATCGCTTTTCCCCATTATCAAAACTATCGAGCCTACGGTGCAGTGGCAGGAATTGAAATCAACGAAGGAATCGATCGCTATGCTTATAAAAAAGGTCTATTTGTGATTAAACCCTCCGGGGATACGGTGGCCATTATCAATGATGCCGACTTTCAACCGAATACTTGGTAATTTCCCTAGTCAAAACAATCGCTATGGTTAACCTTTCCTACAATAAAAATCGCCTTCTTCCCACTGCCGAAGAATTGCCCTGTTCTGACGAAACACCCGTGGATAACCAGTTACAGAACGATATTCCCAATCTATTACTTAGTTTATTAGCATTTATTTGGATGGAGCGGGATGATTGGTATTTTGGTGTCGATATGGGAGTTTATTATAATCCCGACGAACCAGCAATCATACCGGATGGGTTTTTGGCAGTGGGAGTCAAACACGATACTGGCGAAAGGGGAAGATTAAGCTATGTTCTCTGGGAAGAGGCTTATATTATGCCCATATTGGCCCTGGAAGTGATTTCTGAGAAATATAATGGGGAATATGAGGGAAAGTTAGCGGATTATCAAACCCTAGGCATTCTCTACTATGCAATTTATAATCCCTTGAGCGGTAGAAGGGGAAGGTTTAAAAATAGAGAGAGATTAGAGGTTTATAAGCTTATAGCGGGGAAATACGAGCTTTTAGAGCCTGAAAATAATCGGGTATGGTTGCCAGAAATCGGGTTAGCCTTGGGATATGAGCAGGGAGAACATATCGCTTGGGTGCGAGAATGGCTGTATTGGTATGATCAATCGGGAAATCGCTATTTAACCGCAGAGGAAAGGGCAATGAATGCGGAAGCGATCGCCCAACAAGAACGTTTGATCGCCGCTCAAGAACGTTTGAATGCCCAACAAGAACGTTTAGCCAAACAGGAAGCAGAAGCGATCGCCGCTCAAGCAGGTTTAGCCAAACAGGAAGCGGAACAAAAAGCCCAACGACTAGCGGAAAGACTAAGAGTACTGGGTATTAACCCCGATGAAGTTTAGGGGTTGCTCCCCAGCAATTTTAGGGGATTAATCGCGTAATAATTCCGGTTCGGTTAATTCGTCAGTCATTTCCATCAGGGCCCGTTGGACGGGTTTAATCATCGGGTCGTCGATATTTTCTACGGTATCGTAGCGGACGCGCTTGGCCCGTCTAGCGACTTGCACGACGATCGAGTAACGATTGCTGGCTGCATTCATTAGTTTATCGGTGAGATAAATCATCTCGGAGGAGTCGAATTTAAACCGTTTGGACATAGTTATACTTAACCTTCTCTGGTGAATTTGGCAGTTGTCACTGATAATAGGTTAGTGATCAGTTTTATTACTCAGTCCACCTTACCACATTTTGTCAACCTTAAGGATAGGGTGATCCTTGATCTCGATTGAATTTTGTCAACTACTTTTTACAAAACTTAAATCAATTTTATGCAGGTTTAAAAATATACAAAGACTACAATGCACAGTAAAGCAAAGGATTAAGCCGCCATCACTACTACCGAATCACCACCAATCTTTCTTAATATAAAGTTTGACAACGACTGTGGTATAATTACACAATAACTTGATATTATTATTACAATAGTCTCAAAAACAATGATCGAATTAAGTCCCGCCGCCGCTAGAGAAATTGAACGTTGGAGTCAAAGCCGTCGCCTGACTGGTTCCTATCTGCGTTTGGCAGTAAAAAACGGTGGTTGTTCGGGACTTCACTACCATCTCGAATTAACCGATATTGCGGCAGAAAATGATCGCTTTTATCAAAGTCAGGGTATTAATATTTTAGTCGATCTTGACAGCGATTGCTATCTACAAATTTTAAAATTAGACTATTCAGAAGATCTCATGGGTGGTGGTTTCCGTTTTACCAATACCAACGCCCAAAATATCTGCGGTTGTGGTCTTTCCTTTAGCGCTTAATTAACTGCTCCAAATAGCCAAGACAACTAAAAGCGCATTAACCAGATAAAAAGCTCCCACAATCTTGGTTTCTGTCCAACCACTTAATTCTAAATGATGATGAAAAGGAGCCATTTTTAATAATCTTTTTCCCTTGCCATCGGGTCCTTTTGTGGCTTTATAATAGATAACCTGAGCGATTACCGAAAGAGATTCCAGAAAGAACAGACCACTAATTAAAAATAATCCCCAAAGATGTCCAGTAATTAAACCCACCGCGGCTAAAGCACCTCCCAAAGCAAGGGAACCCGTATCACCCATGAACACTTTAGCAGGGTTGCGGTTGTGAAAAATGAAGCCTAGACAAGCACCACTAAAACAAGCGCAGAAAATCGCTAAATCTGGGTGACTAGGAGCGATAATAATGGCTAAACCCAAAAAAGCGATCGCAGCTGTTCCTCCTGCTAATCCATCCACCCCATCGGTGAGATTAGTAGCGTTGCTTTCAGCTACAAGGACAAATCCCGCCGAAATCCAGAATAAAAAGCCCAAAGGAATCACTAATCGACCCCAAAGGGTGATATCGGTACTCACCTGATTGACCAACATCCAGAGACAAAAAAGCACCGCCCCCGCTATCTGTAAAATTAACTTCATCCGGGGAGATAGGCCCTTATTCGACTTATAACGCAGAATTTGCCAATCATCTAACCAACCGATACCCATGTAAGCAAAAGTCAGCAATGCAACCGCCACCACATTAGGAGTCAATTTAGACCAGATTAAAGCGAAAATAAGGGCTACCGGCACAAAAAAGCTGCCTCCCATCGTCGGGGTTCCTGCTTTCTTTAAATGAGCCTGGGGACCATCCTCGCGCATAATCTGACCCATTTTCAAGCGCCGCAGCATCGGGACTACTTGACAACCAAGACCACCACTGATTAACGTTGTGGCTATCAAGGGAAGTAACAGGGAATTAGTGGCCTGAAAAAAAACTACTAACAGAAATAGTAGTCCCGTTAGTAGAATCAGGAGATGGGTTCCAGTGGGTTTTTTAAAGATAGGGGCAGAAAAAATGTTAGCGTTCACGACTAAAGCGCCAGATAAGGGGAAAATTTGCCAAAGAAGACGAGATTAATCTTCATCTAAGACTAATTCATCCTCGTCGTCATCATAACCGATATCATCGACATCCATGAGTTCAGATAGTTCCACATCTTCTTCAAGAGTTAGCTCCGGTTCAGCGACTTTATCTCGGGGAATCATGCGATTATTTTTTTCTAACCACTCGACAATGGAAGCGTCTTTTTTTAGGGGAATAACCGCAGCCGGTTCGTAGCGGGGTTCTTGACGAATAGAAGGATTAAGCATAATCACTCGACGATTAACAGCAGTCATTTCGAGTTTACCATGTCTTTTAAGGCTCTGATAATCTCTTGATTGGCCGCGGGGAAAGTGTAATGATCTAGCTCCTCGATAGTTACCCAGCGGATTTCTTCACATTCGATCGCTCTTGCTTGGCCGCTGAGATAACGACAGTTATATACTTGTAGATTAACCCGAAAATGACTATAGGTGTGATCGATAGTGATTAAATGACTATCAACCGCAATTTCGATGCCAATTTCTTCTAATATCTCCCGTTTAATACATTCTTGTACCGTTTCATTGCCTTCAATTTTGCCGCCGGGGAATTCCCAAAAACCGCCTAGGAGTCCCTTGGCCAGACGGCGATCGATTAAAATTAAATCTCGATCATCTCTAATTACGGCCACACCGATTTGTTTAGAAGCTAAAGAGTCTGTTTCGGGAATCATAGCGGTTATTGGCGAAAAAATAGAAAAAAATAGTTAAAAACTGACTTTTTGAAAATTGATTCAAAAGATGATATAATCGAGAATTGTACGATTAACGATTAACAATGACAGTCAGTTCCGAATCAAAGTTTATTTTAAAAGTATTGTGGTTAGATCAGAACGTAGCGATCGCTGTGGATCAGGTGGTCGGCAAAGGAACTAGCCCTCTCACCGCTTATTTTTTCTGGCCGCGCAATGATGCTTGGCAACAACTGCAAGAGGAGTTAGAAGCAAAACACTGGATTGATGAGTCCGATCGCGTTGAAGTTCTCAACAAAGCCACAGAAGTAATTAATTTTTGGCAAGAGTTACGCAATCAAGGCCGACAAATCCCCATGGCCGATGCACAGTTAAAATTCCCTGAAGTTGTTTTTAGTGGTAGCAATTAATTTATAGCAGTTGTCTTAATGGGGAGCGACAAAATCTCCAGTTTTAGACAACGGAAAACAGGAAACTTTTTCAGTGATTACCGAGCAGGAGGAGAACAGCAACTTCTCAATAACAGTATTCAGACCTCAAATCTGATAACTGATCACTGAAAAAGAATCGGGTAGGTTTAGATAAACCCACCCGATTTTGCTTTAATTTAATTTGATTTGGTTGGGTTTAAACCGATACTAAACCGCCAGCGGCCTGGTATCTAGCGCGAGCTTTGCGCCATGATTGTTGCGCTTGGATAGTTTTGCGACGGTCATCCCCTTTGCTGGCTTCATCGAGACGGGTTTGGGCCTGTTCGTATTCGGTGCGAGCTTTTTCCTTATCGATTTTTGAGCCTAATTCCGCCCCGTTAACGAGGACTTTGATCTCATTATTTTCGACTTCGGCAAAACCGCCCAAAACTGCGATATTTTCCCAGTCTTTCCCCGGTCGAATTCGCATTACGCCAATATTCAGGGCAGTTAATAAAGGAGCGTGACCGCTAAGAATACCTAATTGTCCTGTGGAACTGGGTAGGATTACTTCTTCAGCCACGTTATCCCAGACAATGCGATCGGGTGTAATAACCCGTACTGTAATGCTCATTGGTGATAATAACGATAATTTTGGCAGATTTCTGGGTTTAGTAACCGCTAAACGCGGTTACTACTGACTTTTAATTAGCCTTTTTTGAGTTTTTCGCCTTTAGCGATCGCTTCATCGATACTGCCGACCATGTAGAACGCTTGTTCTGGTAAGCGATCGAGTTCACCTTTGAGGATCATCTGGAAGCCTTTGATCGTATCAGCGAGAGTAACGTATTTACCCGGGGAACCGGTGAACACTTCGGCCACGAAGAAAGGTTGCGAGAGGAAACGCTCAATTTTGCGAGCGCGGTCAACGGTGAGACGATCTTCTTCCGATAATTCGTCTAAACCGAGAATAGCGATGATGTCCTGTAACTCTTTATAGCGTTGCAGGGTAGATTGGACGGCGCGAGCGGTGCCGTAGTGTTCATCACCGACGATATCAGCTTGGAGCATGGTGCTGGTGGAACCGAGGGGATCTACCGCTGGATAGATACCTTTGGAAGCCAGACCCCGGGATAGTACAGTAGTTCCATCCAAGTGAGCGAAGGTAGTGGCAGGAGCGGGGTCAGTCAAGTCATCTGCGGGTACATAGACCGCTTGGATGGAAGTGATCGATCCCTCTTTGGTGGAGGTAATCCGCTCTTGCAGGTCGCCTACGTCCGTGCCGAGGGTGGGTTGGTATCCTACCGCAGAAGGCATCCGACCGAGGAGAGCCGATACTTCCGAACCAGCTTGGACGAAACGGAAGATATTATCGACAAATAAGAGTACGTCTTGCTTGTTGACATCGCGGAAATATTCGGCCATGGTCAAAGCAGAGAGACCGACGCGCATTCTCGCTCCGGGGGGTTCGTTCATCTGACCGTAAACGAGGGCGATTTTCGATTCTTCGGGGTTATCAGCGTTGATTACCTTCGATTCGATCATCTCGTTGTAGAGGTCGTTTCCTTCGCGGGTTCTTTCACCCACACCGCCAAAAACCGAGACACCCCCGTGTTGAATGGCGATATTGTTGATTAATTCCATCATAATGACGGTTTTGCCCACACCAGCACCCCCAAAGAGGCCGATTTTGCCACCTTGACGGTAGGGGGTGAGCAGGTCAATCACCTTGATACCGGTTTCAAAAACCGTCGGTGTTACTTCAAGATCGACTAATTTGGGAGCGGGACGGTGAATAGGAGAGGTTTCGGTGACGTTAACCGGTCCTTTTTCGTCCACGGGTTCACCAAGAACGTTAAAAATCCGACCGAGGGTGCATTTACCCACGGGAACGCTAATCGCTGCGCCGGTATCGACGATATCCATACCGCGCACTAAACCATCGGTGGTACTCATGGCAACGGCCCGCACTTGGTTGTCACCGAGTAACTGTTGGACTTCACAAGTAACGGATAAATTTTGACCGGCGGAGTTAGTTCCTTTTACGGTTAAGGCATTATAAATACGGGGCAGGTTGCCACTGGGAAATTCGGCATCGATGACAGGACCGATGATCTGGACGATTTTACCAACGTTAGTTTCTGTTGTCGCTACCATTGTTTATGTCTACTCTGGGTTTTAGCTGATAACTCCCACAAGGGGAAAGTCTTAATTTTTTGTAAAATTAGCCAATACTCAGCTTATCACGCTAGGGGATCAGATCAGTGATTTTCGCTATCAGCCCTCAGCAGTCGGTCGTCAGGAGACTCCGAGATAGGAGATTATTTTATTTGATCCTCCCACTTACCGCTCCCCACTTCCCACTCCCTGCTTAACAAACACCGGGGTTTGCCTTTAACAGAACCTAGAAGAGCCGTTGGATTAGGTAAAATCTTTGGGTTCTTCGTTACTTGCTATGGTTCGATCAGGTGGCATAAATCCGCTGAATCCTTATCTGGTTGGCAAGAGATTTAATTGATTAGTTCGCTCTAGATCGAAAACAGTGGATAAAAATCGCCAAATGCCTTTCTCTATAAAAGTTTCATCCCTTATAACCCCGTCCATTGCATAGCACAAACCGAAGAGCCAATCTTTGTCAAAAATCACCTTAGTCGCATTTGTTTTACCGACTACGATCGAGTAATGAGCTTGGTGGTCGAGATTAATAACGATCAGACGGAAGAGCGAGAAATTATCGCTATAAGACGCTTAAATAAACTTCACGGCGTTAATGTGACGGAATTTGACCTATTAGTTAGGGATGACTATCAAGGTCAAGGAATTGGTACAGAATTACTACGGCTTTTGGTCAGTATTGGCAACAAGGAAGGATTAGAGGGAATTGAAGGGGAAATTTTAAGGGATAACCGCGCTATGCAGATGATAGCGGCTAAAGTGGGGTTTTCTCTCTATAAAACTGCCGATTTTGTCAAAGCGGAACTTGAATTATGAAGCCTTTTTGACCAGCTGATCACTAATTTTCTGGCTGAATTGTTCGAGCTAATCCTTGCTCTAAAGTAAAGGGAGGTTGCCAATTCAGGGTTTTTTGAATATAGCTAGAGTCAACGGCAAGAGAACCAAGCAAGCGATCAATATTATAGGTATTAAAAGGGAGGTTTTTCCCTGTTATTGATTCTACCCTATCACCCAGATAACCTAAGAATCTAAGCAGGGTAGTGGGGACGGGTAGCAGTTGACAGGGTTTTTGAATTTGTTGAGCAATGAGTCGAATTAATTGAGGAGTAGAAACAGCTTGGTTATCGCTAATTAAAAAAATCTGATTAGCGGCATTAGGATGGTCTAAACAGGTAATAATGGCAGCAACTAAGTTACCCACAAAGACAAAACTACGACGATTTTTGATCGCACCAAAAGGTAAAGGTAATCCCCGTTTAATTAGTTTCATCAAGCGCTCCATATTAGCGCGGTTGCCTAGTCCGTAAACTAGAGTAGGACGAAGGATCGTCCAAGTCATGTCACTATCTTTGGCAAGGTTAATTAAAGCTTGTTCTGCTTGCAGTTTACTACGACCATAGGGACTATCGGGATGACAGGGAGAATTTTCGTTAAGAATATCATCACTTTCGGCAGCCATAGCATGAATAGAACTGACAAAAATAAAGTGCTTAACTCCCGCTTTTAGCGACTGCTTCACTAGGTTAATAGTCCCCTTAGTGTTAACTTTTATAAATGCTGCTTCTGGATTGGATATAGTCTCATGAAGTATATGAGCGCGTCCTGCTAGATGAATAACGGTATCAATGCCTAGCAATGCTTCTTGCCAATCGGTTATATCATCAATTTCACCCACCTGAATAGCCTTAATTGACAGGGCTGCAGGAAACTCAAATTTCTGGCGAATTGCAGCTGTTATCTGGCAGTTATGTTGGTGTAAATTTGGCAGTAAGTGGCTGGCAATAAAGCCATTAGAACCTGTAACTAAAACGTTTTTCATTATTAATTATTCAATTAAGTTTAGTAAAATTTCCAACCATGTTTATTAAAAAAATACACAGCCGATTGAGCAAAAACTATTGCCAGTTTAGTAGAGTTGTGCGCTCCTCTTGCCCAATGATGATAAATATTTACATGGGGGTAAAGTATGGTTTTGTATTTTTTAGACATTCTCATGGTTAAATCATAATCTTCAAAATACATGAACATATTTTTATCAAAGTAGCCAATATCATCTAAATATTTTCTGTTAAATAGCATAAAACAACCACTAATAATCGGTACTTCTATTATCTGGTTATAGCTGATATCTCGCATTTCATACCAGTCTAATCTCTTTTTGAAAAGAAACTGCATTTTTTTAGGAATAAAACGTCTAATAAATAAGGTCAAAACCGTAGGTTGACGCTTACAAAGGTATTGGATTTCCCCATTAGGGTAAGATATTTTTGGAGTAATTAATCCCACATCTTGATGCTTATCGAGGTAGTGGATAAGCTCAGTTATCACATTATTATCAAAATAAACATCTGGATTGATAACTAAATGATAATCATAATTTTTAGCTCTAGTAATAGCTAGGTTATGTGCTTGACCAAAACCAACGTTATTACCATCATTAAAATAATAATCAATGTCGTATTCCTGAAAATTATCAAAGATTTTTTTGAGTTCATCGGTGGGAGAGTTATCTACTACGGATAAATTAATTTCTATGGGTGTGCTGAACAGAGATTTAATTGCTTGAGTAACAATCTCTGGGTCATTTTTGTAAAGTACAAGGGAGGCAGTAAGATTCATGGGAGTAGTTACAGTGACATTTAGTTGCCAATATTTATTAGAGTAGGGATTTATGCTAATTTTGTCTTAATTTAGGTAATACAGTAACTAAGGTTTTCTTGATTAAAAATCTTAGGATGGTAGGCAGATCATAAATGATTGATTCTTGTTTAGAAAGATACTGATTTCTAATTTTAATTTCTTCTGAGTACCCTGACCAAGAAGCTACACCAGATAATCCGGTAGCACCACATATAGTTACTACCTTATCTATTTGCAAATATCGGGCTTTCTGAAGAAAAAGTTTTAAGTTTAGCTCGTAGTCAGAGGATATTTTGTAGTTGGGATTATATTTAAAGTTTCTAAATAGGTCTCGTTTATAAAAAGCCCCCTGGTGATGAATCATATTTTTATTTTTGAGTCGTGAACTAAATTGACTTTTCATTAACCTGCCATTGCTATACTTAACACTACCAATAATCAAAGAAAAATCTTCTTCATTTTCTTCATTCCTTAGAATGGAAAAAATGTCGCTGATAATATGGTTAGTTGCTAAAGTATCATCAGAACCTAAAAATAGTAGCCAATCTCCTTGAGCGGCATTAATTCCCTTATTCATGGCATCATATACCCCTTGATCTTTTTCGCTTATCCAATAACTAATTTGATTTTTATACTTATTAATAATCTCCAAAGTTTCATCTTGAGAATTACCATCAATTACTATATACTCTATATGATAATAGGATTGATTTATCACCGATTCAATAGTTTTCTCTAAAGAATTTTCTCCATTGTAAACCACCGTAATTATTGATAATAAAGGCTCTTGACTGTGATTTTGCTGGTTGTTCATGTTCAAAAGTTAATTATTACTTTTAGAGATTTTTGCATAGTAATCAGTTAATGAAAATTTTAGAAATAGAAGCAATGCTTAAATAGTTGAAATTTAATCATTTGACTATTATCTCTAACCTTTTCTTTCAAAGATGACATCCATTTGCAGAATTCTCTGAGTTTTGGGATCACGATACTGATCAATGATACTATGGTATTTGTAGCCATTATTCCTGATAAATTGCCAAATTACATCTATCTCAACTCCCCCTTCAAATAAATCGGCTAAAGATACTTCTAGAAGCACAAACTTTATCTGTGATAACAAATTTTTAGCTCCTTTTAAAACCTCTAGTTCATAGCCTTGTACATCTATTTTCAATAAAGTAACTCCTGATTGTAGGCTACTATAAATTCTGTCTAAAGTCTCTACAGGCACTACAATAGTTCCCTGACCATTTTTACCTTTCTCTTGCAAGATAGAGTTCTGGGCACTAGTTTCTCCTAAGTTGAGGGATAATTCGGTTTGTTGGGAACCAAGCGCACAATTATGGAATGATATACGCTGATCAGAACCATGGTTTTTCTTTAATCCATAAAAAGCCGATGGTTCGGGTTCAAAGCAATCAATTTGAGCATTAGGCCAGGAATATCTAGCCATAAATGCAAATTGTCCTTCGTTTGCTCCTACATCGATAATTTTAGTAATCTGCTTACCCTGTTCACTTTCGGCGAAAGATTTGAGATTTTTACATATAACAAAAGAAACCATCGATGGCTTTGATAATTTCTTTAACACAGTCGGCAGATCAGAAGAAGCTTCCGCCAAATTTCTGAAGATAGAACTTATTCTCATAGTTAATACCAACCAAGCTTAGATAAAAACAGTTCAATATTTTCTTTAGACGAGAAGTGAACTAACCCTTTTTTCAGATTTTCACCTACTTGTAGGTATTCGGGAGAGTCAGGACGAGGAATTGTCGCTAAAAACTCTGCTAAATGTTCTTTCTTGTTTTTAGCAATTGTCCATCCTAAGTTTCTTTTTTTTACATGATTACCCAACCATCCAGAATCATAACACACCACCGGTATTTGATATTTTAGAGACATAAATAACATTGCTGACTCCATTCTCTCGTCCCATGGATCGTATAACATTACGTTATAGCTAGAATTGTGTAATTCTGCAAACATTTCCTGTTCATTTAAAAAATGATCTCTTATATAGATGTTATCATGGGATGTATACTGTTTGAGAAATTCTTTGAGTTTTGTATCAATAATTGAACCGACAATCCGGAGTTGAGCAGGAAAATTGTTTCCCGCAAAAATCCTTACTAATTGCTCTATTGACTTCTCTGGTCGGATTTGTCCAGATACTAGAAAAACTATTGGCTTCGCTGCCTGCGGTTTTTTATGGTTATTATTCTCCACACTTGAGATTTCAATATCATTTAATTCCAAGGAAGGTAAATAATTGATTTTATAAGCAAATTCTGGCAGTTCTTCTTTCCAAGAGTTAGCCAATTCTTGAGTACGAAGAAATAAATAAAAAAAATCATATTTTAAAATTTCTTTCACAAGAGTAAACTTTAATATTTTATCGAGTGTATTTCTCTGAAAAAAATCGGGACCAAGCATACAAAGAACACTTAATCGATCAGGTCGTATTTTAAATAACTTAATGGCTAAACATAAAATATAAAGATTGGCATCTAGAAAAAATATATTTAATGTATTAATATTTTTTTGATGACGAGCTAGATAGGAGACTGACGTCCAGCTTCCGGCAGCTAAAGTACCAACAAGCCTTTCTAGCCAGGTAGAGCCAGATATTTGAATTGCTTGAAATTCAGTAGTACAGTTTTTTAAATGTTCGGAAAGAATACCATCTTTAGGAATATAAACAACCACATTAACTACTACAAATTTTTTAATAGCGCGGTAAGTTCTCAGCAGACTTGTTGCAGGATGACCTGGACTATAAAACCAAGGTTGAATCAGAAAATAATTAGAGAGTTTCATAATAATTTGTCTTTTTTCAAAAAATAAAAAAATCCTGGGCTAGAGATACAAGTGTTAACAACTGTTATCAAATATGACTCTTCGGTATATTCTATGCGATTAAAGGTTTGTGAATCTCACAAGTCTTATCCAGCAAGGGTTTCAGAATCATCCCATCTGCATAAGTAAGTACCGAAGAACCTCAAATATTGATTAATTACTCTCCGTGATTTCATTTGAAGTTTTGATAATGACGCTATTCATATATATCAAGATAACGGCTTGTCTGTAACTCTAAGCCAAATTCTCTGGCTTTGCTGAATCAAGATATGATTACTGATTTTGTCCCTATCTACAAGTTATCTTAGTCATAGGTTTTCAAAACTGCCTAGGAGACAATTCATAGATAAAATTAGCAACGTGCATTTTATCTATCAAACTATTTTATTAGTACACAGTATAAAGCCAATAGTTTGCTTATCTAGACACCATTCAATTGAACTAAGAAGCCTTTCTTTTCCTGCGTGTGTCAGAATCTCTTGAGGATTGGGTATAGGCTGATAAAAATGGTCGGTAATTAGGGTGTAGCCAATATTTCTTAAGAGGGGATTGAATATTTGTCTGGCTAGGGCAAATTTAATATTTTTCCTTCCCGGTTCGGTTTGCATATGGTTAAGTAATTTTTTCAACATTGTCAACCTTTACACTACTAATATTTACTGTCATGTTTTGTCGTCAAAGCCAACTTGGAACTGGCATTCTTGATCAAACTATTACTAGCTGGTTGTTTCCCATTAAATCTCGACAAAGTACTGCTGCGGCAGCCTGTCACCCATAATGGGCAATTCAATTAACCGAACAGTTCAAGACCCAATTCAATAGGCATACTGGCTACATCTTACCCGATGATCAACTTCTTGTCAAGAAAATTTTTAATCAGCTAATACCAGAAAGCGAACAAGATTTTTCTAAGGTTATCGGTCTGTGCTTGATATTCCTATCCTATTAGCTTTCTGGAGAGTTATTGTACTTTAGCTGGTCAACATCTAGATTCATTCTAGCAAATCTCCAAAACGCTCTCGATAGCACTGGAGCAATGCTTGTAAATCCTCAGCCCGCATTCTTTCCTGTTCAGCCCGCATTCTTTCCTGTTCAGCCCGCATTCTTTCCTGTTCAGTTAGCTCTGACTCCGTGGGCAGTAAATCGCCGGCAAAAGTCGCCCAACGCAGCCAAACTGCCTCGACTCCCTTATACTCCCCTTGCCAGCGTACCAAAGCCAACCCTAGCCTTTGACTGAAAAATCTTTCTCCCGTCTCTAGAGATAATGGCTCGTAGTTGCCGTCTCTAAGGATAAAACCCGCCCAGTCTTCAGGATTAAAGGGATCGTACCAGAAATATTCTGGCACTCGCAAGCGGTCTTGATAGATAGCTTTCTTTTCAGTTTTATCCTGTTGAGCGGTACTTTCGGAAAGGAGTTCGATAACCACATCGGGAGCTTTCCCCTCTTCCCAAACTACCCAACTTTTTCTTTCCGCTTTGGGAATCCCCAGAACAGCAAAGAAATCTGGGCCGCGAAATTCCTCGCTTTTTAACTGTGCGGCACTGAAATAAACGAACATATTGCCGCCTACATAGCCATCTTGCCTAGCAGCTAACCAGGGTAACAAGGCATCTATGAGGATATCCATCTGGAGTTTATGTCGTTGGGTTTCCATGGGAACGCCGTCATCGCAGGGCAATTCATCTTGGTTGGGCAGTGAAAGTCGAGAAGGGGCAATAGTTGAAGTCATCGGAGCTACGCTGGTGATTAGACTTAAGGAGCTTTTTCCTCTAGCATTGGGGAAAACATCTAGGGGCTAGAATTGAGATGGGGGCAAAATATTACGGCAATTATAGCCTTCTTCTAGGAAATTAGTTTTTTAAGCACATATTATAGGCTTGAGCTGCCTTCAATTTTTGGTACAGCAAAGGACTCTTTTCTCTACAAGACTGTTGTAGTTGCTGAAACTCGGCTTCACCCTTTTTCAGATAGGCATCGACAAGCTCTCGATTGGCCAGATAAAAAGCGATCGCACCATAAACCTGTTCGAGGGAAAGGATTGGGAAATTTTGGGCAATGCTTTCGGGCGATTCTCCGTTCAAGAAAGAATAGACAACTGAATCAAGAGAGATACGAGTTCCTTCAATCCAATATTCTTCTTCTAGTTGCTCGATGTACTGCTTTGTTGGGATGGGGGCTAATTTTATAGGAGCAATGTTGCTGTTTAGCTAAAAGGATAAGAAATCGCATTACCAAGTAGGAATATCATTGCTAGGACTGGGGTATAGATTTTTTGGGATGTCTCTCTCGTTGTGTACGCATCGTGTACATATGGTAGCACTATTTGAGAAAGGATATCAACAAACAACTTTACTCATGTTTTACCAGATTAAAAATTTTTTTTAGGTCAATTCTTAAACTTCTGGCGAGTTTCTTAATCGTCTTTTTGAGCATGGCTAAGACTCTTCAAGGTTACTTGAAAGATTCCAATATTTTATTATACAGCTTTAAATACTTAGATGCTTGAATCTCAAGAGTAAATTCTTGCTCCACTTTTTCCTTTGCCCGAATGCACAATTGGTTATACCTTTCTGTATCTTCTAATACCCAATTAATTCCCAGTGCCAAGTCTTCCACCTCGAAGGGTTTGGCCAGATAACCATTCTCTTGATGTTGGATCATATCAGACATTCCACCAATTTTAAAGGCCACAGAGGGAGTGGCACAGGCGAGAGCTTCCATGACTGTATTGGGAAGATTATCCTCAATTGAGGGAGCGACAAAAATATCGGCGGCGGCATAGACTAAAGCTAGGGAAATATCATCATTTAATCTGCCTAAATAATGGGTTTTTAAGCCAAAATCAGGCGGATTAACCGGTTCAGAGGCACCGAAGACCACTAACTCTAATTTATGCTCCCATATTTCCCCCTGACTGAGTTTTTTTAAAGCTGGCCTAAGCAGATGAAATCCTTTGCGTTTATCGCTGGTAGGACTAACAGAGCCAAAGAGAATAAGCTGTTTATCTTGGGGTAATCCTAAGAGATGGCGAGCAGTGTTTTTCTCGATTGGTTTATACCTTTGAATATCTAAGCCATTGGCAATTACTTCTATCCGTAAATCCTGAAATAGAGAACTATGTCTAGCGCAATCTGCTAACCATTGACTGGGGGTGACAATAGTCAGATTGAGATTTTTCCAAGCTTTGGCTTTTCGCCACCAAACCCAACGAGAAATATCCCCATCTTGCTGACTTTTTAGTTGAGGACAATGACCACAGGATTGAGTATATTTATTGCATTCTCCACTATAGTGACAACCACCAGTAAAAGGCCACATATCGTGAGCCGTCCAAACAAGAGGTTGCTTAAATTTGGCTAGGGTTTCAATTTGTAAGAATCCCGCATTAATCCAGTGTAAGTTAATAATATCTGGACTAATTTGGGCTACTCTAGAAACAAGGCGATCGGGAAGCCATTGGATAGAATAAGGAGTCCGTTGGCGATTAGAGTATAAAAGAACAGGAAGTAAATCTAAGCTCGGTCGTGTTTGACTGACTGCTTTTTCTATTTTAGTCGCAGGAGCAATTATTGTTGGAACATCGCTGATTTTCCTTTGAACCAGCATTTGAGAATCTATACCGATTCCCCGCAAACCTGTATGTAAGCGATAACTTGCTTGTGCCGCCCCTCCTTGGATATCATTAGTGTTGAGATGTATAACTTTCAAGATTAGTCTCCAGAAATTTATAGTCAAGAAACTGACAAGAGAAGAAAGAGTTCTGCTCTTTTGCCTTAGCCACTCCGAAGTTTAATTTATTGTGGTTATTTCTAGGGTTTCATGGCCTCCATAAATAAAGAGTCGGGTTTGCGAATTTCGCCCTCTATCATATCTAAACCGTAACTATTAAAATCTGGTATTCTACTATCATCAGCACGACAAACACGCACATCAATAAATCCCACTTGCTCCAGCAGTCGCTTCAAGGAATAGCGATCATACATCCAAAGATGAATTTCCCCTGAATTTCTAAATATCCCCTCTTCAAAAGATTTTTTAGCTTCATTTCCTGCCACAAGTGCTACTAGATATTTGGCTATGATAATTCTCAGTTTCTGTAAAAACCAAGCGGGACTCTTAGCTATTATTCTCTCCCGCATGGACTTTTGATGAGCCTGAATTTCCCAAAACTTTTCCGCTTCCGCACCAATTCGATAATGGATGAAATCCTTATTATTAATACTGGGGTTTAGCAGAAAATCTTTCATTTTGCCTCCGCCAACACTGCGAACAGTTTGATCATAAAGCTCCAGCATCATCCAGTCATAGTCAGGTTTCGCTTCCTTAATCCCCGAATCGACTTTTTCTAAAGCAGACAAATATTCTCTAGCTATTGCTTCGAGATCAGGGACAACGACTCTTATTATACCCTTATCTCTGAGAATTCGGCAACATTCAGTTAGCAGTTTTTTTGCCTCATCTTGTTGAAAGTGTTCTAAGACATGGGAACTATAACAGGCATCAAATTCAGCATCTGGGTAGGGCAAGTTTTTACGAATATCATATTCTCTAACTTCCGGTGAAGATGAAATTATATCGATATTCACCCAAGCGGGATGAAAAGTAGAGCCACAGCCAAAATTTAAGAGTTTCATTAGCTTGTTATATTCGTTGGCAATTCGTCAAAAATTATAAGTTATCTATCTAAATTTTACAATAAACACTCACCACAGATATTTCTCGAGGAAATAAACTGGGAAGAAATTAAACCTTTAGCAAAAATCTTTCCTATCATTCTGCTAACTACATCTAGGACTTTATAAATAATGCCAAAATCGATGTTTCTTATATCTTTTTCAAGAAACTTAAACAATGCTAATTTGACAATAGTTGTCGCATGAAATAATTTGTGAACTTCTTTTAATGGTTCATGCCAAATTTCTAGATTTTCAATGGTAAAGTATTTCGTTAGATTTTTTAAGCTTGTATCAGTCCACCGAATAATATGATGAGGTAGCATATCAAGAAAAGAGTTGGATACATATTTGCTAAACGAATCATAACTGGGAACTGAGAATACCAAAATTCCCCCTGGTTTCAGGCAGGCAATGCTAGATTTTATAAAAGAGTGAACATCTCCTATGTGTTCTAGCACTTGAAAAGCACAAACTACATCATATTTTTGGGGTAAGTAAACAGCGTGATCTTGAACTGATTCACGGATTATGTTAACACCACCCTTAGCTAAGTCTTTTGCTTTCTGAGTGAATTCAAGACCTGTATAGTTTTTGCTATCTATCTTTTGAGCAAAAGCTCCTCTTCCACAGCCAATTTCTAAGACAAAATCGGAAGGTTTGATAAATTGTTTAGCATAATCATACTCATTTTTTTCCTCTGCGTAATACCAATCAAGTACCTGTAGTTTCTCATAAAAACTCTCTGATCCTGTTATTATCGGAAAGAAAAAATAAAGCTCTGATTCAAGACAGTGGTAAAAATTAATCGTCTCTAAATCAAGAAATTCCGAACTAATATCAAACCCACAACATCTGCTATACAGTTTGATGAGTGCCTCAACTTCTATAGTTTCTCGTAAAACAAGGTTAGCACTACCGCTTAAAGGAGAGACTATGTGCATATTCTTTGACACTCATCAAGGTTGGCAAACACAGAATAGCAAAAAGGTGTATCTGATGTCAACTATTACTTCATAGTATAGTTCTTCGGTTTGTGTTATGCAATGGACGGGGGTTATAAGGGATGTAACCCTTATAAAGAAAGACATTTGGCGATTGTTGCTCCCAGTTTTTCCCTAGCTACCCATCTATGGCGTTTCCTGTTCGCAATAGGTACATTATCGATGTTGAAAAGCTTAATCAGCAAAGGTTTAATTGTGCCACACAGGTATGAGAACCCCTATATCGCTTGGAACTTTCGGAAATCCCTAAACTAATCTAGGTTCTGAAACCCTTGGTTGACAAGTGATCGCTAACTTTTTTTCTAATAAAAACTCAAATTTCGGGTTTCTGTTAGTTAGCACTCGCTTGAAGGCTTACCCCATAAGAGAGCTAGCGTTTAGAGACTGTAAGACTTTTGCCAGACTCCCAGAAGAGCGATATATATATCGTGGCTCTTCCTATATTAAATAGAGCGGCAGCTTTGGTTATGCTTCCCCCATTCTCTACATAATCGATTACTTTTTTTCTCAAGTCTAGGCTATAAGACATTTTTCTGCATGGGTTGCTCGTTTCTGTTTATTTTACCTTATTTTTCCCTCGTCTCACACTTATTTGAAATGACTATAAAACCATGAAATGTTTACTGGGAAAGACTTTTAGGACTATTTTGCTGAAGAAACTATGGTTCTTGGGTTTCTGTTATGCAATGGACAGGGGTTATAAGGGATGGAACCCTTATATAGAAAGGCATTTAGTGATTTTTGTCAATTATTTTTGATCTAGAGCGAACTAATCAATTAAGAGCCGAAACTATCAGTATAGACCCCGTTTCCACATAGAAACCAGAAGAGCCATTTAGTTTCCTGAAAATTTATTAATGTTTCACTGGAGAAAACTATCTCGCTAAACTAGATAAAATAACTTTTTATCACTCTCCGCTTATTCACATCTGCCAAAATGTCTGACCTAAGCTAAAAAGTGTGGCTCTACCGAATCTGTCATGTGAAAATATTAACAACTCATGCTTGTAGAGCTTGTACAGCAAGGCTTTGAGTTTTTGTTAGATTGATATTTATCAACTTTAGAGCATTGCTGGACAGATAGTAATTTGGTTCAAATTTGCTGCCTTTTCTACCATAAATTGACCTGATCATAACCAATCTTTGGTTTTGCTTTAAATTCACAAAAACAAGTGTAAGCATTATAGGAGAACTCTTGATTATATTGTTGAGACGCAAACAACCTGACAAGGTTTCTCTTGAGATTTGACAATTGCGCTTTGAAAATCCTCAAATCTTTATTAATAGATTTCTTAGAATGAGTGATCATAAACTTTTGAGCCTGCCAAGAAGTATTACTCAAATGCTCGCTAATAATAGAAAATCCTTCCGATTTTAACAGAAATCTAAATAGAGAAGGTGTGTATACGGAAATGTGTCCATAGGCCATTAATCTGTCGATATTTGAATCAATGCCAGGATAATAATCTAAGGGAATTTCAAACACTTGATAGCGACTAATGCGGGCTATTTCTCTGAGTAATAGTCGTGGGTGTTCTACATGCTCTATTACATGATAACAAGTGGCTAGATCAAAAGCATTAGATTGAAAAGGGATATTATAGCCATCAAAGGTCTTAACTTCTTTTAGCTGAGGGATAGGGAGAGATTTGATTGTTTCTGCTGCAGCCTCTGAAATTTCCACAGCATTGAGGTTCCCAAATTTCTCTGATTGACTTAATCTTTGTAATACCATGCCATCACCAGCACCCACATCAATTGTTGAGTCAAATTGATGATCTTTAATAACTTTTAAAGTGTTGTGTAGACGCGAGTAAGAGTTTAGTTCAGTCCATTCCTTTTCCACGATGCTATTAGATGCGTAGTGATGATCGTAAACCTTAACTATAGAAGTATCAGCTTGGGTCATATTGTCCATGTTTCAAAATCCTCCATAAAATCAATATTAACCTATCAGACAGCCATTCTTAACTCGGCGACCGCCGTACATATTATCGCATAAATAGTATTTTGTCAACCATTGCTTAAATTTACCAGCAATTCTCATTTTAAGGTTTCATGACATTAAAACCCTTGCACCTAGAGGGGTTAATAATTCTTAACGAATCTCTAGATCGCTGAAACAACGCAAAATCGTTTCAAAATGAGAATTGAAGGTCAACGTTGCTCTTAAAAAGAAAGACCAGCTATCTGTTTTCTTAACCTTGCCACAGAAGTGTTCTTAACCTTGCTATGGGAGAATGCTCGAAAAGTTGCAATCGGAGAAGGCAACTTTTGCGAGTGTATAAATCTGACACGAGCTGGGCAAGTCACTCAACGCCCACAAATAGGACATTTTAATTGATAACAATACAGGGGTTCTTTTTCTTATGAGCGATCCATTGCTTAAACCCTCTCTATCACCAACGGCGAGCAGAAGAAAAACATTTCTTTCCTGGCTGGCTGTTTTTGCTTTGGTTTACCTACTGCTTGTCGGTATTGGAGTTGTTAGCAGAGGCTTTAGAACCACTTTTGGCGATGAGGCACAGCAGCTTTTTGCCTTTGCCGAAAACCCATTTGTGGGGCTTGTGGTCGGGATTATTTCCACCGCCTTAGTGCAGTCCTCCAGTGCCACAACCTCAATTATTGTCGGTCTAGTCGCGGGCGGTTTGCCCGTCCCCATCGCAATTCCCATGATTATGGGTTCCAATATTGGTACCTCTATTACCAATGGCATTGCTAGTTTAGGCTTTGTAGGAGGCAGCAAGGAAGAGTTTAAACAAGCCTTTGCCGCATCCACTGTGCTGGATCTGTTCAATCTCCTTGCGGCGCTGATCTTTTTCCCCCTAGAGATCTTATTTCATCCCCTGGAATTCCTCAGTCGGGCTTCTGCCAACCTTTTCTTAGGCGACAGTGATCTAAGCGTGGACGATTTTGACCTGGTGGGTGCGATGATTCGACCTGTCCGCGATTCGATTCGGAGCGCTACAGGCTTTCTACCTGGGCCTTACAACGGCATTTTGCAAATTCTCATTGGCATTGGCTTAGTTTTTGCAGCAGTGTACTTCCTGGTTCAAGGGGTGACAGAGGGGCTACAAGCTAGATAGAGCGGGGGGTCTAGCCAAACGACCCCCTAAAGAAATAGAGTGGTTAGGACAACCACTCAAAATTTTAAAATGTTACCTTCAT